>CAZWAW010000064.1:0-16959 GCA_964632025.1 uncultured Sporosarcina sp.
GTTCACCAAGTTAACCTTGAGTACTTGGCAAACGTTGTCCATGCAGTTGCAAACGAAGACGGCACATTCGAAACATACCCAGATACACTTGTTGGAACAGACTCTCACACGACGATGATCAACGGTATCGGTGTTCTTGGATGGGGCGTCGGTGGTATCGAAGCTGAAGCAGGTATGCTTGGACAGCCTTCATACTTCCCAATTCCAGAAGTTATCGGTGTAAAACTTGTTGGCCAACTTCCAAACGGAACGACAGCTACTGACCTTGCACTTAAAGTAACACAAACACTTCGTGCACATGGCGTTGTAGGTAAATTCGTTGAGTTCTTCGGACCTGGCGTTGCACATTTGCCACTTGCAGATCGTGCTACAATTGCGAACATGGCACCTGAATACGGCGCTACCTGCGGATTCTTCCCAGTTGATGAAGAAGCACTTGACTATATGCGCTTAACAGGCCGTGAAGATAGCGACATTGCTGTAGTTAAACAATACTTAGTTGAGAACGATATGTTCTTCACTGTAGAGAACGAAGAACCAACTTACACAGATGTTGTCGAAATCGACCTTACTGGTATTGTAGCGAACCTTGCTGGACCGAAACGTCCACAAGATTTGATTCCTCTTACAGAAATGCAAAGTTCATTCAAAGAAGCAGTTGTTGCACCTGAAGGGAACCAAGGTTTCGGATTCTCTCCAAAAGAGCTTGCAAAAACAGCTACAATTGAATTTGAAGACGGACGTTCTGTCGACATCAAAACAGGGGACCTTGCAATCGCCGCTATCACTTCATGTACAAATACATCTAACCCATATGTTATGTTAGGTGCTGGACTTGTTGCGAAAAAAGCAATTGAAAAAGGACTTACACCACCTGCATACGTGAAAACATCACTTGCACCAGGTTCAAAAGTCGTTACAGGCTACCTGGAAGATTCAGGTCTTAATGTGTTCCTAGATCAAATCGGATTCAACACAGTTGGATACGGTTGTACAACATGTATCGGTAACTCTGGACCGCTTCTTCCTGAAATTGAAAAAGCGATCATGGGCAACGATATGCTAATGTCTTCAGTTCTTTCTGGTAACCGTAACTTTGAAGGACGTATTCACCCACTTGTGAAAGCAAACTACTTGGCTTCACCGCCACTTGTTGTTGCTTACGCACTTGCTGGAACAGTCGATATCGATTTCGAAAAAGATCCAATTGGTAAAGGCAAAGACGGCGTTGATGTCTTCTTCAAAGATATTTGGCCAACTACGGAAGAAATTCAAGCAGTTGTTAAATCAACAGTTACTCCTGAGTTATTCCGTAAAGAATATGCGCGTGTATTCACTGAGAATGAAGCATGGAATGCAATCGAAACAACAGACGATTCATTGTATGATTTCGATGAAAACTCAACGTATATTCAAAACCCGCCGTTCTTCGAAGGTCTTGCAAAAGAGCCGGCTGACATCCAAGCACTTTCAGGGCTTCGTGTCATTGGTAAATTTGGCGATTCAATCACAACGGACCATATTTCACCTGCGGGCGCAATCGGTAAAGATACGCCGGCTGGTAAGTATTTGATCGACAATGGCGTAAGCCCTCGTTTCTTCAACTCATACGGTTCACGCCGTGGTAACCATGAAGTAATGATGCGCGGTACATTCGCTAACATCCGTATCCGTAACCAGATTGCGAAAGGGACAGAAGGCGGATTCACGACTTACTGGCCAACAAAAGAGATCATGCCTATCTATGATGCTGCTATGAAGTATCAAGAAGAAGGCACGGGTCTTGCAATTATCACAGGTAAAGACTATGGAATGGGTTCTTCACGTGACTGGGCAGCAAAAGGTACTTCACTTCTAGGTATCAGAACTGTTATCGCTGAAAGCTACGAGCGTATTCACCGTTCAAACCTTGTCATGATGGGCGTTCTTCCACTTCAATTCATGAAAGGCGATAGTGCTGAAACACTTGGCCTTACGGGTGAAGAGGAAATCAACGTTAACATCGCAGAAGGTGTAAAACCACGCGATATTCTGAAAGTGACAGCAACAGCGAAAAACGGTTCTGTCAAAGAATTCGACGTACTAGCACGCTTTGACTCTGAAGTTGAAGTTGATTACTACCGTCACGGAGGAATTCTGCAAATGGTTCTTCGTGATAAAATGAAATCGAACTAATTTTAATAAGCTAAGGTGTCCGATTTAATCGGGCACCTTTTTTGCTTAGGAAATTATAAAATCTCTACCTTTAGTTAATTTGCAAAATAGAGATTTCACGTCTAGACTCCTGATGTCCTGTGCTTTTGTTCCCGCAACCTCAAGACAGCTTTTTCAGCATGACTTTTGTATAATGGGTAGTGAGGTGATGGTAGTGTTTATCAGCGAAAAAGAAATTGAAATTAGATACGCCGAGACGGATCAGATGGGCATCGTCTATCACGCGAACTATTTAGTGTGGATGGAAATCGGACGAACAAAGTTGATTGAGGACTTAGGCTATACATACGCGCAACTGGAGGCAGATGGCTTCTTATCGCCAGTGACGGATTTATCTATCCAATATAAGGCGGCGATGAAATACGGCCAGAAAGCGACGGTACGGACCTGGGTAGAGTCACACGGAAGGCTGCGTACAACCTACGGCTATGAAATCCTCCATGAGGATGGCACAATTTCGGCAACAGCAAAATCGGAACATGTCGTTGTGAAAAAAGGGTCATTCCGTCCCGTTTCCCTAAAGAGAATCGCGCCAGATTGGGATGCTAAATATACAGAAGTGAAGCGATGTAAAGACTAATGGCATTTGGTATTAAACGCGTTGAACTGCAGGCATGGAAAAAAGCAGTCAGTGAAGGGGAAATGGCATTTTTAACGCATTACTGGCTCGATGAACGCTTTCCGGGATGCAATACAGTAACCAAAGCAGGTTGCGCAGATATCGACAAACTTGTCGAATGGGGCAAGCAATATGGGTTGAAGCGGGAGTGGATCGATATGAGGGATGATTATCCTCATTTTGATTTGTTTGGTAAGCATGAACGAGACATTTTACTAAAGGAAGAACTACACAATCAATTAGAACGTTTCAATCTACTCTAGAGAGTGTGAAGTATATCGGTTCCACGTTTTTGAGAGTTAATAATTGCTCATCGTCATCAAAGCCTTGTCTACTCATAAATAAATGAAGAAAAGCGTGAGGCATATGGCCATCACGCTTTTTCGTATGAATAAATAAGTTCAGTCAGTTTCGGATCTACATTAACATGCAAGTTATGATCAAGGAAATACCATTTGTCCCGGCTTTCAACATAATAACGAACTTGATCATGCTCTGTTTCAATGGCTACTTCATCCGGTTGCTCTTTTGTTACACCGAGTGAAAAGCCTGCCTGTATTGAACTGGATCCGCCATATCTTGCAAAAAAGCGGATGGCGTCACCAGGTACAGCTTCCATCTCTTCTTTAAACCATAAAAGCGCTTCGTTCGACAAAATAATTTCCATAGGACACACCAGCCTTTCCTTTACTACTTTCATTGTATTATAACCACTTCACTTTTGGCTCAGTTCCTGCTTTGATGCGACCGATATTCGCTCGGTGGCGATAGAAGATAAAGGCACCGAAAAGACCAATCATCACCGTCAAATAAATATCGCCCGTTCGGAAGTAAAAATAGATACTGTAGATAAATCCAACAACAGATACGATCATTGACGATAAGCTCACCATTTTCGTTACTTTCAAAGCGATGAAAAATGTTATGAACACAAGGATGAATACAGGCCATTCATAGGCTAACAGCACACCACCAGAAGTCGCAACAGCCTTGCCTCCTTTGAAATACGCGAAGACAGGATACATATGGCCCACAACCGCAAGAAGTCCTGGAATAAGAGGATGGACGGATACACTGTCGAAAATAGGTAACAGTGGCAACAGTGCAGCTGCCGTACCTTTTAAAATATCGAGAATGGTTACAGTAAGTCCGGCTGTTTTGCCGAGTACACGGAAGGTATTCGTGCCACCAAGGTTTCCGCTACCATGTTGTCGGATGTCCGTCTTGTAAAAAAGTTTCCCAACCCAAAGTGCAGAAGGAATCGAACCAATTAAATAAGCAATCAGTAAAAGTATGATAAGTTCCATTGACGTTCCCCTTTTTTTAGTTTGTCTATGTATAGACCTAGTTTAGCAGAACCGTGAAGTTGCGACAATGGGCTTCATGGAGAGAATGAGCGAACCAAGTTAAACAGTTATCGCCTGATTTCTAATTTTCGGACCTCTAACAGCTGATTTCCGAAACTAACAATTTCCTGTCTTCGTTGCAATAAAAGTCCATCTTCTATACAATTAATTGAGCAAGCTTCCGAAAACGTTGATTTGACAAGCTTTAAAGGAAGCGGTACGATTATATAATAGAGAACATTTGTTTGATGGAGGTTGCACTTTGACGAAAAACGTAGATAATTATACGTATGATGATGATTCGATACAAATACTTGAAGGCCTCGATGCGGTACGAAAAAGACCAGGTATGTATATTGGGTCAACCGATTCCCGTGGACTTCACCACCTTGTCTATGAGATTGTTGATAATGCGGTAGATGAGGCGCTAGCGGGATTTGGTAATGAGGTAGACGTTACACTTCATAAAGACGGTAGCGTCAGTGTGCGTGACTACGGACGGGGTATGCCAACAGGAATACACCAGTCGGGTAAACCGACGGCGGAAGTTATCCTGACCGTTCTCCACGCGGGCGGCAAATTCGGTCAAGGCGGATACAAAACAAGCGGAGGACTTCATGGAGTTGGCGCATCTGTTGTAAACGCATTGTCAGAAAAACTCGAAGTAACGATTTTTCGTGACGGCAAAAAGTTCTGCCAACGCTTCGAAAATGGCGGTAAGCCAGCCACGACACTTGAACAAATTGGAACAACACGTGAAAAAGGGACGCTCATTCACTTCAAACCGGATGCGACAATCTTCTCAACGTTAAAATATCATTATGAAACCATTAGTGAGCGCTTACGGGAGTCTGCATTCCTGTTAAAAGGCTTGAAAATCGAGCTGAAAGAAGAAGGAACGGACAAGCATGAAATCTTTCAATACGAAACTGGCATTGAAGCCTTCATCTCCTACCTGAATGAAGAAAAGGATGTCTTGCATGAAGTAGCTTATCTGGAGGGCGAATCAGAAGGCATAGAAGTCGAATTTGCTTTCCAATTCAGTGATGGTTATTCAGAAACCATTTTATCATTCGTGAATAACGTTCGAACAAAAGACGGCGGAACACATGAAACCGGTGCCAAAACGGGTATGACGCGTGTGTTTAATGAATATGCAAGAAAAGCAGGTTTATTAAAAGAAAAAGATAAAAACCTTGAAGGTGCGGACATCCGTGAAGGAATTTCGGCAATCGTATCTGTCCGTATTCCTGAAGAAATCCTGCAATTTGAGGGGCAAACGAAAGGCAAACTTGGGACAAGCGAAGCAAGAGGCGTAACCGATTCAATCGTTTCGCAAAAACTTTTGTATTTCCTTGAAGAGAATGCGGATTTAAGTGCATCTCTTGTACGTAAAGCAATTCGAGCGCATCAGGCACGAGAGGCAGCGCGAAAAGCACGTGAAGATGCACGTTCAGGTAAAAAGAGAAAAAGATCGGACACACTACTGTCTGGTAAACTAACGCCTGCACAATCTAGAAACGCTGCGAAAAACGAACTATACCTTGTCGAAGGTGACTCTGCCGGCGGCTCTGCAAAACAAGGGCGAGACCGTGTGTTCCAGGCAATTCTTCCACTGCGTGGTAAAGTACTCAACACAGAAAAAGCGAAACTTGAAGATATCATGAAAAATGAAGAGATCAATATGATTATTCATGCAATTGGGGGCGGCGTAGGCTCTGACTTCCAAGTCGCAGACATCGCTTACGATAAAGTAATCATCATGACGGATGCGGATACAGACGGAGCACATATTCAAGTGCTATTGCTGACGTTTTTCTACCGTTACATGAAACCGCTAATTGAAGCAGGGAAAGTATATATCGCATTGCCACCTCTTTACAAAGTCTTTAAAGGCACAGGGAAGAGTGAGAAATTTGCATATGCATGGACGGAAGGCACCGAACTTAATAAAGCAATAGAAAAAGTCGGCAAAGGGTATATGCTCCAACGCTACAAAGGACTTGGAGAAATGAATGCTGATCAATTATGGGAAACAACTATGGATCCTGAAACGCGCACATTGATCCGTGTAACGATTGAAGACAGCGCTACAGTTGAACGTCGAGTGACGACACTGATGGGTGATAAGGTAGAGCCAAGACGACGCTGGATTGAAGAGAACGTCGATTTCGGCACGCAGGAAGTGCATAATATTTTGGATAACGAATTTTTGCACGTTGAGGGGGATTTTGAATGACACAATCGGAAAGCTACCAAGACCTTCCCCTGGAAGAAGTGATCGGTGACCGGTTTGGACGATATAGTAAGTACATCATCCAGGACCGGGCATTGCCTGACGCACGCGATGGCTTAAAACCCGTTCAGCGGCGTATTTTGTATGCGATGTTCCACGAAGGCAATACACATGAGAAAGCATTCCGTAAATCCGCAAAAACAGTCGGGAATGTCATCGGGAACTATCATCCCCACGGTGACACATCCGTCTACGAAGCAATGGTACGGATGAGCCAAGATTGGAAACTGCGTCATATGTTAGTTGAAATGCAAGGTAATAACGGTTCAGTCGATGGAGATTCGGCTGCTGCAATGCGGTATACAGAAGCACGGCTTTCTACAATAGCAGGGCAAATGCTACGCGATCTGGGTAAAAATACTGTCGATTTCATACCGAACTTCGATGATACTGAACCTGAACCAACTGTTTTACCCGCAAGATATCCAAACTTGCTCGTCAACGGTTCAACAGGTATTTCTGCAGGCTATGCGACGGATATCCCACCACATGCGCTTCACGAAGTGCTTGACGCAGTCCTTATGCGGATGGACAAACCGGACGTTACAGTCGATGAATTGATGACAGTAATAAAAGGTCCCGATTTTCCAACTGGAGGTACTATCCAAGGTACAAATGGTATTAAAACAGCCTACGAGACCGGAAAAGGACGCTTTGTCATCAGGTCAAAGTCGTTCATCGAACCTTTAAAAGGCGGTAAATCGCAAATCGTTGTGACGGAAATTCCATATGACGTGAACAAAGCAAATATGGTGAGGAAGATGGATGAGCTTCGTCATGACCGGAAACTAGATGGTATCGCAGACGTCAGAGACGAATCGGACCGTACTGGTCTCCGTGTTGTCATCGAACTGAAAAAAGACGTCGATGGTAATGCCATTTTACAATACCTGCTTAAAAATACAGACTTGCAAGTGACGTATAACTTCAACATGATTGCAATCTCCGGGCGCAGACCGACATTAATGTCACTGCCAATGCTGCTTGATGCGTATATCGGCCATCAGAAAGAAGTTGTCACACGTAGATCCCAATACGATATCCAAAAAGCGCAAGATCGACTTCATATTGTCGAAGGACTTATGAAAGCTTTATCGATTCTGGATGAAGTGATCAAAGCAATTCGTGCATCAAAAGATAAACGTGATGCTAAAAATAATATCATATCGAAATTCGAATTCTCCGAAATACAAGCTGAAGCAATCGTTTCACTACAGCTTTATAGACTGACAAACACGGATATTACCGAACTTCAGCTAGAAGATGCTGAACTCCGGAAACTGATTGAACAGCTGGATGCAATTTTGAAAAGTGATAAAAAGCTTTCAGCAGTCATCAAAAAAGAGCTTCTTGACATCCGTAAACAATTTGCAGAACCAAGACGCTCTGTTATCGAGGAAAAAATCGAGGAAATTAAAGTCGATCTTGATATCCTTGTCCCAAGTGAAGAAGTGATTGTATCCGTCACAAAAGACGGCTATGTGAAGCGTACTAGCGTCCGTTCTTACAGCGCTTCAAACGGTACGGGCCAAGAAATGAAAGAATCCGATTATACGCTGTTAGAAGCGCCTATGAACACGCAGCATCATCTCTTGCTGTTCACATCGGCCGGGAATTATCTCTATCAACCTATTCATGAGCTGCCAGATATTAAGTGGAAAGATCTTGGGCAACACATATCTAGTATCATCCCACTTGCACAGAATGAAACGATTGTGGCGGCGATTGGTCTTGATAACTTCGATGAAGATGCGTTAATCGTCACAGCATCGAAAAATGGATTAATCAAACAATCCAAACTTGCCGATTTTAAAGTCCAACGCTATTCAAGGTTGTTTAAAGCGATGGGTGTGAAAAAGGACGATGCAATGATTGACGCAAGGCTCGTCAAAGGGGATGAAGACGTTATCCTCTTCACGCAGATGGCCTATGCGCTTCGCTTCCCGCTAACTGAGTTATCAGTAACAGGCATAAGGACAGCCGGTGTACGGGGTATTAACCTAAAGGACGATGACCAACTCGTTGCAATGGAGATTAATGCAGATGACGGGGCTTCTGTCTTAATCGCGACACAGCGAGGTAGCGTGAAAAGAATGGGCTTAAAAGAGCTCGAAAGTGCTTCCAGGGCGCAACGAGGTAATGTTGTACTGAAGGAGCTTAAGTCAAATCCGTATCGTGTTATTGGGGCGTTACTGGTGAAAAATGATGAAATTATTGTTTTAGCGACAGAAAAGGGAAGTAAAATCCCTATCTTAGCAGGATCATTGCGACCAGTTGACCGTTCTTCTAATGGTAGTAGCTTAGCCGATGAGAAAAAAGATGGCAGTATAACACATATCTATAAGGATCCGAAAGCTGAAATTGAATAAATAACTTTAAAAGTCATGGGAGTATCTTCCCATGACTTTTTATTTCCTCTAACGTATAATAGTTCGATAAGCGAAGTAAATTGCACGTTCAAAAAGAGAACTTGTACTAGATTGGTTGAATGGTTGATTCCATTGAACAACGCTTAGGCGCTTAGGGGATGCCTACGCTAGTTATTATCCCGTATTCAATACTTCACACTATATAGAATACGGCACCTCCTATACAAGTGTGGACTTTTTGAATAGTCATTAATAATAGATCGGGGATAGTGTATGTGGAGAAATAGAAATATTTGGATCATTTTAACTGGGGAAATGATTGCAGGCTTAGGATTATGGACGGGAATAATCGGGAATCTTGAGTTTATGCAAGAAAAGATCCCATCCGATTTCGTTAAAGCATTAATAATGTCAGCAGGGCTTCTTGCAGGAATCATTGCGGGACCGCTCGCTGGGAAAATCATTGATCAGTCAAGGAAAAAAAACGTACTACTTATATCAGGGGCAGGGCGTATGCTCAGTGTTATCTTTATGTTAATTGCAATATCAACGGGTTCTATTTGGTGGATGGTTGCATTTATGGTTAGCATTCAACTCTCTGCAACATTCTACTTTCCCGCACTGCAGGCTACCATTCCACTTGTCGTCAAGGATGATGATTTGTTGGCGATGAACGGATGGCATATGAATGTCGCGACGATCTCACGTGTGCTTGGTACGGCTTTAGCGGGTATTATGCTCGTCTACTGGTCGCTTATGTCGCTCTACTGGATATCTATGATAGCTTATGGTGCACTACTACTATTTACAATGATGTTGCGCATCGATGAGGGAGAGGCGAGAGAGGCAAAAGTGAAATCTGTGGGTAACAAGGGTGGATTCATGGAAGTTTTCCCTGTGCTGAAAGCATATCCTGCTGTCGGCATGACACTCATTATGACGCTTATTCCATTGCTTTTCATCGGATCATTCAACCTAATCGTCATTAATATTAGTGAAATCCAAGATTCCGCATCGATTAAAGGACTTATTTATACATTTGAAGGGGTAGCATTCATGGTCGGAACATTTGCCGTGAAGTATATTTCTAAGAAATGGCGCACGACGACAATCTTATTTTCCTTTGCAACGATGGTAGCAGTTGCAGAATTCATGCTCTTTTTTGCAGAAAGTACAGTTATTACGTTAAGTGCTTTCGCCGTACTTGGATTCGCGTTAGGCTGCTTTTTTCCAACAGCGATGGTCATTTTTCAGAAACAGATGCCAAAAGAGTATCATGGCCGATTTTTCTCGTTCCGCAATATGTTGGAACGGGTCATGTTCCAGGTCGTTTTACTGACAGCGGGTGCATTTCTCGATATTATCGGGTTGCAATCGATGGTTATCATTTTCGGATTGATCAGTTTAAGCATGACAGCAATTTTCTTTGTTCAGATGAAAAAAAGAAATATCATATTAGAACAACCCAAACAATCTGCCGCAGAAAGCATCTGACTTTTTGCGGTTTTTTCTATACATAACATAATGTAAAAAAAAAACGAACTTTCCAAGTTGGAAGTTCGCCGGCATTTAATCTATAGATTTTAATGTATCTAGCAATAACTTTTCAAGTAAATCTTCACTTGTTACTGCACTTATCATAGCTTGCATGTATTCTTCACGATTGATTTGGTCGTATGTCCATAAGAATCCTTTCGACTTTGCGAAAGATTGTAAGAAGATACGAATTGTACGACCATTGCCTTCACGAAATGGATGCAGCATATTCAGCTCTGATTTGAAATAAGCCAATCTTTTAACTGCATACTCAAGAGTGTCCCAGTCAGGTTCATTGTCTAATTGAGTGAATAAATTAGACGCGTATGCATCCATGAATTGTACTTGGCAAAAGCGCGTATTGCCTTTCATCAATTGCACATCTCGGAATTGTCCTGCAAACGAGTAGATATCTTGGAATAGATGGCGATGAAGTCCGACAAAATTAATGAGTGAAAAAGCGGTGATATTGTATACGCCTTGTTCAATTTGAGTTGCACGAATCGAGAAAGTAAACGCCTCAGCCTGCTCAAGCTCAGTAAAGTTTGTCATACCTAACAAATTTGTAGTTAAAAGATAATCGTCATTTTCAAAGTCATTGTATTTCGCCATTTGCCAAAGCTTCCTTAATCAAAGCCGGCGTTACTGGCATACCCGAATTGACAATTTCAAGAGCTTTTTGTTGCAACGAATGACTTAAATGTAAGTTTTCAAGCTGCATATTTTTCAATACACGGTTAAACTCAGGAGAATTTAATTGAATTTCCTTCACACTAAACGACTCCTTTCTATAATCTTTAATTATAAGCTGTATAGCAGGATTTATCCACTTAATCAAGTGGATTTAAACTTTTCATACCACAATATCCACGTTATTGCCCCGAAATGCAACTGATTTAGCTGTTATATACTTCTCTTATCTCTGAATTAGGATATGAAACAACTGGATAAATAGGTGGTTCATTCATGCTTTCGTCTGTTTCCTTTTAGCATTTTGTGGTAAAGTGAGGAAGTGATTTTTTTAGGGAGGAACAAGATGAGAAATGATCTATATGACCAGCGTATTAAAATAATCAGTGCCTTTTTAATAGCAACGTTTATCGGACTATTTAATGAAACGGCTTTAAATATGGCTTTTGTGCAATTGATTGCCGATTTCAACTCTGATGCACCGACCATTCAATGGTTAACAACGGGTTATTTACTGACACTTGGTGTGTTAGTGCCGATATCAGCCATTTTAATGCAACGTTTTACGACTAGACAGTTGTTTGTAGCATCGCTAGTATTCTCGATTATAGGAACGATTATTGCAGCCATTTCACCAACATTTATCATCTTATTGCTGGGAAGAATTATTCAAGCAGCTGGTACGGCAATTATTTTACCGGTGATGATGCAGGTCGTTTTGCTCGTCTATCCAATTAACAAACGTGGTGCCGCGATGGGGAAGATTGGGCTTGTTATCATTTTTGCACCGGCAATTGGGCCAACGATTGCTGGTTTAGTCATTGATCAGTTATCATGGCACTTTATTTTTTGGTTAAGCCTACCGTTTTTAGTATTTTCTCTGTTGTTTGGTTTACGATTTATCCAAAATGTCGGCGAAGTAAAAAGTGTGAAATTCGATATCTTGTCGATTATTCTTTCGTCAATTGGTTTTGGTGGTATCGTTTACGGTTTTAGTATTTCAGGAAAATTGGGCACATTTATGTCAACAGAAGTACTCATGTCGATTGGTATCGGTTTACTTTCCTTAATACTATTTGGATTCCGACAAATGAAGATGGAACAACCGATGCTTAATTTACGTGTCTTTACATTCCGCATGTACAACATGGGAGTCGCCATCATTGTGATTTGTATGATGATGATTTTATCGACGATGGTCTTACTCCCCATTTACTTGCAAAACATTTTACTGTTAACGCCGGTCATCGCAGGTTTAGCGTTATTGCCAGGCGGCGTTATTAATGCCTTTGTTTCCGTTTTGGCAGGAAATATGTTTGATCGCTTCGGGCCACGTGTGATGGTACCAGGAGGGCTATTTATGAGCATTGTTGCGCTGTTTGCTCTCCGTACAATTGACGGTACAACCTCTATCTACTTTATCATTGCATTTCATATTATTATGTTTATCGGTATTACATTGACTATGATGCCTGCACAAACAAATGGGCTCAATCAGCTTCCTAGACAGTTGTATCCGGATGGCACAGCTATCATGAATACATTGCAGCAAGTGGCCGGTGCGATTGGTACAGCAGTAGCAATTACAATTATGTCGATTAGTACGGCGAATTATGTGAATGTAAATGGCAATACAGTAGCAGCAAAGTTAGAAGGCTCGATTCAAGGTGTTCAAAATTCGATAACATTTGGGCTAATCATTGCCATCATTGGATTTGTGTTATCTTTATTTTTACGCAATGTAAGACAAGGGAAATAAGCCCCAAAAACCGTCTTAAAAGTGCTGAGAATGACTTTTGAGACGGTTTTTTTATAATGAAACCCAACATTAATTACATGCAGCATTGGACTGTGCTAGAAGGTCTAGGGAGATAATAATAGTGAAGATTAGTTAGAACGCCGTACGATGAGAACAGGGGAAAAGGGGAGCGATAACTTCAAACCCTTACTATCTTTATTATTAAAATACCTTTCAGCTGTTTAATTGAGTGCCAGCTCATGTTATAATGAGGAACTTAGGATAATTACGACTGTTAATGCTAATTGAACGGATGCTAAAAAAAGCCTCCGCCTACCGATAAAATATGGAGGTGTAAGAGAATGAGTAAACGATGGACAATCGATAAAATTAAAGAATTTGTTGAGAAAAATTCAGAAAGTAAGTTGTTAACGACGGAATATCATGGTTTTTCTCAAAAGTTACAATTTAAATGCGCATGTGGTAGTAACTTTGAAAAAACATTGACGAAATTTAATAATAATAACCAACGTAAATGTGACGTGTGTCAACCGCCAAAAGAGGCACGATAACGTATAGCGAATAAACGAAGTGCCGATTTCTTTAAAAGAGAAGTTGGCACTTCGTTTATTTTATGATGGGAATATAAGTGGCTTACTTGGTAGGAGAAGTTTTAGAAATAGGTGATTTTTCTTTATTTATTACTCATCATCAACGTTATTTACAAAACACAAATGGATTCATAGGATTTTGTACAGTTAAATTATCCAAGAAAGTCTAATTAATTTAGATTTTCTTGTCATTGTACATATTCCGATTTTATCTCACTGTTTCAAGTATACTTATCTAATGAAACACAACTACCGATAATATATATTATGTAAACTAAAATATTTTCAAATGAAAAGGGACCTGTTTTAATCAGGTCCCTTTAGTAGCTGTTTTCACTATCAATAAATTATACACTGTACTCAATCACATCATTAATGAATAGCTTATACTTTTTTGCAAACTCTTTTACATCGGCTAACAAATCATTATCATACGTCGTATTGATTGCCACATTGGCAAGGCTCTTTGATCCTGAACATAATAAGGATTAACCGAATGCTGTGTCATGTAAACTCTTTTATATATTAGAAAATCATCAGAATATGCATCTTTATATACAAGGTCAGCAAGTTTCAGCAGGTCGAGTTTTCCCCTTACCCATACGCGGTAAATAGGATTACCGGTTTGTCCTGTTAGGGATGTTATGTCAGATTTCAGTCGCCATGAGCGGAAAACGGATAATAGACTTTCTGCAAAATGCAAACTACCCGAAGTAACATTCATCCGATAACCTTCTTTTTCTACCCACCCATCCCCATCAATAACACCCCTTACAAATGACGCTAAATATTCTTCTGGTACCTCGGGAAATGGAACTGATAATGATTTATTAGCAATTACCCCCAGAGTTTCTAGATCCTTTTTAATTACCTTAGAATTAATGATTATTGTAGGAGTAGTTTTTGTTGGCCCTGTTGCTGCTAGTACATAATCTGCCTCCATGTACTTTGCAATCAATCGAAGGATACGTTCATCTTTTTGGGAGAAATAGATGCTATGGATTTGTTTATTCACATGTCCATCTGTCACGAATAAACCTAACACCCAAGCCATTTCATGTGTCCAAACTTTAAAGTAGTCTTCATTCACCTTATGCTTCCGAGGTTGGCCAGAGTATTGTTCTCTATTCATTAAAACCCCATGCTTATACATCAAACCTCGAATTGCCCGATCAGTTAGGCCGACAATTGGCCCCATTTCTTTAAAAGGCATACCACTTTTGTACATTTTAATAATGATTTCGTCCGTCATACCTGGATTTCTTGGCATAGCCTTCACTTCCCTGCTATTAGCTTGATAGATAAGCCCCTTCTTATAATTGAACGAGTTTTCGTTGATTAAATCCTATTGTATATACTTACCAATCAAAAACCCTTGACAAAATATGCTCATTTTCAGGGTTCAGAACAAATGTTCTATTCGAGCTTTATATACCCAAATTGTGAGTTATTAAACAAAAGAATCTAAAATAACTTTTTTACTTGGACAATGTAGCGTGGTTTTATTTAAAATACCGTTTTGTTTCCGCACTAAATTTTGAACATGGTTTCTCATCTCTCAAGTCTATCACTGTCGATAGGAACGTATGTTCAACCCTCGTGAATTCGGCACTTCAATTTATATAGTCCAATTTATTCCATCACAAAATTACGTGAACTCTTGGTTTTCCCGCAATGAATAGTCGTACAATCCAAGGTTTTCGCCTGCAGCAGGATTTCTATAAGGATATATTTTATCCGTTTTATCACCACATAATATCCAAGCTCAACTTCTAACGCGATATAGTTACATACATAATGCCATGTATTCTATAAAAAACTAATTTACATTTGAATAAAACTCTGTCTATTCTATATACATCACAAAGAAAAAGCAGCATTCCCTTATTTGGTAATACTGCTTCGTTATTATTGGCGGCTTTCGCTTCCGCCGCCTTATCATGAATTTGCACACCTACGAGCTCTAGAGCGTCCAATTCATCGTCATAGGCACATATAGCTTTTTGAAGGTTTCCCGCTTGTAAGAGCTTGTACGCCTGTCTGGAAGGTGGATTAAAAGTTGTTCGAGCTCCTTGTAAATTAGATCCTTCAGTGCAAACGTTTCCTCATGGGTTAACTTACTATTAATCTCATTGAACAATTGTTATTTTTCTGCTGGTGTTAGGCCACTTCGAGCTTTTGATTAGCGTTCTATTAATTCACTTACATTAGAGTAAATTAGAGCCAACTAGCCTTCATCATTATATTCATGGAATTATTGCAAATGATGTGAGAAACCGTATTCCCTTCCGCCGCCCTATAAAGTCCTTTATTAATGAATTGAAGACATAATAGCCTTCAGCTATTTCCAAATTTCCCCTAGAACAAATTCTCCACAAATTTGATTGCATTCCTCTTTATTAATCGTAAAAGTCCAATTATTCACTCAAACACAGTATTATTCCGTAACTTTATATGCCTGGACGTCCATTTTCGATATAACCATATACGATGGGTCCTCCACCGTTATCTAGAAACTTAATTTCTAACCCTCTTTTGTCTTCTGGTACTGGTATCTTCTCGCCATCTATATCAATTGTTCCTTTGAAGGTTTTGGAACCTATTAGACTCTGCTGTAGCTTCCCATCAATACGTATAGTTATGGGCTTCGTAAAATGATGATTTTCGGTGCCCAGCTGATACTTTACCCCCTCTAAATTAACCGTATATTGTTTCGGTATAATCTTCAAACTAAGGATGACACCGAACGTAACGGCAATTAGCAATGGAATCATGAAAAATTTGTTCTTCAACAAATAGCACCTCTGCTTTGTCAATCACCGTTCATTAACTAACATTTATCCACCCCAGATTACGCCTATATTCTCTTAACGTCTAAATTCCCTTTCGGATAAATCTCTAATTCATTACCCGAATTAATGATAATAATTTGATTGTTTGATAATGTAATCTCTAGTGGGAAGATCATAGATTTTTTATCCGAGAACAGCCATTTTCTCCCGGGTTGAGTTAATAATAAATAGATCCCGTTCTCTTTTTTACCCATAAAATTAAGCCCTTCCCTATTTATTTCTTGATTGTCACGCTCGTGTATACCAATTTCATTTAGCTGATTGCTTGCATGTATCGAGTCATTCACGGTTAAACTCATTTCACTGATGTTGAGAATACTTTTAAAAGAAAAAGGTTTTGAGCTTTCTTCTGATACCGAATGTCTGGCGATAAACTCTACGATATTGCCAGCAGGATCATAGAAATAAAGAGCATGAGCATGTAGATTTTCAAAATAAACTTCATCTTCATTATCTTCAACAGCTAGGTTTACTCTTTCTTTTATCCATAATTTTGCTTCTTTAAATTTGTTGCATGGAATGTTTAAGGCGAAGTGATAAAAGGGATGATCTACTGCTTCATTTTCTATAAACTCTAACTCACTACTCCCAGTCTCAATTCGAAAACTAATCTTATCCTCTCTTAGTAAAGAGAATCCCAAAATGTCGATATAGAACTTTTTCATTTGAAGTACATTTTTTGTGTATA
>CAZWAW010000065.1:0-16908 GCA_964632025.1 uncultured Sporosarcina sp.
GACTGTAAAAAGTGTGAGGGCAGGCGTTATAATCCAGAAGTTGATCAAAAAAGAATAGATTTATTGGATCAACCACATAGTATTTCCGATATCAACAACTTAAGCATTGAATCGATTCTTTCCCTTGGAGAAGAATTACATATTAGTGAAGCGAAACAACATATTCTTAAAAACATTATCAATATGAATATTGGTTACTTAACATTAAATCGAATTATGGGTACATTGTCAGGTGGAGAATTAACGCGACTTTACTTGGCGGAATTCATGGCAACAAGTGAAAATACGGTTATTATTATTGATGAAATCTCTGTGGGTCTCGATCACCAAACACTAGTGAAAATTCTAGAACAGATTAAACAATTGGGCTATAAAAATCAAATTTGGCTCATTGATCATTCTGACACGGTACTCGATACAACGGATGAGCAATTGTTCTTTGGGCCTGGTAGTGGTAAATACGGCGGGAAAATTGTTGAAGAATCCCCACGTCCAAAACCAATCACTTCGGAACGGAATCAGGCAATGCCAACTGAATACTATCAGTTTCATGATCTTTACTGTCGTAACATTCAAATGGCTGAAATTCAGATTCCCCAAAATAGACTTGTAACCTTTACGGGTGAGTCTGGATGTGGTAAATCTACACTTGTCAATGAGTGTATGGCCAAAGATTTTCAGAAGCGATATCCAAAAGATAAACTGGTAATGGTGGGTCAAAATCGAAACCAATCGATTACCAGTCGGTCAACAGTTGCGACTTTTCTTGATATTAAAAGGAAACTTACAAAATATAGTGAAGAAATTGATGATATTTTTCAGCGCTCGATTGAAGATATTATTGATGAACTGCCGAATGAAGACATCGCTTATAAACGCTTGAGCTTATTGATCAAACTTGGACTTGGTTATTTGACATTGGAAAGAAAAACACAGTCCTTGTCGAATGGTGAATTTCAATGTGTTCATTTAGTTTCTGAGCTGTTTGCCAACTCAAGAAACCCACATACGCTTTTTATTTTTGACGAGCCTTCAAAAGGTTTATCACAAAATATTTTAAACCAATTCATTGATAGCATTAGGGTCATTCTACAGGATGAATCTGTCTCAATGATCATGATTGAACATAACTCTTATATGATGGGAAGCTCTGATTTTATCGTTGATTTTGGTGAAAGACAGCTTGCACCTGTTCAACATCTTGATGTTGTCAGTCATGCTGATTATTATCGTCAACAAAACAGTACGGATAGAGTTGCTCCGTTGCGAATTTCCTCAACTATTCATCAACAAAATGGAATTAACTATTTACAAGAAAATCAGATTGCTTATTTTAAAAATGCAGAAAACGTCTATAAGGGCGGTATCTTAAAAAGCTTATCATCAATGGCTCGGCTGATTTATGGTGAATACGAATCCGAAACGATTGCACCCGTCGTTGCCATTGATCTGGAACGTCACTTGTATAGTCAATATAGTTTTCTCTATGAAATGGGTGGATTGATCAACCATATTGTGGCAGCTCATCCGACCCATAAAAATACGAAAAGCTTTGATTTCTATAATCAAGACAATCATTGTCCAAGCTGCTCGGGCCGCCGGGTAATTGAAAAGTTTGATATAGATGTTGTGATTCAAGACAAAAACGCTCCATTCTGGGATGGCCTATTGCATCCAGATGTGATGGAGGTATTAAAACATTATCAATATTCAAGATTGGAATTCATTTTTAATGAAATTAAGAATGAGCTCGGCCACGATTTGAGTAAAAGTTATAATGAAATGACAGAAGAAGAAAAGCATACCTTTTTATACGGGTATTGGGAAAAGTCATTTTATGATAAAGCAGCCAAGACGCAGAGAACATGGCAAGGCTTTAATAGCATAATTGGGATGTATATGTTCATTTCGAAGTCGATTATTAAAGAGCATATGAAATCATCTAAAGAGGTGATTTCATGTCCAATTTGCAAAGGGTCTGTGTTAAACCATCATAAACAGCTCGTGTTTGGTGATGCGGATATTCGTGAGATTATAAAACAGCCACTTGATCAAGTTTTGAAAACTGTAGGGGCGTTATCGGAACTGGTAAAATTGAAAGCTATTGTCGGCGGCGATATGCCTTTGACGGAAGATGTCTCTTTACTGCCTAGGGAAACACAGGTCGCGCTGAAAGTATTTGAATTGGAAATGGCAAGCTTTGCTGGTTATGAAGTGGTATTACAAAACGCCTTACCATTCTGGGATAGAATTAGCAGCAATATCGAAACGATCAGCACGAACAACCAGGTTACAATCTGTGATTTTGATAAGATCACCGAGACGAGAGAAGCGATTATTGATAAGTATTTCACCAATGGAAAATACAAAAAACTTACCTATGTCTATGAAGCGTTTGGATATAAAAAAATTGTTACCCAAATTAATAAGATCAAAAAAAGTCATCCATGTCCATTCTGTAAAGGAAAGAAAGTCATTACAGAAGATAATCTCCATGATGGCGTATATAAATTAACGATCCCATGTGTGAGTTGTAATGAAAGTGGCATCACTGATGAAGGACTTCTGGATGTTGTCGAAGGCATAGTAGTTGAAACATGGCTCACTGGTAAAGTAAGTGATGTTGTTGAGAAAAACCTATATACTGAGGCTGGTGCAGATATTCCAATCTTCAATCGTATTCGTGAGTTAAATAAGCGAGATTTGATGGCGGTTTATCAATGCCTGGAGCAAAATAATTAAATTAGATTTATTATAATAAGTGATATTTAAGTAAGTAAATAGCTAGCTGTCAGTTAGTGAAGAAAACTCATTTGCAATAATAGCTTTACAAACAAATAAAAAGCGTCACAACGTACAGCCCCTTAAGTCAGGATTTCAACGACTTAAGGGGCTGTACTTGTTCACACTCTAAATATACTCGCCAAACCCCTCTGATTTCCACGAATGAATGGCATGGCGTTCCTTCTCGAAGACCTTCTCTAAGTAAATCATCGTCGTTTCAATCTTTTCATGCCCGAGTGAACGCATAATATCGTAAATATCTACACCATTTAGCTTTGAGATAATCGCAAAAGCATGGCGGAATACGTGAGGGGTGATTTTCAATGTTTGATCCGATAACTGTAGCTGTTCTAGGCTCGTAATTTCCTTTTTCACGTATTGCGACAAATACGAAGGAGAATACGCGCGACCTGTATTCGTTGTAAAAAGCGGATCTTCTAGTTGTGCTTGCTCGATCGACAATAGACCCCGTGCCAGACGAAAACTACGAATACTGTGTACCACTTTCTCTTTCAGCGGTACATGCCGCCTCTTATTACCTTTCCCCAATACATCTAAATAGTAGCCGCCTTGAATCGCATCCACTTTTAAATCTTTAACCTGCAACGTACAAAACTCTTCATTCCGAATCCCTGTGGTTGTGAGGACATGGATAATGGTAAACATGACCGGCTGCTGCATGTCCCGAAATGTATCTAGCAGTGTAACGACATCCACTGGCCCCAAATCACGGTTAGGACGGTCATCTTTTCGAACAGACGCAATGCGTAGTCCCTGGTGAATCGGTTCCTGAATATAGCCCACCTTATGCAGAAATGCAAAAAAAGCTTTGAGTATCGTTGTTTTTCGTTCGAGTGTGGCGGGGGAGTATGAACCCTTTCTTACCACATAAGGACTTTCAGTTGCTAACCACTCCTGGTACCTCCTTAAATGACGTGATTGAAGTGATTTAAACAGAGAACCTTCTATTATATAAGCAACATCCACATCTATTTCTGAGCTATTCGTAAAGAGTTGTTCGATGAAGAGCAGAAGCTCACGCTCGTACTCTCTGACCGTCCTCTCCGTGCGGTCGTTTTTTTGGTTCAAGTGGCGGCGTTCGTAAAGAAACCATTTCATCATCTCCGGATCCGTAAAATCATGAAAAGCTTTTTGTCCCTCTTTTTCCGCTTCATCTAACCGGTTTTGAAGTAAAGGAATATTTGTTAAATCTTGTAAATCTTTTTTTAATACAGTCATTTGTAACTGTTTTGTTTCACTCAATGACAACACCATATACAACACTCCTTTTCCCAATCCATAAAACGTGCATTATGTTCTATTGAAATCCAATCCATACTTTTAACCCTATACTAGACCATAATAGACGGTCTAATGAGAATTGCTCAATAAGTAAATCGATTGTTCAAATCCAATTTTATAAATTATATTTACATCTGTATATTTACACAAAACAAAATTTAGTGGTGATAACGATTAATTATCCAATCTATATACTATGTATAACTTTCTTTATTAATACAATCATTTTTATATTAAACAAGTTCAAACTCTATTAATAAATCCATTTTACCATAGATTAAGCATAACATAAAAAAAGAGTCCCTTTGTTTATGTTATGTATTAGTAATATTTATGACGAATGTCTTCTCGTGTAGTAGGTATTTGCTATTGAAATTTATACACGTTATACTATAAATATTGGTTTTCATATAATATATGAGTTATTCTATTAATTTCATCTAGATACAATCTATACATACATAACAAATTATTATAAAATGTAAAATAAAAGAGATTCATTGAAATCATATTACAATCCGTTTCAAAACAAATTACTGTATAAAAATCATCATATATCACGCTGATTTTATCAAAAAAGCAATATTTATTTGTATTTTTAATCGTAAAAACGTACATAAATACCCAGTATTTATGTACGTTCCATTCATCAGACAGGGGAGATTGACTTGAAAAATTGGTACACCAGACAAGAGGTAGCGGACATACTTGGCATTTCGAAGGCTACTGTCTATCACTATGCTAAACAAAAGAAAATCATCAAAATAGCAAATCCACACCGCCTTATACGTGAAGTTAGGTACAAACAAGAGGAGGTAGATGCACTAGCAATCGAACGCCAACGCCACCAGCCGCTCGGTCTACGGCCATCTACACTCGCTAAGCAATTAGGGGTAACACCGCAACGTATATACGCCTTGATTCGAGAGACTACTTTACCTGTGGATGAATTGCCTGTTGGAGATGAGCGCACAATCTATTCCATTCCGGATGAAACTGCCGTCTGGATCCGACAAGAAATCGAACGGACTGCATCTGTACGCGGGACACGGGTTGAGTATTATGATGCTAAATTCGACATCGTACTTTACCAGCTGTTTCGTACACAACAGGGGCAAGAGATGCGTGTATTACGCAACGACGACCAGGAGTGGGGCTTCTATTTGCAATCACGGACATGGATTCCTTTTACGAACGGCATCCATGCCTATCAGTATGAAGCAGCTTATTCAATCCATCAGCCGAATAGTAGAGTAAGGGGCTATACAGACTTCTTACTGCCGAAAGATATGCAAGAATCCTTTGATTTCCTTGATTTCGTTTACCAAGTGTGGGGGATTGAAAACATTCGTATCCGCGAGCAAGAAACACATATCGAACTATCGATAAAAAGCGGTGAAATCGTGGTTCCTATACCGGTTCCGGACATCCTTACAGAGAGTATTATCAAGCAATTTCTCGTTTTAGGTGATGTTGTGATCGAAGAAGCTAAGTGGACGCTAATTAGCGGCTACCGGCGTACGACATTTGATCTACCAAACAATCTGCTGGATAAATTGCAGGAGATATCCAAAGAAAAAGACCTGTCAATGAGTGAATATGTGGAAGAAGCACTACGGGAGATGATGGAAAGAGAAGAGACAGCAGAATAGTGAATATCCTATTAACCAAAAAGAGAGCTGAATAACAGCTCTCTTTTTGGTTAAATATAGTTATATAGGAGGCGTGAATAGAGAATATAAGTGATTCACCAAGAAAATTCTGCGCAATGCTTACATAATATTATTATGTAAACCAAATGAGAGTTAGTGTTTTATGCATCATACAAATTTTTATCTACGGAGGTTCTTACATGAATAAACTAGATTACGAATCACCGATTGGAGTTATTGAAATAATAGGTACAGATGAGACTATTTGTTCAATAATGTTTTCTGAAGGGGGTAGTGTAACAAATAGGAAGCAAGAAGAAACGCCTGAGTTTTTGCTGGATTGCTTTGATCAACTTGAGCAATATTTTAAAGGTGAGCGTCACGAATTCACATTTCCTTTTACCTTTGAAGGAACAGACTTTCAAAAAACAGTTTGGAACGCTTTGGCAAAAATAGCATACGCCGAAACGGTGTCCTATAAAGATATTGCTGTTTCAATTGGCAATGAAAAAGCCGTTAGGGCAGTGGGCACTGCAAATGGAAAAAACAAGTTAAGTATCGTGATTCCTTGTCATCGAATTATCGGTTCGAATGGTAAATTAACAGGTTATGCAGGTGGTTTGTGGAGAAAGGAATGGTTACTTCAGCATGAGCTGACCTTTTACAAGGATATGTCCTAAGTCGAAGCTTACAATTTAATAGCTTAATCAGTTGCATTGAATCTAGATGAAAGTATCAAGCTGATGAAAAAAGAATTGATCCATCAGTGGCTTCCAAGCACGGGAATGAAATCAATTCTTTTAACATTTAACGCTTGGTATCTCTGGATTCTTCCTATTTAATGCGTGTGTTCTTCCACATGTTCTTTCTCCACACTTAATATCGTAAAGCTTTCGATAGATGAATCGCATCCTTTAAGCGTATAGACAAATAATTGTTGACCTTCCTCTTCTACGAGATCCGTACATGTCATGTTGACTTTAACAGGATCGTTTCCTCTACTTTTATTTTTTGAACGGTCTATTTCTAAGTCGATTGTAGAGCCTTCGGAAGTGAGATTATATAATGTAGGATCTCCTTCGAGCGTGTAATTCGCAATACGAACTGTAGCCACTTCCTTCATATCCAAACTTTCTAAGAACGTTTCAAACACTGGGTAGTTATAGACAGGCCCATGCATATTGACGACATCACCGTTAAGAACCGCTTTTTCACTGTCATACGAACAGGCTGAGCTAAGTACCATATTTACTAGCACAAATAACAATAGATATACTTTGTTCGTTTTCATCCTTATTTTATCCCCCTTGCTGCTAGCTGGAGTTTTCTTTTAATAATATGAGGACACAACAAGCTTTATCCCGTTTTACAAACTAAAAAATATTTCCAATTCCGAATTATTTGAATCTCGGACCTTTTATATTGTTCAGACTTTTGCTAAACTAATCAAAGGTCTAATTTAAAGGAAAAGTAGGGGGAGTAGCGTGAAGGTTTTAGTACAGCTCAGCTGGTTTTTTAAACAACAGAAGAAGCAATATCTTTTCGGGATTGCGATGCTTGTTTTCGTTTCCTTATTACAATTGTTGCCGCCGAAAATCATTGGAATTATCGTCGATGACATTGCAGTGGGTTCTTTAACAGCTGAAGGGCTAACAAAATGGCTTGTTATTTTAGCTTTAGCAGGTACCCTCATGTACATTGCACGCTATTACTGGCGCGTGATGATTTTTGGTTCAGCGGTTTTGTTAGCCAAAATAATGCGTCAAAAGTTATTTAATCATTTTACAAGAATGTCGCCATCTTTCTATCAAAAGAGACGTGTAGGCGATTTAATGGCCCATGCCACAAATGATATAGGTGCTGTACAGCAAACGGCGGGGATGGGGATTTTGACGCTTGTCGATTCCATCTCAACAGGCGGATTCGTCATTCTGACGATGGCCATCACGATCAATTGGAAATTGACTTTGATTGCACTCATTCCACTGCCATTCATGATTTTCCTGACAAGCTACTACGGCAAATTATTGCGTAAGCGATTCCGGTTTGCCCAAGAAGCGTTCTCGAATTTGAATGACAAAACGCAGGAAAGTATATCTGGCATAAAAGTCATCAAAACATTCGGTCAGAAAAATGAAGATATTGAAGATTTTACAAGTCTCTCTACAGACGTTGTCGGTAAAAATATGAGAGTTGCCAAAGTAGATGCATTATTCGATCCGACGATTACAGGGATATTCGCGATTTCATACATTTTGTCTTTCTATTTCGGAACGAAGTTAATTATTGCAGGTGATATGTCAATTGGTGACATGGTAGCGTTCAGTACATACCTTGGACTTCTTGTCTGGCCGATGCTTGCATTCGGCTTCCTATTTAATATTGTAGAGCGTGGAAATGCATCTTACAGCCGTATTACGGAATTGTTATCTGTCGTACCAGAAATTAAAGACGTAGTGGGTGCAATTGATAGAAGACCAGAAGGCGATTTACATTTCGATATAGACGAGTTCAAATTCCCTGGTGATGAGCGTGCTGCATTGCACGACGTTCACTTCACGTTAAAACGAGGAGAAACAATGGGCGTTGTCGGTAAAACTGGGTCAGGTAAAACAGCGATTTTAAAATTATTGCTGAGAGAGTTTGAGGGATACAAAGGAAGCATCGTCTATGGAGACAAACCAATCAATCAATACAAGCAACAACGTTTAAGAGAGTCGATTGGTTATGTACCACAGGATCACTTCCTATTTTCAACAACACTTGCTGAAAATATAGCCTTTACAAATCCGAGAATTGGAACAGAGAAAATTCATGAAGCTGCACGACTTGCGCATATCCATGATGACATTTTAGGATTTACGGAAGGATACGGCACCATTGTTGGTGAACGGGGTGTGTCGTTGTCTGGTGGTCAGAAACAGCGCGTTTCCATTGCTCGTGCATTAATTATGGAACCTGAATTACTACTTTTGGACGATTCCTTGTCAGCCGTTGACGCCAAAACAGAAGAAGCGATTTTACAATCACTCAAACACACAAGGACAGGCGAGACGACAATTATTACCTCGCACCGATTAAGCGCACTTCAACATGCGCATAAAATCATCGTTTTGCATGATGGAACGATTGTCGAAGCCGGAACGCATGAAGAACTACTCGAAATGAATGGAAGATATAAAGAAATGTATGACCTGCAGCAACTTGAAGTGCTTGTCGAACAAGGAGGCGAGGAATAATGTCAGCAGAAAAACAATCGAAGTTAACAGCGAAAGATCAATGGGTTGTCTTAAAAAGATTGTTGCGTTATATCATCCCTCATAAAAAAAGCGTAATTATTGCGCTTGTCCTGCTTATTTTGACGGTCGCGGGCAGTATCGTAGGGCCCTTAATTATTCAACAATTCATTGATAACCATCTGTCTACAATGAGTTTTCAAAGAAGTGCCATCACGAATATCGCAATTGTCTATATAGGTATTCAGATATTCATGGTCATCGTCTCATATTTTCAGTTGATACGTTTCCAAGATATTGCACTGAAAATCATTCAGCAAATGCGCATCGACGTGTTTTCAAAGGTACAAGGGCTCGGCATGCGTTATTTTGATAAAACACCTGCTGGAAGTATCGTGTCACGCGTGACGAATGATACAGAAGCAATCAAAGAAATGTTCGTCAGTGTCATTGTCACGTTTTTACAAGCTATATTTGTAATTATTGGCGTTTATATTGCATTATTTTCACTTAATGCAAAGTTGGCGTTTATTTCCTTGTTATTATTGCCGTTGTTTTTAGCCGTTATTGTCGTCTACAGGCGCTATAGTGCTGATTTTTATCAAGATATTCGTGAGCGATTAAGTCAGCTCAACGCTAAAATAGCTGAATCATTATCCGGAATGGGGATGATTCAAGCATTTAGACAGGAAGATCGGTTAGAGGCAGAATTTGATGATATTAATGAAAAACATTTCCGTGCGGGAATGCGTAACATCAAATTTGACAGTGTCCTGCTGGGTCCAGCAATCGATTTACTGTACGCTGGAGCAATCATTTTTGTACTCGGATACTTCGGATTTTTATCTCTTGCCAGTCCTGTGGAAGTGGGGATACTCTATGTATTTACAACTTTGATTGGCCGTTTATTCCAACCTGTTCAACAAGTAATGCAACGATTATCTATTTTCCAACAAGCGATGGTTGCCGCGTCGAGAGTCTTTAAGTTAATGGATGATCCTGATATGGAACCGGAGCAACAAGATAATAAACAAGCCGAAATTCAAAATGGTAAAATCGAATTCCATGATGTATCGTTTTCCTATGACGGACAAGCCGACGTACTGAAAAATATTTCATTCACCGCGAATGCAGGTGAGACTGTTGCCCTCGTCGGTCATACTGGTAGCGGTAAAAGCTCCATCATCAACTTGCTAATGCGTTTCTATGAATATGAGCGCGGTGGTATTTATATCGATGATGTTTCGCTGAAAGAATACCCGAAAGAAGAACTGCGGAGGAAGACAGGACTTGTCTTACAAGACCCGTTTCTATTCTACGGGGACATCGAAAGCAACATTCGTTTGCACGATAAGAAAATGACGTCTAAAGAAGTGAGGGCTGCAGCTGAGTTCGTCCAGGCAAATGAATTCATTGAAAAACTACCAGACAAATACGCTCAAAAAGTAACAGAACGTGGCTCCACATTCTCAAGTGGTCAGCGGCAGCTAGTTGCATTTGCACGAACAATTGCGACAAATCCTAAAATCCTCGTTCTCGATGAAGCAACTGCCAATATTGACACAGAAACAGAAGTGGCAATTCAATCGAGCCTTGAGAAAATGAGAAAAGGGCGCACCACAATCGCAATTGCTCACAGGCTAAGCACAATTCAAGACGCGGAACTGATTCTCGTCCTGCACAAAGGTGAAATCGTCGAACGTGGAACACATCAGGAATTACTAATGCAAAAAGGGCTTTACCATAAGATGTATCTACTTCAAAACAATATTTTGGAAGACGTTATCTGATAAATGATTTGGGCCGCAGGATCTGAGTCAAGCAACAAAGAGGGATTGAACTATATCCCTCTTTATCGCCGTAGGACGCTTTGAATTTAGAGTGCCTTCATTTTGTCACGAACTATTACCGCCTGCCCATTTGGGGTAGGTGGTTTTTAAGCCGGCAGTATATAGGTTATACGGTCATTGTAGCGAGAAGCGGAGACCTAAGACTATGTTCCGCCAAAATGTCATAAACTGTTCACAGACATATTAGACGTAATTTGGCGCTTCTTTTGATACGATTGAGGAAGAAAAATTGAAGGGGAGAGAATAATGGCAACAGACTTAAATCTATTTCTCGCTTTCGGTGCCGGTTTCTTAAGTTTCATCTCTCCGTGTACATTGCCGTTGTACCCAGCATTCATTTCGTATATTACGGGCATGTCACTGGATGATTTAAAATCGGACTCGAAACGCATGAACAGAAGCGGTATACTACATACACTGTTCTTTTTAATCGGATTTTCAGTTATTTTTATCGTACTTGGTTTCGCTACATCGTTTGTAGGAACGTTTTTTATAGAAAATCAAGTAATACTCAGACAAGGCGGGGCAATCTTTATGGTGTTATTTGGCCTGATGATTGCAGGCGTATACACTCCAAAATTCCTTATGGGCGAAAAGAAACTGCAGTTTAAGAACCGTCCTTCAGGTTATTTTGGGAGCGCATTGATTGGGCTTGCATTCGCAGCTGGTTGGACACCATGTTCAGGACCGATAATTGGGGTAATCATGGGACTCTCCGCGACAAACCCAGGATCAGGAGTTCTCTATATGCTGATGTATGTGTTCGGTTTTGCGATTCCATTCTTTGTTCTGTCGTTCTTTATAACACGACTTGGCTGGATTAGGAAAAATAGCGGCCTGATTATGAAAATTGGAGGCGGCGTTATGATTGCCTTCGGAATTTTGCTATTCTTCGATGGATTGACATATTTAACAAGCTTGCTCAGCCCAATTTTCGGAGATTTCCAAGGTTTTTGAGTTGAATGGGAGGGATTCCGATGAAGCAAATTGGATCATTCGGTGAATGGATGGAATACGTTGAAAGAGAAAGAGCGTTACTCCTTTTCGTGAAAACCGACAACTGTTCAGTCTGCGAGGGACTATACCCGCAAGTGACAGCACTTAAAGTAGACTTTCAAATCCCTTTTTATCAAGTGAATGTGGCGGAAGTGCCAGAAATAGCGGGACAACTTTCGTTGTTTACAGCGCCAGTTGTCCTCCTATTCAATGAAGGGAAAGAGTATGCGCGATTTGCACGTTTTATTCGGATGGAAGAATTGAAGTATCGCTTGGGGGAAATAATATGAACGAACTAATTGAAACGATTTTTACAAAGGTACCCCCGGTTTACCTCATTATCGGTTCAACCGTACTTGCACTAGTTATGGGGACGATCGCGCTGATTGTCAGGACGAAAGCGGCGAAGCGACCTGTTACCCCACTGAAAATCATCTTACCGCCCCTGTTTATGTCGACCGGCGCGCTAATGTTCATATTCGAGGAATTTCGGGTGCCGCTGCCTCAAGTGCTAGAAGCGCTCCTTGTTGGGATACTGTTCTCTGTTATCTTGATAAAAACGACGAATTTCGAACGAAAAGATAGCGATGTTTATATGAAACGATCGAAAGCATTCCTGTACATTTTACTTGGGCTACTTATTGTCCGGCTTGCCGGGAAGCTGCTTCTTAGCAATGCAATCGATGTAGGGGAACTGGGTGGTATGTTCTGGATTCTTGCATTTGGCATGATTGTCCCTTGGCGGATTGGCATGCTTGTTAAGTACAAAAAAATAAAAGAAATTAAACAAGAAAAAGGTGTCCGCATTTAATTGCGGACACCTTTTCTATGCCTTTGAAAATAATATAATCTCGAACAGGGGAGAAATTTGTAACTCAGAGATTATACGTCGGGGCTTCAGCGCCTAGCCCCGACTTGCGCTTTTGTTCCATCAAAATAAATGTTCATACGGAGTTAGATCGATCTTCATTTCGGCCATTTTCTTGCGCAAAAATTTATGATCCCGTTTAGGCGTTGCTTGTATATATCCACGGATAATAAGATCGGAATCAATTTTCCCCGCATGTTCCTCGAGTGCGATTTCACCTATCTTACCCGCGATTTTTTGCTTCGCTACTGGGCGGAACAGTTCCGGTACTGGGACGACTAGCTCATTCAACAGTAGTTTTGCTTCGTCATTCCAAAGGTGGAGAGAGCTCTCCACATAATGCTCTTCCCAGTCGAGTGTTGATTTCCCGTCAGCTTTTGGAAACACTTTTAAAAATTTCCGGAACATGAAATAGCCGCCAATGCTGAAAAGTCCAATGAGGACAACACACCAGAAAATGATGAACCACATAAATAGATCTTGTTGCAACAGTCTTCACCTCTTCCATTCTATTCACCATTATAAGAGCAATTGTTAAAAAATACACGGACAATGTATTCCATTCCTCAAGTTAACACTATATAGGAGATAAAAGGAGGGGACGAAATGGAACAATGGATAAGTTTAATACAAGAAGTTGGATTTCCAATCTTTGTATCACTTTATCTCTTACACCGACTCGAAACGAAACTTGTCAATATACATGATGTCCTTGTATTCTTAAAGATGAAGTGAACTTCACAAATAAGTCACGGATTCGACATCGAAGCAATCACCTCCTCGCTTGTTTGAAGCCTTTACTTCCGCTATGATGAACGTATCAATTGATAGCGGAGGAAACCAAATGACAAAAAAACGTTTATTGCCTTATGTATTATTTATCGTGCTTATTTTAAGCGCGTGTTCTGGTGGGGGGTTCAAAGCAGAGCATAATTATAAAATTGAACCGTTTGAGTTTACAAACCAGCACAATGAAAAAGTTGCATTGGATGATTTGAAAGGAAATGTATGGCTGGCACAATTTGTGTTCACGAATTGTACAAGTGCATGTCCACCGATGATGATGAACATGGCAGATGTCGATAAAAGACTTATTGATGAAGGTATTGAAGATTATAAAATCGTATCATTCAGTATTGATCCTGATTTCGATACACCTAAAATAATGCAGGAATACCTAGATATGTATGATATCCAAGATCAGAGCAAATGGGTAATGCTGACGGGGTATACACAAGAGAAAATTACTGATTTTGCGGCGAAGTCATTCAAGACGCTTGTTGCTGATATACCTGATTCAGATCAGGTAATGCACGCAACTTACTTTTCTCTTGTCAATCAAAAAGGGGAAGTCGTCAAAACCTATAATGGCATGACCGATGTGCCATTTGATGAAATCGTCAAGGATATGAAAGCGCTTAGTAAAGAGGGCGCGTAACGAACAAAAGCAATACTGGATCTAACGGGGTGGAAAGATGAAAAAACAAAAACAAAAACGTAAAGGGTTATCTGTAAAGGTGAAAGCAATGCTTATCATCCTGCTTATTCCTATTGCGGTTACAGTCTTCACGTTAACAGCTATTATCTGGACAGGTTTAAAAAATCCAGAACTCATCCGGAAATCTGCAAGTGCATTGCTCGACATAGGAGAACGTCACTCTGCCACGTCAATTCCTGAAGAGTACATTCCAATCTATAAAGAGGCAGCGGAGGCATATGGTATCCCGTGGACACTCCTTGCAGCACATCACCGCATTGAAACACGGTTTTCAACGATGGATCCGCTTCTTTCACCCGTGGGTGCAGAAGGGCATATGCAGTTCATGCCTTGCACATTTGTTGGTTGGACTTATCCGGGATGCGGCGGTCTTGGAAAAGGAGAAATCCCTAAAAAGGACAAAACGAATCCCGCTATCATCAAAGAATATGGTGGATACGGCGTTGATGGAAATGGTGACGGCATCGCCGATCCATATGATATCGAAGACGCCATTTATAGTGCCGCCAACTACCTTTCAATTAGCGGCGCCGCAGATGGAAATCTGGAAAAAGCGATTTTCAATTATAACCGCAGTGAAAAATACGTACAGGACGTATTGCGATTTTTTAATGAATTCGAAGCCCAACGACTCGAAATGGAAGCAGCCAATAAATAATAAAACAAAAGCGGATACGCATGTTCAGAGGCGGCACGTATAAGAAGGGCTGACCATGCGACACAATTTTCCACATAGTCGGACCAGCTTATGACCGAGCTTCTAGGCGTCAAAGTCTTGACGTGGAATATCGACTTCTGAAGGTTATCCATAGGCCAAGACCTTTATAATGACCTAAGCAAGTAAAAGATGGACCTCCAATAAATTGGGGTCCATCTTTTTATTCGCTATTTATTGGAATTAAGTAGCTTTACGCATTGATCTCATAATAAAGCTCACAATGAACACAAGAATAATCGCTCCAATGAAAGCAGGGATGATGTAGAAATCAGAAATTTTCGGACCCCACTTCCCAAGTAGCATTCCACCAATCCATGCACCGATGATACCAGCGATAATATTACCGATAATGCCACCTGGGATATCTTTCCCTAAAATCATACCTGCAAGCCAACCGATTATCCCGCCAATAATTAAAAACCAAATGAAACTCATACTGTTCATCTCCTTCTTAGTAATTTAAAATTTCCTCTATAGTGTTTGCAATAACCTTTATTGCATCCCTTCAAACATCTAAAAGGAAAAAATTACCGAAAATTTCAAAAGAGTTAACGGACAACAGTAACACCTAACGTATTTTCGAAATGACGAAGTGCCCATTCATGACCTACAGGATCGAAGCTCGCGACACCTTTCTCATGAACGACAATGTCAAATCCGCGGTTGTATGCATCGACGGCTGTATGCAGGATGCAAATATCCGTACAGATACCAACCAAATGCAATTCGGTAATCCCGCGTGCTCGAAGAAGCAATTCCAAATCTGTTCCTGCAAATGCGCTAAAACGGGTTTTGTCCATCCAATGGATTTCTTCTTTGCGCTCATTATACAATTGTTGAAGGGAACCATACAGATTCCTACCAGCAGTCCCACGTATATTATGTGGCGGGAATTGTTTTGTTTCAGGATGGTACAAATCGTCTAAATCATGGACATCAACAGGCATTACAACAAAATGATTGTCATCTAAAAACTTTTTCGTTAATTCAGTGATATATATTTCCAAGTTAATTCCCGGTTCGCCGCATGTAAGTGCACCATCTTCAGCCACAAAATCCTCTGTATAATCAATAACTAACAACGCTTTTTTCACTTTATAACACCCCTTTTCATTTCATCCATTCCATCATGGCATAATTCAGCGGTTATTTCATTACTCTTAAAAAAATGAATATAAAATTAATGTTATGCGATAAATGTTCCAAACCTAAAAATAATGGGTATGTATCTATGAAGTGTTCCTATCAACGCAGTCTGCCCAATTCACAGAAATGGAATATGTGATACTATTATTTACATTTGAAGTATTACAAGGGAGGGAGAGTCATAACATTAACTTATGATAGACTATAAAGTTAATGTATTTTACTTATGTGGGTTGATATTATATGATGGAGTAGAGAAAAGATGCTTATTTACAGCCTTTTCAGTAGTTTTCAACAGATAGAAGGAGGAATTCAATAATGGCAAAAAGCAATTTGCACAACAGCCGTACATCATTCGATCTGAACGGTAAGACATATAACTATTATCGTCTTGCTGCACTCGAAGAAGCCGGTATCGCTAAAGTTTCCAATCTACCTTACTCGATTAAAGTGCTACTTGAATCCGTCCTACGTCAACACGATGGCTATGTCATTAAAGACAATCATGTCGAAAACCTGGCAAAATGGGGGAAAGATGCGGACGCGGATGCAGAAGTACCATTCAAACCGTCACGCGTTATCCTTCAAGACTTCACAGGCGTACCTGTTGTTGTTGACCTTGCATCACTTCGTTCAGCAATGGCAGCAATGGGCGGCGACCCTAACAAGATCAATCCTGAAATTCCAGTGGACCTTGTTATTGACCACTCTGTACAAGTTGACCGTTACGGAACGGCTGAAGCTCTTAACCTTAACATGGAACTCGAATTCGAGCGTAACGCAGAACGTTACCAATTCCTAAGCTGGGCACAAAAAGCTTATGACAACTACCGTGCTGTACCACCTGCAACGGGTATC
>CAZWAW010000066.1:0-13055 GCA_964632025.1 uncultured Sporosarcina sp.
CTAAATAGAACTGTCTATTAATAGAGTGTAACAAAGATATTTTTTGATGTGAAATAAAATGAGAGAAATAGAAGGAACTACTTAAGTGATTAAGGAAATAAATTCAAGGATCCTTGCGCTTAAATTATGCAGGTATTTTTATGTTTCATACGGAATAAAACACTTTGATTCCATTGCATCGAGCGTCCAATATTTTTTTGGTGGCGGGTTATATATTGGTCTTTGTAAGATACGTTTAATTTTAAAAATTGACCCTCTTTAATTTCTTCACTAACGATCTTATCTAAAGGTTTCCCTACTTCAACATTCCCCTATAAATAACCCATTTCGATTCCATTGCTTCAATTAACTCAAGAATAGCTCTATGTATCATGGCAGTTTCATGGATGTTCTTACTTGGCGGACATGAAGTAATAAATGTTGCAATTTCATCTGCTGGACAAAACAAATTGGTACCCGCCACTACTCAACAAAAACCACTTATTTATATTTACCACACACACAATCGTGAATCTTTCATTCCAGAAATTAATGTTAAAGAAGGTGTTGAATCACTAGATGAAACAAAAAATATTACCTTAGTCGGTAAAAGATTGAAAGACTCTTTGATAGAAAAAATATTGCAACTATACATGATAGCTCGGATTTCATGGGTATTTTAAAGGGAAGAGGTTTAGGGTCCAATAAAATTTATGAAGTATCAAGGGAGTCACTTGATAATACATTGAAAAAAAACAGTAGCATAAAGATGGTGATTGATATTCACAGAGATTCAATTGCAAGAAAAGATAGCGCTTTCATTATTGATGGGAAAGAGTATGCCAAGGTGGTATTGATTGTATCTCGCGCAAGTAAGAATCACGAAGAAAATGTGGAATTTGCAGAACAACTACACACTAAAATGGATCAAAAATACCCTGGGATATCGAGGGGGTAATAGTTTAGAACGGTAAGGCACAAAGTACTTACAATCAGGATCTCATTGGTGATTCAGTATTAAAGAATATAGGAGGAGTAGATAATACATTGGAAGAAGAATATAGAACAGCGGATATTTTATCGACAATCATTAAAGAAATAATTGAAACGAATTAATCTGTTACTTAAACACGGAGGATCTATGATATATATCGGAATCTGCCAAGTTTTAATATGAAAAATTCATCTTGTATACCACGTCTGTTGAATTTCTTTCGTCCCAAAAAGCTTTAGCACTTCGTGTACTTGTGCCTTTGGATGGCGACGGATGAACGACCACCATACGCATCCTATAGATCAAGATATCTCGGTACTGGTATAGGAGTCGTTCAATCCAAAGCGATCTAAAAGCAACTGTACTCGGGACGCCTAGTTTTTGATTAAGTTGTTTTTTGGTTTTTTTTGGTTATCAACACGTGTGCTTGTATACTATTAAAAAACGATCCACCAATTTTATGCCAGGTGAATCGTTTTTGTTTCATCCTTTATTTTTTCTCCCACTATCTCCGAGAGGATTAAACCGTAGTTCATGTCTATTAATAAAATAGTTTTTTCTGGAGAATATCTAATGCGTGGTTAATAGCCTCTAAATCTTCTTTCGAAGCATTTTGTATTCGATTTAGGAAACGAAATTCTACGCTCGCAAAAGACTCGTTCATCATGATTTCCCCATCTTCGGAGAGGCGAATATATTGTTTTCGTCGATCTTCGGTATCACTTGATTTTTCGATTAGATTTTTTTCACTTAATTTTTTCAGTTCACGGCTCGTGTTCGGCATAGATATATGCTGACAATCACTGATTTCACTAGGGGTAACAGGTTGACTAACGGCTATATACTCAAGAATATTATATTGAACTGGTGTGATGGAATCTGATTTGGTGTTTTTTGTTAATTCGTGTGTCACGCGATGAACAGAAGTTGTAAATGACACACATTTATGAAAAAGAGCTTTTTTGTCCATAATTTTCACCTCTTACTCACAAGATAACAAAAACGTTGTCCCAATACAATTATCATTTGACAACAAAAAGAAGAGAGTGCTATTATTTACTTATCATATGACAAGTAAAAGGGGTGCGTTATGAAAACGCTAGTTATATACACATATCCTAATCACAAAAGTTTAAACTATGCATTTTTACAGAAAATCATCAAAGGAAGTAATGAAAATCCAAACATAAAGGAGTTACAGGTATTAGATTTATATGAAGAAAAGTTTGATCCACTCCTAGTGTTTAATGAGCATAAACGAAGACGTGAGATGTATCGTGATCCTCGCATTGAAAAATATAGAACACAAATTACTTGGGCTGATAAGATTGTCTTTGTCTATCCAATCTGGTGGGGGAGACCTCCAGCGATGCTTATGGGATACATTGATCAATTATTTGCTGCAAATTTTGCCTACAGGGATAAGAAGGGACTACTACCAGAAGGACTTTTGAAAGGAAAGTCAGTTGTATGTGTGTCGACTATGAAGGGACCTACAAAATATCCACTTCTCTGGTTGAATAATGCACATAAAATATTGATGAAAAAAGCGCTGTTTAGTTTTGTAGGAATCAAAAGAGTGAAGTTTTTTGAATTTGGTAATATGGAAAGTTTAAAAGGAAAACAAACAAAAAAATTAAAGAAAGTTTATCTTTATTTCAAAAGAGTAGATCGTTAAGAAAAGTGTTTCGATACTTTTTAAGTGTAGGTACACGATAAGCAAAGCTTACTAATTCAAGTTGAGTAAAATAAAACAGCTCACTCAAATGGATTTTCTCCATTGAGTGAGCTGTTTTATTAATATGGATCGGCGTCATGGCCTTTCTTCACTGCTTCATCGGGCGCTTTGTCACCATCCCTATTCCCGAGCGGTTTCTGACTTGAGCCTTTCGTTGAGGCTTGCTCCAATCCTTCACGTAAACGACGCCCGTATTCTTCATCAGCTTCATCAGCAAGAGCAATCATTTTAACTTGAATACGTGGGTCACAATTTGATAGGTCTGACACTAAGTTTGAAATCAAATCGGCTCGTTCCCACTCTTCAAAATTGCGATACGTGTCTCCAGCTTGTTTTGTATTGCTTTGGCGGTCAATCGATTCCCGCACAAGATTGCCTTCTATATAAGGAGTATATTCTATTCCATCTTGTTCCGCCTCTTTTAATCCACCCAAGATCGACGGCTCGTAGTTAATATGAGGGTTCTGGCCCGGGGCTCGGTCAAGTTTGTATTGCATTTGTCCACCGCTCTGATTCGTTGCGACCCGTTTTTTGGGAGAATTGATGGGGAGCTGCAAATAGTTTGCACCAACGCGATGTCGCTGCGTATCAGAGTATGAGAAAGTGCGCCCTTGAAGCATTTTATCATCAGAGAAATCAAGACCATCCACAAGCACACCTGTACCGAATGCAACTTGTTCAACTTCAGTGAAGTAATCTTCAGGGTTTTTGTTTAAGGTCATCTTTCCGACAGGTAGCCAAGGGAACTGATCTTCAGGCCATAATTTCGTATCGTCAAGAGGGTCGAAATCGAGTTCCGGATGTTCATCATCACTCATAATTTGGACAAGCAACTCCCATTCAGGATAATCACCTTCTTTGATCGCATCATGTAAATCTTGTGTCGCATGATTAAAACTTGTCCCTTGGATCTCACTTGCTTGTTGTTGGGTTAAGTTTTTAATACCTTGTTTCGGTTCCCAATGATACTTGACAAGCACTGCAACGCCTTCTTGGTTCACCCATTTATACGTATTGACACCGGAGCCCTGCATCATGCGGTAGTTGGCAGGAATCCCCCAGGGCGAATAGACGAATGTCACCATATGGAATGACTCAGGTGAGCTGGCACAAAAATCGAAAAAGCGTTCACCATCTTGAATATTTGTAATTGGGTCTGGTTTAAAGGCATGAATCATATCGGGGAACTTAATCGCATCACGGATAAAGAAAATTTTCAAGTTATTTCCAACGAGATCCCAGTTACCGTCCTCTGTATAAAATTTCACAGCAAATCCACGGGGATCACGAAGTGTTTCAGGTGAGTGACCACCATGAATAACGGATGAAAAGCGGACGAATACAGGCGTTTGTTTACCTTTTACCTGAAATAGTTTTGCCCGTGTATACTTGGAAACTGGTTCGTCACCAGCTGTTCCGTATGCTTCAAAATAGCCGTGTGCGCCGGCACCACGTGCATGGACGACGCGTTCAGGAATTCGCTCCCTGTCGAAGTGGCTGATTTTTTCTAGAAAATCATAATTCTCTAAAACAGCAGGTCCTCGATTGCCGACTGTTCTTAGATTCTGGTTGTTTGTAACAGGATGTCCCTGTCTATTTGTCAATGTGTCTTCTTGTTCTTTATTTGAGTTATTGGTAGTTGGATTTTCCAATAATTCACAACCTCCTCTTTAGTATGATTCATTTTGAATAGGGTATCTCATCCATATTCTGCTCAATATCGAATGAATTAATTCCAAATTTAGTTTTTTCTGAAACGAATGTCGTGAATGAGTGAAGAAATGGCGGCGATAAACATATACATCAATAAAGTAATAGAAATAGGTGGGGTCTTGTGTACATATTGCAAAAGGCGTTGACGATATTTATTGGAAGCATATTAGTCGCAATTGGCGTGAATGTATTTCTAGTTCCATTCGAGTTGTTGGATGGCGGTGCGATAGGTATTAGTCTAATTATTCATTATGCGATGGGTGTCAAAGTGGGACTAATATTTCTTATCGTAGGCATTCCAATTTTTATGCTGGCTTGGAAGTATTACCGTTCATTCTTTTATAATGGAATCCACGGCATGTTACTTTCATCCCTATTCATAGATTTGTTATATCCATTGAATTTGATTGGAAGGGAATTAGTAACTGATCCTCTAATGAGCGCAATATGGGGCGGATTATTTATCGGTGTAGGAGTGGGTCTCATGCTTCGTTTAGACATTAGTATTGGCGGAACCGATTTACTTGCACAAATGATCGCAAGGAAACTGTCCGTTAATCCAGGAGTTATGATTTTTTGCATTGATATACTGATTGTCACAATGGGAAGTATATTAATACCTTCTGTTCATTTAGTCTTGTCGTTTACAACAGTGTTCATTGTCGGGCTCACAACGAGTATTATTGTATCTAAAACCAGAAAGGTGATAGATGTAAAAGCATAGCTAATTGAACAATTTGAATTCACCCTCGATTTATTGAATGGGAATAAAAGGGTAATTTGATGCATTATTTTTAAGTACTATATTTCCGTTACGTTTCTTCTTTAACTCCGATATTATTGAACGCATTGTAAACATCAATTGTATTTGTCACAATGACCGCTAGTACGATGGCAGTCTTGGATAGGTTGATTATTAAAGTGATTTTCTCTGCAGTGCTGTCGTAGAGTTCCACCATATACGGTACAAATTCAGGATTGAACAAATTCGGATTAAATACAATGAGTAATAGGAGAGCAATCCATAGAAGGTTCACAAAAAAGTTTCCGGCCGCAAGCTTAGTTGTCCATTGTGAGCCACTGGATTTATAAACAGATAGCGACAATTCAAACGTAACTAAAACTAATAGGAAAGGTAAGTAATTAAGTAAAGTATCTCCATTCAAAGCAAACATGAAAGTATTCAATCCCTTCCGCCCTTTATGTGTATACTAAAGTGTTGCCAAATTGACGATGAAAAATAAGGCGGATGGAAATTTTTTAGACAATCTAGAAATGATCGATATGTATGTGAATGATTTCACCGCAGTATAGCGTTGAATGGAGAGGGAACATACCAAACAAGACCGAGTGAACGTCCATCCGGTCTTGTTTCTGTCATTACTCTTTTTAGTTAATCATTAACCGATAATCGTAATATATTTTTCATCAAGAATTTCTTTTGTTTCGTAATTGGCATTGACCAATTGTTCACTTACGAACGCTTCGACGTCTTTTTCTTCGATTGCATAAAATTCTTCGATTTCACGTGAAAATAACATTTTCTCTTTTTGGATAAGAGACAGTAAGTTTGGTTGTTGCTTTGATTGCAAAATTTCACCTGGCAGCATTTGTTGAAGCGCTGCCGTGTATTGTTCAAGTGCACGTGCACCGACAATCTTGACGCCTTTTTTCTCTTCATTCAACATAACGATTGTTGGGAATCCACGGACGCCTAGTTGGCGAACGAGTTGAAAGTCTTCTTGCAACGATGTATCGGCTTCCGGAAGTTTCGATTGTTTGACGATTTCTACTCCATTAAGGCCAACTTTATTGACAAGATCGATTAACATGTCATCTTGCGCAATATTTTTATTGAAAGCGAAAAGGGCCTCGCGTGCGCGACGTAAAAATGTATCGGCAATTTTAGGATTTAGCTTTTGAATCACTTTAAAAACGCGGGATGGAATGAAGGAAGATTCAATCGGATTATCATACCAAAGAGTCCCGTCGATCGGCATGCGGGAATGTTCTCCAACTTCTCTCCAATGCTCAGCAACATCTGCAGGCCCATTGATGCCATTTGCAGTGTCTGCAAAGCCATCCCAATTTTCCAAAAGTCCGCCCATCAGTGTATGCATGTTGAAGTATTGGTCGTATTGCGCCTCGAATTTGCGGAGAACGGGTTCTAATGCCCAACAATGGGAACAGATTGGATCCGTTACATAATATAAGTCGACCTTCTTTTGAGGTGCTGAAAGATCGATGAATTCCATTATGGTATCTCCGCCGGGTCCGCATACCCCAGTTTCTAAGTCACACATCATATTGTTTTTCAATTCCATTTCAATTCCTCATTTCTTTATTTTGTAGTTGTCAGTTCCAGGTCGATATTTTCTTGTGCCCACTTATGGACAGGTTTGAGGGCGATAGCTAACTGCTGTCCTTTTTCTGACAGATGATATGAAATTATTACAGGTGTTCCTGCTGTCACTTTTTTCTCAACCAAGCCATGCTCGGCCAGTTCCGTCAGTTTCAATGATAATGACCGTGGCGTAATATCATTTAAATCGCGCTTCATATTGGAAAAGTGTGCCGCGAAGTCCGGGCAATTCGATAGATAATGGATTATGAGACCATTCCAACGCCTGCCCAGAATTTCAAAGCACGATTCCAAATAAGGACAAACCTTCATTAGTATCACCTCTTCTTTCAATAACTTTAGTATACTTGATATACTAATTATATCAAGTATAGAGATTATACTAACTAAAACACGCTCTTCAAAATAACATTATCTTTTTCATTAGGTTCCACTCCGACCGCGATGATGAAGGGCGGAGTGGATTCCGTTCGCTTTGCTCAATCTTTGTGATACTACTTCTAGAAAAAGGATCTTCCTGTTGAGACCACGTTATTACTCGAAGCACTTTCCCTAATTTCGTTCTGCTATCTCTCTGAAGTACAAAGAAATATCAAGGTTCTGTCCTATGATGATTGGGTGCATATGTTCCCGCCTCTATTATTTTTTCAATAAGATTTGATGGTGCAGCTAGATCGCTGACAAGCGGAATAGTTCGCAGTGTATTAATGGCATCGTATATGTTCAAATCGGTCGCCATTTTCTATCCGTAATAAAACTCTTTGATATAATAATATCGACATGAGTAGTCAAAATCATTGTTTACGCAATAGTAAACGTTCAAATATTACGAAAATACGATATACTTGTTCTATTAAGTTATTACTGTCAGGGAAAGAGTGTGAGAATCAATTGACAACATTAAAAGAATCATCTGCATTAGGAAATCCTATTTATCCGATCATGTTTGCAATCGGTGGTGTCCATTTGCTGAACGATACGCTTCAATCTGTCATTCCTGCAATGTTTCCTGTTCTTGTAAGGGATAGAGGATTCAGCTTTACTCAACTTGGATTTATTTTTTTTGCGTTGAATATGGTGGCATCTGTCTTACAACCGGTCATCGGGTATTTAAGTGACCGCAAGCCAAAACCATATGCACTTCCATTTGGAATGGTGTTTTCGCTTGTTGGCATAGGCGGACTGGCTTTTGCACCGAGTTATTGGCTACTAATCGTTTCTGTCATGTTGCTTGGATTTGGTTCCGCTGTTTTTCATCCAGAAGGATCTCGAGTTTCTTTTATGGCCGCAGGGGCGAAGCGGGGGCTTTCCCAGTCCATCTACCAAGTAGGTGGAAACTCGGGACAGGCACTTGCTCCGTTGATTGGGGCGTACATATTAGTTCCTTATGGCCAAAAATCGGCAGCGTTATTTTTGCTTGTCGCGGCACTTGGTATTTTTATTTTGATGAAAATATCTGCTTGGTATAAAAAGCAATTGGAACAGGAGAAGGTAAACAATCGTAAAAAAGTACTTCTTTCTTCTATTGGTAATTTAACGAAAAAGAAAATAGGGATAGCACTTGGTTTACTTCTCGTCATCATCTTCGCTCGTTCATTTTACGTTACGAATATTACAAGTTTTTTCATCTTTCATTTGGTGGGGAAATATGACATACCGGATAAAGAAGGACTACTCTATATATTCCTGTTTCTTGCACTTGGAGCAGTGGGCACATTTTTTGGCGGACCGATGGCAGACAAAATTGGACGTAAAAATGTCATTGTACTTTCGCTCACAGTGCCGATACCGTTATGCCTACTGCTCCCATATGCTCCATTATGGGTTGTAGCAGTATTACTGATGGTAATTGGTTTCTTCATTATGTTGAGCTTTTCTGTGACAGTTGTTTATGCACAAGAGCTTGTACCGAGTAAAATTGGTACGATGGCAGGGCTTACTGTCGGTCTGGCATTTGGTATGGGGGCAATCGGTTCGGTTGTCATCGGAATAATGATGGATAGCATTGGTATTTACCCGACAATGATTATTGTTTCATTTCTTCCTATTATTGGACTTGTAGGTTTGGCGCTGCCGCGCGATCAAAAAATAACAGCAAATACTGCTACTTAGGGAGGAAAAATGAATAGCTATTGTGGATATGCGTTGCATCAGATAAGGGTTGCGATCGATTCCCTCGTTGAACTAGTAGATTGCTTGGAAGAGTATGACTTACAACTAAGGCCTACAGCCGCTAAACATTCCATTGGTGAGTTATTAGAGCATATTACGACAATATGTAAAGCGGATTATTTTATTGCTAATGGTGCAAAACAAGAGGAAATGGCTACTTTTTATTCAACGGTTTCATTGACTTCAAAAGTAGAAATTAAAGTTGCGTTATTGAGTAATTATATTTTTTTACAAGAGAGGTTTATGGAGTTTGACGAGGAAGAGTTGCACAAGGAAATGACTTCTTATTGGGGGGTGACCTACTCCTGGTATGAGTGGCTATTAGAAATAACGGCCCACCTATACCATCATAGAGGGCAGTTGCATTCAATGCTTGTACATTGTTATGGTATGGACTTAAATGCTCGGCTATTCGAATAATTATAGGGTGAAAATAACTGATTCCCATGGTTGGCTTTTAAGTTCAATCCATATTATAATATACAGTCGGTTTAAATTTGAAAGTAGGTTGTAAAGCGTGTCAAAAGATCAAAGGAAGAAAATGCTAGTATTAATGATTAATATGTTTATTGCAGTAGGAAGTTTCGGAATAATAATCCCTATTTTACCGGCCTATCTTTTGTCAATCGGTCAAGGTGGGATGGCAGCGGGCTTGATGATTGCCATATTTGCGGGAGCGCAGCTTATTATGTCGCCAATTGCAGGGAAATGGACAGATCGCTATGGACGTAGAATAATGATTATTTCAGGGCTTAGCGGTTTGGCTTTATCAATGTTCGTTTTTTACTTTTCAGACTCGATTGGCGTTTTATATCTTTCACGTGTAATTGGCGGCGTTGGGGCAGCACTATTAATACCTGCGATTTTTGCTTATGTGGCAGATATTACGACAATGGATCAGCGTGCCAAAGGAAACAGCTTCATTTCCGCTTCGATGTCACTTGGGATTGTTATTGGCCCAGGAATCGGAGGATTCTTAGCTGATTTCGGTTTGAAAATGCCATTGCTCATTTCAGCATTAGTAGGGCTTGCAGCTGTTGCTTTCTCAGCATTCATGTTGGAGGAAAGCATGGATACGAAAGTCGAAGTATCTAATGTAAAGCCTGAGCCAATGGTAAAAGAAATTGCACAGTCATTTAACAAACCGTACTTCATCCCTTTAGTAATAACACTTGTCATGAGCTTTGGGCTAATGGCATATGAATCGGTTCTTGGACTTTTTGTAGATAATGTGTTTGAAGCCACTCCGAAAGATATTGCTATATTAGTGACGTCAACAGGTATCATCAGTGTAATCATTCAACTTTTTGCTGTTGATTGGATTGTTCGCAAATTTGGTGAAGCGGCCGTACTGAACATTTTCCTTGCGCTTGCAGCACTTGGATTTTTACTGTCCATCTTCGTACCAAGCTATATTATGTTTTTCGGTGTTACGATGATTATTTTCCTATCGACCTCTATACTGAGACCAGTACTGACGACACTCATATCTAAGTTAGCGGGGAACGAGCAAGGATTTGCGATGGGTATGAATAATGCATATATGAGCATTGGAAACGTCCTAGGTCCACTTCTTGCAGGCCTTCTGTTTGACGTGAATATTCTTTATCCGTTCATTCTTGGATTAATTGTTCTTGTTATTACGATTTTTGTCTCGATGAAATGGAAAGGTCCGCGGAACATCTCGATGTGATAAAACAGGCAATCCCAATAAGAGGGGTTGCCTGTTTTATTGGTTGCTGTTTCTTTACAAGTTCCGGATACCGAAGTATAATATAATAATTACCTAGGTAAATAAAGGAGTTGAAGATATGAATCCACTATTCCATGAAGTTTTCCAAAGAACACGATTGTTAAGTAAAGAATTAAATCTCGTGCTTAAAGAATATGATCTGTTCGCATCACAATGGACAGTACTTTATTGTGTTCATCAACATGAGGAAATGATATTAACAAATATATGGAGGTATTTGAATGTGGAAGCTCCAACGGTTACACGGACTGTGAGTCGATTGGAAGACTTGGGATGGCTGAAGACATCCGAAGGAAAGGACCGCAGGGAAAAGATAGTCCGACTTTCGAAAGAAGCCGTAGCTAAGTTTCCTGTGATTAAGGCTTCGATTATTCAGTTTGAAAATGAATTTTTAATGGATTTGTCGAGTGAAGAACAGGCACTACTTATGGGATTGTTGAAAAAGCTCGACAAGGAAAGAAGTGAGTAATTTGGGGAAGAAAGAGCCGATTTGGACAAGGTCATTTGTCAGTTTGTTTTTCACAAACATATCTGTTTTCATCGTGTTTTATGGTCTTGTTACTACTTTGCCGCTTTATGCGATTGGGGTGCTGAATCGAACGGATGAAGAAGCAGGTTTATTAATGACAGTATTCTTGCTTTCCGCAATTGTTGTCAGACCATTTACAGGGAAAATATTAGATATTGTAGGGAAGCGAAAAATGTTATGGATAGGTCTTGTCCTCTATTTGATATGTACAATCCTCTACTATTTTATCCAGCCGTTTGCAGGACTTTTAGTGTTGCGTTTTGTGCAGGGGATCTGGTTTAGTATTATTACGACGGCGACAATTTCAATTGCTGCAGATATTGTGCCGATCAAGAGAAGGGGAGCGGGTCTAGGTTATTTCTCGATGTCGACAAATTTAGCCGTTGTTCTCGGGCCATTAATAGCGCTGTCTATCATTCAATCCTATTCATTCGATGTATTGTTTATCGCGCTGAGTATTTTTATGATTATTGGTGTGTTAACATCGCTATCGGCGCCAGTCGGGGTTGTTCCAGAAAAAAGTGACGTGAAAGGTAAATTGTCGATTGGGGATCTATTTGAAAAAGGGGCCATTCCAGTAGCACTCCTCGGAAGTTTGATTGCGCTGTCTTATGCGAGTGTTTTATCATATCTATCCATTTATGCACAGGAAAAAGGACTCTTGGCATTGGCAAGTACTTTCTTTCTTGTGTTCGCCGTGGTCATGTTACTAACACGTCCGTTTACTGGAAGGCTTTTCGATGAAAAAGGGCCACAATATGTATTAATACCTGGTTTTATATTTTTTGCTATCGGGCTTATCCTGTTAGCAAACATGGATTCTGCATCGTCCTTTTTAGTTGCAGGGGCTTTCGTCGGGTTTGGTTATGGTGCACTTGTCCCAAGTTTACAGACACTGGCAGTGCAATCGACAAAACATGAAAGAAGTGGCTACGCAACCGCCACATTCTTTACATTTTTTGATTCAGGTCTTGCGATAGGATCGTTTGTACTTGGACTTATTGCCCTTCATTTTGGCTATCAGTATGTTTACTTGACGTCAGGTACTCTAGTACTTGTTGTTTTTATTCTTTATATGGTGATTAGGCGGAAGAAGAAAGATATAGAACCGGTGGATAGGAAATCAGCTGGTTGACTGAATAATATAGGACCCATAATCATATGGGAAATCCTGTCTCTATGATGTTGTGGAGGCAGGATTTTTCTCTGATACATTGACTTCTATTATTTTTCGTAAATTCGTTTCAGTGCATCTTTAAATTGGGGTTTTACATTGATAGTGGGTTGTATTACTTTCGCTTGTTGCTCCGCTTCATCAATCGAATCAGCTAGTCCCAGTTCCAATAATGTTGCAGTAGCAATTGTTCCTGCTCTACCACGGCCGGTATTGCAGTGAAAGTAGACATTCTTTCCATCTTTATATGCATCGACTACTTTTTTTACCGCAGCTTGGATGGACTCATCTTGTTGCTCGGCATCATCCACTATTGGCTGATGTACACTTTTATCACTTGAGAGTGCGCCATTCACTTCTGCACGTAAATCATAAATCACATCGATGTTTTCATTGGCAAGAAGGTCATCAATTGCGTTTACGCCACCAATAAAGATACGGTTTGGGATTAGCTCTTCATACTTTTTGTTCGTCATGGATGCTCACCTCATTATGTAGTTGCGATCAGTATATCATTTCTCAAAGATTGCTTCATATGAATCAATCTTTTATTAATTATACGGTAATGTAAATGAGGCTTAATGGATAAATGAGATTCCCGTGTTTGGTTAATGTGTTCTGATTTTATTTTAAAGTAAATA
>CAZWAW010000066.1:13155-16440 GCA_964632025.1 uncultured Sporosarcina sp.
TAAATGAGATTCCCGTGTTTGGTTAATGTGTTCTGATTTTATTTTAAAGTAAATATTTTTAATTATTTAATTCCGTTGGCTAAATGGGGTGATGAAGAACTTTATTTCCGGGGAAATATTTTAGTGGAGCTTAATAAAGGATGGGTAATTAAAAGAATCGTTATAATACGGAGTTTATTCATCAGGAAATAACGCGAAGTTATTTATTCCCCGGTTTATGAAGGGGAGTGAAAGATTTTAATTTACTTTTATTTGATTAAAAGGTCAAACTATGTAATTGATATGAAGCCGGATGAGGAGGCGTGTTCATCGCTGGAATGCTTGGTTTTTTGGGGTTGTACCGTATTAAGAAAAATAAAGCCCGTTGCTGAAACAGAATCGAAGTTTCGGCAACAGGTTTTATTCTGTGTTTTCTCATGGATTCATCAAGTGAATGCCATCATCCGGTCAAGTGGACCATCGGGTTTTATTATATCCGCTAGATCTAGGAGTGGGATTGGGAAGTAAGGAAAGCCCCAATAGTACGGCGTGATTTCATAAAGTTGGAAGTAAATAATTAGAGAGGTGTCCGCGATATAGAAGTCCTGATCACTGCGGATTCCTTTGAATGGTTCAAGCAACTGGATATTCCAGTCTTTGATTCGCTGATTTATGATATCCGACAACTTTTTCTCATAGTTGCTATCCTTTTTGAACAAATCCTTCAACTCATATTGTTTTCCGGTTTTTGTATCAAAGGTCAGTGATTTAATGATAGTCATCCCATGTGCACCGCCTGTAAACGAATAGACGATGAGATTCAAGCTAAGGATGCTGCGTTGGTTGTTCTTTAACTCGTAGTTGGCAAGTAATTCCACCAGGTCTTTATCGTAAAAACTTTGCTCGACTAGTATGTTGTTCAGAGTCGTTATGATGGCATGATTAATTGTACTTTGTGCATTGGGATTTGGTAGTTGGGTAACAACAGGATAATATACTTTAACATCCTTTGAGGCATGGGGCAGTCTTTTTGTTACAATTGATACTGGTAAATCCACAGGGGACGTCCTTTCCTTCTCAATAGAGTAGTACATCATATGTGTAATTGAGCTGAAAAAGTCGGAATAAAGGATAGTAAGAACAAAACAATACCTTTATTAAATGTGAATTTTAACCACATATATTGAAGTAAAGAACTTCATTTAATCCGTTGCGGCGCTAGGGGATGCCTTTCGCCATAAGCCAAGTTGCTTTGCCGCCAGTCTTATGGCTTCGCCTCCCCCTTAAAAGGTTTTTAGTTATTCATACATTCAACTTATATTAAAACCTATCGGGAGGACTCTAGAGCTATCGAATGACACATAGCGTCGTTCCGTGTAGAATTAATGTAACGAGCACTAATTGGGGAGGTTTCAATATGATGAAAAAACAGAACGATTATGAAAGTAAATTGAAAAACTTTGATCCGGAGTCCGGTATGCAGGAAGCAGAAAACCATTATTCAGACGAAAAGTTTTGGGACAAAGTGATGAAATACGGGAAACAGGCGGGGAAGACAACAGTCTATTATAGCTTGCTCCTTTTCTATGTTGCAAAAAGCCCAGAGGTTCCCAAATCGACAAAAATGATTATTGTTGGTGCACTTAGCTATCTGATTTTCCCCCTCGATCTCATTCCTGACTTCATACCAGCCGTCGGACTGGTGGATGACGCCGGTGTCATAGCAGCAGCTGTATTTAAAGTGATATCTCATATTGATGACGATATAAAAAATAAGGCAAAAGTAAAAATGAATACACTGCTTGGCGTTAAATTCGATGAGGAAGAAATAGACAAACGATTGATATAAAGAGAAGAGCTAACGAGGATGAAAAGTTCCACGTTAGCTCTTTTTGTTTGCTGTGCTGCTGTTATTCGTAGACAATTCTAGGTGCCTTGCGAATAACGATTTCCCAGTTTGTTCCCGTGCCAACACGATAGGCATCTGCAAAAGATCCCTGATTGATGGCAATACCGATGTTATCGAGGGAGTTTACATAAACGAGTGGCTCACCGATATGCAAGTCTGCAAACGATCGGCCGAATGTCATGATGTTGTTGTAGATAGTACGGCCATCTGTCGTTATTGAAACTTCTATTGAATCGCCATGCTGTTCTACAATTTCCTTAAATTGACTCCGGCTAATATTCGTCCACAGATTGCCGAAGGGACGATCGATAATATCGACTATACCTGTAATTGTTTCATCCACTATGGTGGACAATTTCAATGGTAGTGCAATAACTGTTGATGGATTAACTGGTCCACCGATGTCTTCGAACTGGATAATACCAGCAGCGAGCCGTGCACCCGTGTAAGCGAATATATCCCGTCCATGGAAGGTATGCGATTCACCTGAATTAGGAAGTCGGTTTTTCGATTCATCGATTTCCCGGACCTCTGTTATTTTGATGAATTGCAACACATGTGTTAATGTCCCGTTATCCGGGGTAATAATATAGTGATCATCCGCAGTCTTCGCAACGATTGCACGGCGGTTCGATCCTACGCCTGGGTCGACAATCGATACAAATACCGTTTCACTTGGCCAATAGCCGATTGACTGTAATAAACGATAAGAAGCTTCCCAAATATTATATTGAGGGATTAGATGAGTGATTTCAAAAATCGGGATTCCACGCTGAACGGAGTTTGCTACGCCATGCATTGCACTCACTGCACCATCACTTTTTCCGAAATCTGATTGAAAAACTAATAAACCTGTTGTCATTACAAATCCACTCCTCATTTTAATAATGTATGAAACTGAAAAACAAAAAATCCCGCCCATTTCAATCATTAATTGATTGAAAAGGACGAGATCATCTCTCGTGTTACCACCTTTATTCGTTGCCGATTCACATAGGCAACCTCAACAAGTACAAAATCCTATCTTGACGGATTTTAGACTGTGGTATAGATAACGGGTACCAACTCCCGCTGCCAATCTACTGATGCAAACAAGTTGCATGTTCAACGCAGAGCTCAGAGGCCATTGTTCAAGTGGAGTCATTCTGCTTCTTTTCAGCTACCGAAGCTTTCTGTAAGAAATCCTATGCACTTTACTTTTCTCTTCAATGCTTTTAGTATTATCAATTAATTTACATGATTAAGAATGAAAAGTCAACTGTGTAGAATGATAAGATTCTAATAAGAAATGCCTGCCACCCCTACGAACTAATTCGTAAGTGTGACAGGCATTTTTTTTATTCTTGGTAAAGCAGAAGATAGCAGATGAAGATCTGTTAATCAGTTTGGAAGTTATT
>CAZWAW010000067.1:0-1233 GCA_964632025.1 uncultured Sporosarcina sp.
AACTAGGGGCTTTTTTCAATTGCTAAATTTAAAATCTGCTTCATTATTATGAAGCAACACATATCGTAGCGTGCTAAATTTATTTATCTCATCACTGTGCATTTTACGTTGTCCTTTAATTGTATTGGAGAAGTTTGGCAGTAACTCATTGAGGTTAAAAACAAAGTTGTCTTTTCTGGGAGAACGTTTTATAATGAATTTAAGTGATAGAATCAATGAAGTTATAAAAATAAAATATACGTGTACTCTCCATAAATACAAATGTTTGAAAGCGGGGAATAATTAATAATGAAAAAAATCATGGTAACTGGCGCTTTAGGTCAAATCGGTTCAGAATTAATTACAAAGCTACGTTTAGAATATGGCACAGAGAACGTCTTGGCGACAGATATTCGTCGCACGGATGCGGCAACAGAAGGTCCATTTGAAATTCTTGACGTGACAGATGCGAAAAATATGCATGCGCTTGCAAAGGATTTCGGTGCAGATACGATGATGCATATGGCTGCATTATTATCTGCTAAAGCAGAAGATGAGCCATTATTTGCATGGAATCTCAATATGGGCGGCCTTATGAACGCACTTGAAGTATCACGTGAACTGGATATGCAGTTTTTCACACCAAGTTCAATAGGTGCATTCGGTCCTTCTACACCGAAAATAGGTACACCGCAAGATACATTACAAAGACCAACAACAATGTACGGTGTCAATAAAGTCGCTGGTGAATTACTATGCGATTATTATTTCCACAAATTCGGAATGGATACGCGCGGCGTTCGGTTCCCAGGGCTCATCTCGTATGTAGCTCAACCTGGCGGCGGAACGACGGATTACGCGGTCGATATTTACTACAAAGCACTTGAAGAAGGAAAATATACATCTTACATTGCAGAAGGAACGCGCATGGATATGATGTATATGCCTGATGCGTTACAGGCGATTGTTGATTTAATGGAAGCAGATCCGACGAAACTGATTCACCGCAATGCATTTAATGTAACGGCGATGAGTTTTGAACCGTCTGAAATCGCAGCTTCTATAAAAAAACAAATTCCAACTTTTGAAATGGCATACGACGTAGATCCAGTACGCCAGGCGATTGCTGACAGCTGGCCAGATTCGATTGACCCAACAGCTGCTGTAAATGAATGGGGCTTCAAAGCGAACTACGATTTGGATAAAATGACAGTAGACATGTTGTCGAAACTGAAAATTAAATTGAATGCTTAA
>CAZWAW010000067.1:1333-4147 GCA_964632025.1 uncultured Sporosarcina sp.
AAAAGAAGACCTTGCACTAATCTGCAAGGTCTTCCTGTTTCATTAAAATAATAGATGTGCAACTCCTGCGATAATTGGCAGTGAAATGAGTGTACGCAAGAGGAAGATGACAACAAGTTCAAAAAAGTTGACCGGAATTTTTGAGCCTAGCAGAAGTCCCCCAACTTCGGCCATGAAAATGAGTTGTGTCACTGAAACAGTGGCAACAACGAACAATGTCAACTCAGAAGTAATCAGGCCATTCGCAAGGATTACAGGCAGGAACATATCCGTGAATCCAACGACCATAAGTTGCGCCGCATCTGCCGCCTCAGGGATACCTAGGATGGACAGAATTGGTTCGAATGGTTTCCCTAAAATCGTGAAGACGCTTGTATACTCCGCGAGAATCAATGCAATCGTTCCGAAAGCCATAACGACTGGAATAACACCAACCCACATATCAAGGACATTTTTCAGGCCCTCTGAAAAAGTTTTAACCATTGAACGACTGTTATTCGCTTTTGTTAATGCGTTTTCAAGTCCATGTGAAAAAGCACTGTATCCTTCTGGTAATTTTTCTTCATCGCCTGTAAATGGTCTACCGTCAATATATTCGTCTTTCTTTTTTGAAAGAGGATAAATCCGTGGCATAATAAATGCAAGGACCAGACCAGTTAAAACGACCGTACCATAAAATGGTAAGAAATAAGCACCGAGTCCAACTTCTTCAATGATAACGATAGAAAATGTAATCGATACAACAGAGAAAGTCGTTCCAATTATGGCTGCTTCTTTCTTCGTATAAAATCCTTCTTCATATTGTTTACTTGTTAGCAAAACACCAATTGTTCCATCCCCAATCCATGATGTCAGTGCATCAATAGAAGAACGACCCGGTATTTTAAATAGAGGGCGCATTACTTTTACCATCATCGTTCCAAAAAATTCAAGTAAACCGAAATTTAGAAGAAGTGGCAAGAGAATCCCTGCGAATAAAAAGATCGTAAACAGGAATGTAACGAGACCGGTTTCACTTAGTAGAAGTCCACCCGTATTTTCACCCCAAATAGCTTCTGGTCCCACTTGAAGCAAGGTAATTACAGCTAAAGTAGCACCTATAATCCGGACGATTGTCCAAAAGAGCGAGACTTTGAATAAATTTGTTATAAAGGATGGCTTGACCTTGTCCTCTCGAATAGCCAAAAATGCAACCGAACCGAGTGCTGCGATAATTAGCGTAATTGTAGCGACCCATGGCATAACCGGAGCAATCGCTCCTGACAATATATCTGCAAATATGGCAATTGGTATTTTCCAATCCCCGTTATACTTCATCGGCACCATAAATAAAAGTATGCCAAGAATTGATGGAACTAGAAAATAGAACCATGTTGATAAAGCAAATTTTTTCATTTTATATTCCCCTTTTTGTAACAGTATAACATGTATAGGGTGAATAATTATACATATTATATTGTTTTATATCTTAATGAATAAAGTATATACTATTAGTACTTTTCAGTCTATTACTTTCAGAAAACCTTGTAGCTATCATATAGCAAAGAGTATTATTCTAGAATGTAAATAGTTTGATTAGTTAATAAAAATACATAAAAAAGAGACTGCAAAATCAAGGTGATTTTGTAGCCTCTTTCTATATAAACGTTCCGGAAGAGAATCATATATATTCCTCTTATTCGAAGTCTTTATCCCATTGATACGTATAAAAGTGCTCGAAATTCAGCCATTTAAGTGCATCTGGATCTTGTGCTGCTAATTTTATTTCCATATCTTTCATCATCCAAACGGTCTGGGATGCATGCGCTTTTAGCGTCGCAATTTTTTTATCCGCATTCGCTGAGATATCGTGAACGACATCGGGTTTTCCAAGGACTTCAACGGTATTATTCGCAAAGGCGAGTGTATAAAGTGTAGGACGTTCTGTTTCCGGCATTCTTCGGATCGCGCGCACAACTGCACGCGCAGTCGCATCGTGATCGGGATGGACAGCAAGTCCAGGATAGAATGTGATGACGAGTGAAGGATTCGTTTCTTCGATTAAATCTGCGACTAGCTTAACCATTTTTTCATCATCTTCGAATTCAACTGTTTTATCACGGAATCCCATCATCCGTAAATCATCGAGTCCCATTGCTTCACACGCTTTTTTCAGTTCTTCTTTCCGAATTTGAGGTAATGTTTCGCGATTCGCAAATGGCGGATTACCAAGGTTACGTCCCATTTCACCTAATGTTAAGCAAGCGTATGTAACAGGTACACCCATATCTCTGTAAGAAGAAATGGTGCCGGATACACCGAATGCCTCATCATCTGGGTGAGGGAATACGACAAGTACGTGACGTTCTTTTTTAATCATAAAAAAATGGCCTCCTTAATTAATATGTGAACGGTGTTTCGCTGATTTCAAGCGCGACTGCAAGTTTTCCTTCTGCATCGAGTCCTGCCATAAGCAAACGCCCGTGTTCGTCGAGTTTATAATGAGTGATGCCTTGCGCATAAATCCATCCAGATGGCAGTTTCAATCCGATGCGGTGAGGTGAATCGCCAGCCACTTTACCGAGTTCGAATTTGATGACGATATTGCGGATGAATGCGCCAGCGTTGAAAACACTTTCATTGAAATGCGCTGCATATGAGCCGTTCGTTGTTTCGAGATGGATATACACATCTTTATTGGCAAAAGAAGTTATGAGTTCCTGTAAGTGATCTGGTTTTACTAATTCCATGAATAGCCCTCCTTAAAACTGTAACCGTGCTTCTCTTTAGTATATAGAAAAGGGGAGTTGAATGCGATTCATGGGCCTTGAGGTG
>CAZWAW010000067.1:4247-15767 GCA_964632025.1 uncultured Sporosarcina sp.
CATTTGCGGAAAGTGTCCAACGAACCGAAAAAAACACCAAGAGACAATCAACATCTCTTGGCGTTTTTACTAGTATTGAAATAACTGTATTAAATTTCAGTCGTTGTGATTTCAGGTGCACCGAAACGGTTTTTCGCTCCGTGCATAACAGGTCCAACGTATTCGTTCAGTTTCCAGCCGTTTGCAATTGCTGCTGTGACGAATCTTTTTGCCTCAAATACAGATTCTTTTACATCTAGGCCATTTGCTAGGTTTGCTGTGATTGCTGCGGCAAACGTACAGCCAGCGCCGTGATTGTAAGTTGTCTCTGTTTTCTCCGCTTCAAGAAGAGTGAACGTTTTGCCGTCAAAGAACAGATCCACTGCTTTATCGTGTTCCAGCTGTTTGCCACCTTTGATGACAACATTGCGAGCACCAAGTGAATGGATTTTTTCTGCAACTGCCTTCATATCTTCAATCGTTTTCGGTGTTTTTGTGCCAGCAAGTTGTCCTGCTTCGAACAAGTTTGGTGTCACAATTTCTGCTTTTGGAAGAAGGAATTCAACCATGGCGTCTACTGTTCCAGGATTCAATACTTCATCTTCACCTTTACAAACCATAACGGGGTCGATGACTACATGACTGAGGCCTGATTCTGAAATCGCGTTTCCAGCAATTTTGATAATTTCTTCTGTGCTAAGCATACCTGTTTTAATCGCATCGATTCCTGTTGAAAGTGCAGTTTTGATTTGGGCCTTCAAAACGTCGACGGGCAATGAGTAAACGCCGTGTGACCAATTATTATCTGGATCCATTGTCACGATAACTGTAATTGCTGTCATCCCATATGTACCATGCTCTTGGAATGTTTTTAAGTCCGCCGCAATCCCTGCGCCGCCTGATGTATCGGATCCTGCAATTGTTAAAGTCTTTTTCAGCGTCATAATTGGACTATCTCCTTTTTGAATAAATTCTAACTTAATCTTATCAAAAAAATCGGAAATTACAATTGTCCGATGTTATCAGCTTTCATCATCTTATAAACGGAGTATGTGAGCAGTGTTGCAATACTACAAATCACAGCAGCACCGGTAAAGTGTTTGCTTATCATAAGCCCGATTGCAAGAGCTAACATGACGATAATTACACACAGGGTAAAGACAAGGAAAACGACGAGTCCAGCGTTTTTAGAACGTTCCGGCACGCGGTTACCATGTTTAGCCGCTTCAGAAATTTTTTTCATTTTGTCACGTAATTGCATATCAGCCATGTTGCATTCCCCCCGTACAATCGTACCATGTCTTTCTAGTTGTTTGAAATGGAACTTTCCTATAATGTGAACGTATAAGATAGTGTCGGAAAAAGAGGAAAAGAGGGATGAAGTGGCGGATAACAAGGAAATCGAACGGTTATTGAAAGAATTGAAAGCTTCTAAAGAACAAACTGCAGTGACGATGGAAGAAGTAGAAGACCGTCCGCGTGGATTTTGGCGCGTTGGGAAAGTGGTTTTTTCAGTATGGAGAAAGTCTTCCATTGCAATTGCACTTCTAATTTTACTGTTGATTGTCGCTTTGCCATTTGTGACGTTCTTCATATTGAAACAAGGGAGCACGTTTACGGAGCAGAAGGGTGCATACCTTGAACAAATTCAGGATTTGAACGAACTTGCAACTGCCGAAGCGTATACAAAAGTGATCATTGAACGACAAGATAATACATTGTTTGGGCAAAGCATCGGACTCAATTTACCAGGAACGAAACGGCAGTTATTGGTTGTTATTCCGGGATCAGTGAAAGCGGGCGTCGATATGTCGGGGCTGACGGAAAGTGATGTAGTTATCGATGAAAAGCAAAAAACAGCAAAACTTACTTTGCCGCCTGCTACCTTTTTAGGAGGAGCAGAAATTTATTTCGATAAAGTCGAAGTGTATTCCTACGAAGGGGTCTTCCGAGAAAAAGCGAATATCGAAGAGGCCTACGAACTTGCCGCAGAAGCGAAAGAGCTTATTTTGGAAGAAACCGCAGGACAAGGTGTCTTGATAACGGCGCAGCAGAATGCCGAGAAGACACTAAAAGAAATGTTTTCATTCGCGGGCTATGACGTGACGATTGAATTCAAGGAGTAGTGATGTTTGTGCAAAAAGAACTTTTTGAGAATGAGTGGGATGAAGTCTTGAGTGATGAATTCGAGAAACCCTACTATAGTAAGCTCCGTGAATTCCTGAAGAAGGAATATGCGGAAGAAATGATTTATCCACAGATGGCTGATTTGTGGACTGCATTTAAATTGACTCCTTTCAATGAGGTAAAGGTCGTCATATTGGGACAAGATCCGTATCATGGACCTGGACAAGCACATGGATTAAGCTTTTCCGTGAAGCCCGGCGTAAAGATACCGCCTAGTCTACGCAATATGTTCAAGGAACTCGCATCTGATATCGACTGTCCGCTGCCAGAAGGTGGGACACTGAAGGGATGGGCGCAACAAGGTGTGCTCATGTTGAATACGGTGCTTACCGTACGTGATGGACAAGCGCATTCGCATCGAAAGCAAGGGTGGGAGACGTTTACGGACGAAGTGATAAGGAAGTTATCAAATCGTGACGAACCAATTGTCTTCGTTTTATGGGGTCGTCCTGCGCAAGAAAAGAAGAAACTCATCGATGTATCGCGTCATGCAATTATCGAATCGGTTCACCCGAGCCCGTTAAGCGCAAGTCGAGGTTTCATCGGCAGCCGTCCGTATTCGAAGGTCAATCAGCTGCTCGAATCGTGGGATGGAACACAGATTGATTGGTGCCGGACAGGCGGCATGCTTTAAATTTCGCTACCGCGGTGCTAAAGTTGGATGAAAAGAGGTTGATCGCAAGTGGCAGTAAAATGTTTTCAATGCCAACATTTCTTCATAACATGGGATCAACAGAATCCGCGTGGCTGCAAAGCGTATGGATTTAAAACGCGGGAACTGCCGTCGACAGTCGTGAAGAGATCGTCAGGCATGGATTGTTTGCAATTTGAACAGAAGAAAGGGGACACTAAACAGTGATACCATACGACCGGATTATCTCGGAAATGGAGCGGCAACTGAGTGTTGCGAGGCGAGCCAATGACGATAGCACGATGCGAGAAGCGCTTGCTGCTGTCAGATCACTTTGCGAAGTTGCTCTTGGTGGAGAAAGTAAGCGTGAAGAGAAAATTGTCCCCAAAATGCTTACAACCGCTAGCGCTGTACAGTCAATCACTTCATTAGAAGGTACATTGCTTGAAGAAGAGGATGCAAACGGCGGCTCGCTATTTGATTTTTGATAATTAGGGTGCCAGATACCCGTAAAGAGAGTAGGAAACTATATGCCATTTTTCATTATTGCGGGGGCTGTTAACGCTGCAATCGCCGTTGCCTTTGGTGCATTCGGCGCACATGCTTTAAAAGAAAAACTATCCGAACACTATTTAGCAATTTGGGAAACCGCTGTACAGTATCAAATGTTCCACGCGCTCGCTTTACTTGCCGTCGGTATCCTTATGAGTCCATCGCTCTTTGGATCAGTGACGCAGTTAAGCTGGGCAGGTTATTTGATCCTCGCAGGTATCATCATCTTCTCAGGTAGCTTGTATGTACTGAGCCTTACGGGAATCGGCATACTCGGCGCTATTACACCAATCGGCGGCGTTGCGTTCATCGCAGGCTGGATCATGCTGATTGTTGCGGCTATTAAATTTTCAAACTGAAACAGGTAAGGGGGTATCCTCTCACCTGTTTTTATTTCGTTTGAAATGTCAGGATTTATCCATATGACACATATATATAAGCATGATCTGAATGCTATAATGGAAATAAAAGGGGTGCTTTTATGGTTTCTAGTAAGCAGAATTCAAAATCACCATTACTTATTATGGTCCTCGTCCTTGTTATCACTTCTAATCTTGCTCTCTACCGATTGCCAATCCCGTTCTTGCCGGCGCCTGCAGATGCGGCGTGGGTCATTATTGGTTCACTTATTGACTTCTCGATTGTCGCTCCATTCCTCATTCTCGCAATGACACGCAAAAAAGGCTTCACCATGAAGAGGTTTATAACATTCATGGTGCTCGGTATAATTGCAGCTCGAATTATTATTCCGAGCGCTTATTTTGAACCATTCAAATTCATCCCTTACATCGCAATCGCAATTGAAGGAATTATTCTCCTTGCTGAAATCGGGCTCATCTTCATTCTTTTGAAACATACACCCCGAATCATTCGAGATATAAAAGTGAGTGGAGAAGGTCCATTATTTACATTTGCAACATTAGTCGAAAAGCAAATTGGTAGACACCCCCTTATAAAAATAATTAGCGCAGAAACGGTTATGTTCTACTACGCATTCGCTTCGTGGAAAAAACGCCCGATTGAGGCGGAGAATCGCTTTGCTCTTCATACGAAAACAAGTTTCATTGCCTTTTATATCATGCTGATTCACGCGATTGTCATTGAGACTATCGGCATCCATTGGTGGCTTCACGATAAGTCGATGATTCTTTCAATAGTTCTTCTCATTTTGAACATCTACTCGGTTATTTTTTTTATTGGAGATATTCAAGCAGTTCGTCTCAATCCGCTTACTGTAGATGAAAAACAAATACGTGTCGCACTTGGATTAGGGAAACGGATGGACATTCCATTTGATGAAATTGAGCATATTGCATGGGGGGACGACGCTGCCAATGAAAATCTGAAGGCGGAAGGTGTGATTGATTTCATTGCACGAGATTTCGAAGCAGTGCTACCGCAATGTGTTATCACATTCAAGCGGCCGCTTCATGCAACACTTTTTTTAGGATTTGAAAAGGAATTTTCAAAAGCAGCGATACGAGTGGATGACCCAAACCGTCTCCGGAGCCATATAGAAGCCCGATTTGATTAATCAAACGCAAAAAAGTCTTCCGCCATTCCTAAAAGGCTGACAGAAGACTTTTTTTTATTCAACGAGCTTGTGGGAAATACTTTACTGGTCCTTCAAACTCTGCATAATCAAAGTAAATCATTGGGAAGAGGTATTGGCGTCCTGTTGCTGTTTCGTTTAAAATAACGTGATCCCGGCCAGCTTCTACCACAGATCCAGTTACGGCTTTTGTGTTTACGCCCGATTCGAGTGCGTGTTCAAATGAAAAATGAAAAATACCTGGCTCGCCTATATTAAACCGTAAAATGTTTTCAATGTATGACTGTTCACGTTGAGGTGGTCCGGGTGGCCTTCCTCCGGCTGGAATTGTTACTTGCGGTGGTGTGACATGCTGATTCTGATAGGGCGGATTCCAATAGTATTGGACCATTTCTTCATCCTTTCTTCTTTTGAGTTACACGTTAGGACAGTCTTGAACCGTTGGCGAAAAGAAACAGTGTGACTTGAATCTACCTGTGTTCCATTGGTTATACCACTGTGCCGGGCAATCTCCAGTTGGCATGAAAAACCATAATGATCGTTCTCCCGGAGTGAAACGCTCGCCGTTGACAACACGCCTTGCTAGATTTCGATCCAGCTCGCGAGCACGCTGATAAAAATATGGTTTCGTCGTAGCTTCGAAGCCTCCTGGACTCTGAAAAACCATATCCTGTAAATTCCGAATATCGTTGAAATCGAGACATCCCGAACGTACGCGATTCACTCCGACATTACCTACCAAAAGCATGCCTAATTGGCCATCACCTTCTGCTTCAGCACGCATTAACCGGGCAAGTAGATCCAGTTCAGCATCCGTGTACTTTATAACTGCCACGGCACAACCCCCTTGGGGAATTATATGCGCAGTGGGAATGAAACATGCCTACCAAATAAAAATACCGCCCAACTGTATGATCACAGTTAGGCGGTATAGGATTGGAATTTAGATATTGAAGAAAGCTGCTTTTTTATCGCCTTCTAAAATCGTACCGACAAAGAATGAGCCGAATTCAGCGTAGCGTGCGCTTACTTCGTCAAAACGCATTTCATAAATTAACTTTTTGAACTGGAGAACGTCGTCTGCGAACAGTGTAACGCCCCATTCGTAGTCGTCAAAACCGACAGAACCGGAAATGATTTGTTTCACTTTTCCAGCGTAGCTGCGGCCAATCAAACCGTGTGCGCGCATTAATTCTTTGCGTTTCTCCATATCGAGCATGTACCAGTTCACGTCGCCGTCGCGCTTCTTGTCCATCGGGTAGAAGCAGATGTATTGGCTGCGTTGTAATTCAGGGTACAAACGTCCGCGTACAAATGGGTTCTGGTAAGGATCATCAGTGGACTCACCTGCGAGGTAGTTCGAGAGTTCAACGACTGACAGGTACGAATACGCTGGAATCGTGAAATCTGCGATTGCGAGTTTATTGAATTCCGTTTCAAGCTCCTGCAGTTCATCCATTGTCGGACGCAAAGTCATGAGCATGAAATCAGCTTTTTGGCCAATTACTGTATAGAAAGCATGTGCTCCCGTTTTGTCGTCATCTGTTTTTTGAAGTTTTTCAAGGTAAACAAGAAATTCCTCTACTGCTGCTTGGCGTTCTTCTTTTGAAACCAATTTCCAAGATGCCCAGTCCATCGAGCGTAAATCGTGTAAAACATACCAACCATCTAGTGTTTTTGCTGCTTCGATCATATGAAATCAAACTCCTTCATTATGAATTAACTTCTTAATGAAGTGTAGCATAGAAGGCTGTAAAACGTCCTTTGCTAGCGCCGTTGTCACGAATTTGACATGAAGTGAATCGCTTTTACGACCTGCATCATTGGTGTATGCTTAGAGCATGAGCGTATGCGAAAGGTGGCTATCTAATGGCAGATTTATTTAATGGAATAAAAGAAAGTTTAAGTGGTAAAAGAAAGACGATTATCCTACCGGAAGGAACGGATATCCGGGTATTGGAAGCAGCATCACGTCTGCAAGGGGAAGGGCTTGTGAAGCCGGTCCTTCTTGGCAATGAAACCGAGGTGCAAGAAGTCGCAACTGAAGCGGGAATTGATATTTCAGAAATAGATGTCATTGATCCTGTGAGTGCTTCTTATTTCGAACAACTAGTTGAAAAGTTCGTGGAACGTCGGGGTGGCAAAGCAACATTAGAGCAAGCACGCGAACAATTGACGGACGTTAATTATTTTGGAACAATGCTTGTTTATACAGGGCGTGCGGATGGATTGGTGAGCGGGGCAGCGCATTCGACTGCAGACACGGTACGACCAGCGCTTCAAATTATTAAAACAAAACCAGGCATTTCGAGAACGAGCGGGGCTTTTATAATGATGAAAGGCGATGAGCGGCTCGTCTTTGCGGATTGTGCGATTACGGTCGCACCAACAGCGCAAGAACTAGCGGAAATCGCGATTGAAAGCGCCAAAACAGCGCGGGCATTCGGTGTGGATCCACGTGTTGCAATGCTGAGTTTCTCTACAAAAGGATCTGCTGTAACGGAAGAAACGGAAAAAGTTGCGAACGCGGTGAAAATCGCTCAATCGCTTGCACCGGATTTGCTGCTCGACGGTGAGTTCCAATTTGACGCGGCCTATGTTCCGGAAATTGCTGCGAAAAAGGCACCGGACTCGGTTATTCAAGGCAATGCGAATGTCTTCGTTTTCCCATCACTTGAAGCCGGGAATATTGGTTATAAAATAGCAGAGCGTCTTGGCGGCTACGAAGCAATTGGCCCGATTCTTCAAGGCTTGAACGCACCGGTAAATGATTTGTCACGCGGTTGTTCCGCTGACGATGTGTACAAGCTTGCCCTGTTAACCGCAGCGCAAAGTCTATGAGCAGGAGTTAATTAAAATGACACCATATGAATCTTTTTTACGTATTCCTGCATGGCGTTTTGTGGACGAATCCATGATAACACGTACCCGTTCCGCATTAGAATCTTTCGCCGCGGACGATACGCTTTGTCATCTCGTTGGCCAGCAAGTAAGCGTCCCAACGGTCCGAACATGGGTGCACAATCAAACCGTTGTGCTTGGCATCCAGGATCATCGGCTGCCGCATGTTACAGAAGCAGTTTCGACGCTTGAAAATGCAGGTTATAACGCAATTGTTCGCAATTCAGGGGGACTTGCAGTAGTGCTGGACGAAGGCGTTTTAAACGTATCAATTGTTCTATCTGAACTCGACTCTTCAATCGATATTCCAGCAGGCTATGAAGTAATGCTTGCGTTCGTTCGTATGCTTTTCCCTGAAGCGGGTGACCGTATTGAAGCCTATGAAATTGTGGGATCGTACTGTCCAGGTTCGTATGATTTAAGTATCGATGGCCGCAAATTCGCCGGCATTTCACAGCGCAGATTGCGTCAAGGCATCGCGGTACAAGTCTACCTTTGCATCGAAGGAAGCGGGGCGGAACGTGCTGAGCTAATCCGTGATTTTTACGAAACTGGCTTGCAAGGGGAAGAAACGAAGTTCACATACCCAACCATTAAACCGGAAGTGATGGCATCCCTGTCAGAACTGCTCGACATGCAACTCACGGTGAGTGACGTCGTTATTCGTACTCAGCTTCTGTTGCGCGAGCTCGCGGATCATGTTGAGATAGGCGGCTTGAAACCGGAAGAAATGGAACTATACACCTTTTATTTAAACCGCGTCTTCGAACGAAATCAAAAAATGCTAGCACGCGGATGAAAAATGGTTGTTTTTTGAAGGAGGCAACTGTTTATTATGAGGTGCTCTATGGGGATGTCCAACAAACATGTTGGAGTGCCCAACCATTTCAAGATAGTGTCCAACAAACGTGTCAAAGTGTCCAACCATTCCGCGGTAGTGTCCAACAAACCCATCGATGCAGCAACCACTTGCCTAGATTATCCTAGCAAAAACCAAAGAAAAAACCGCCTATCAATGATGATTGATAGGCGGTTCTTTTGAAACTAGGTTTCCGTTTTGTTCCATCTTGAATACTGGCGCAGTGCGATCTGCGTCATCATCTAGTGTAACGAGACGGCGTGCGCGGTTCATGATTTGGACAAATTGTTCGTAATCAGTGCGCAAGGTTTTATTCTCCTGCTGAAGTTTTTCGATTTCTCTCTGGAGCTGTTCTGACTTTTCATTCGCGATTTTAGCAGTTTGCCTCCAGCGCAGTGACTCGTTATCTCCCACGCCTGTGTGGTGCATGCGCACAAGAAATGCGATAACCGTATCGAGTGAAAGTGCTGATAACGGAACGGAAATCTTTTGTTCATCCTCTTGACCTTGTGAAGGGCTATATAATTGTTGTCCCCGTCGTTTGAAATCTTTTCCAAGGACACGTATCGCTTGTTTGCGTTCTTTCTTCGCGTCCGACAGTTCTTTTTCATAATCACGTCTTACAACAGCGTTCCATCTAAACCCGCAAGCCGCTGCCGTCCTATTGAGCGCATCCCCAACTTCTTCGAAAGCGCTAAGTTGTGTACTACCTTCGCGGACATGCCGCAATACCGTGTCTGCCAATAAAGTATCGTTTTCTTCAATCCAAGCATCCTGTCTAACTTTCACCATCTCCGTGCCTCCAGTCATATGTTCATAGTTTCTTTCTACGGTCAGTGTGGACAGGATTCCGTTACTTTATTCATAATGAAAAAAGCATTCTATCTCTTTTTCACTCAAATGAACCTTTTTCCATCTTCCTAGGAACCATTTTTGCGATTATACTAAAGGGAATGAGTTGACGGAGGTGCACTATGGAATACAAAGATGAAAAACTAGTCGAAGAAAAAGTTTTCAAAGATCCGGTGCATCGCTATATTCACGTGCGCGATAAAGTGATTTGGGACGTTATTGGCACAAGTGAATTTCAGCGCCTTCGCCGGATCAAACAGCTAGGCACGACGTATCTCGTATTTCATGGGGCGGAGCATAGTAGGTTCCACCATTCGCTTGGTGTCTATGAAATCGTCAGACGCATCATTGACGACGGTTTTAGCGGTAGGTCCGAATGGAACAACGAGGAACGGCTTGTGACGATGTGTGCGGCATTGCTGCATGATCTCGGGCACGGTCCGTTTTCACACGCCTTTGAAAAAGTGTTCGATCTCGATCATGAGCAATTTACACAAGCCATTTTGTTAGGGGACACGGAAGTGAATGCAGTGCTTCGTCGTGTGGCACCTGATTTTCCACAAAAAGTGGCTGATATAATTGGGAAAACCTATCCGGATAAACTTGTCGTCAGCCTGATTTCAAGTCAAATAGACGCCGATCGGATGGATTATTTACAGCGTGACGCTTATTTTACAGGGGTATCATACGGTCATTTCGATATGGAACGGATTCTACGTGTCATGCGCCCAACAGAGGAACAGGCAGTTATCAAATATAGCGGCATGCACGCAGTGGAAGACTATATCATGAGCCGTTACCAGATGTATTGGCAAGTCTATTTCCATCCCGTGTCACGTAGCGCGGAAGTAATTTTGACGAAGATATTACATCGCGCAAAACAGTTACATGCAAGTGGATATATCTTTAAACAAGCGCCTGTCCACTTCCATTCGTTTTTCGACAAGACATTTATACTTGAGGATTATATTGCCCTCGATGAAAATATATTAATGACGTATTTCCAGGTTTGGATGAAGGAAGAAGACGCGATTTTATCGGACCTTTGCTATCGTTTTATCAATAGAAGATTGTTCCAATACGCGGAATTTGATCCGGCAACAGAATACCGGAAAATCGGTGAACTCGAGCAGTTATTTAAGGAAGCAGGAATCGATCCGGCCTATTACCTTGTTACTGATTCATCGTCAGATTTACCCTACGACTTTTACGGGCCAGGTGAAGAAAACGAGCGCTTGCCGATTTATTTGCAAATGAAAAATGGTGACCTGAGCGAGCTATCACGTTCATCAGATGTCGTAGATGCGATTTCAGGAAAAAGACGGACGGACCATAAAATCTATTTCCCAGAAGACATGTTAGAAGCAGGAAAAGCAAAGAATCCTTTATACGGACGGATTTTACACATGCTGAAAGGTTAGGTGTCGATAAGTTGTTGCAAGAACACGCTAAAATTGTACAATTCATCTCAATGGCGAATGAAGTCACTGGCAGAAAAAAGTTGCAGAAAATGATTTATATCGCGAAAAAGATGAATTTCCCTTTCGTCGAAAAATACGAGCTTCACATGTACGGACCCTATTCGGAGGAATTAACGCTACGCATTGAAGAACTGCGGGAGATGGGGTTTCTGGCAGAACAGTGCACGGACAAAGGATCGTACGTCCAATATAGCTATAAAGTGACAGGCGAGGGGGCAGGTTTTCTCGAAATGGCAGATGATGCCCATGCGATGCTAGGAACCTGTATTGACAGCATGAACGTCAAGAGTTCCCGTTTCCTCGAACTCGTTTCGACATTGCTATACTTCGATCATCTTGACAAGGACGAGCAAATCGCTAAGGTCCTTATCGTGAAAAATAAACTAAATTTCTCTGCGGAGGAAATGACGGCTGCATTTGAATTCATCAGCGAAATGCAAACGTACGCGGTTCACTAATGGAAAGCAGCCAAATTCGCCGCGTCCTGCGGCAATAAGGAGGGATGCAGTTCAATCCCTCCCTACTG
>CAZWAW010000068.1:0-15726 GCA_964632025.1 uncultured Sporosarcina sp.
TTCATGTCATCGCGAATAATATGATTGGTTTCACAACGGAATATTACGATTCTAGGTCAACTCATTATTCTTCGGATCCTGCAAAAGGCTATGAAGTTCCAGTATTACACGTCAATGCGGATAGCCCAGAATCAGTAATCGCGGCTGCATCATTCGCATTCGAATACCGTCAAAAGTTCAGTAAAGACATTCTGATTGATCTACTTGGCTATCGTCGTTATGGACACAATGAAATGGATGAACCACTTGTGACGAATCCAGTCATGTACCATTCAATCCATGAGCATCCAACAGTTCGTTCGCTTTATGGAACTGAACTTGCATCTGCGAACATCTTGACAGAAGAAGATGTAACGAAACTGGACGCTGCTGTTTTTGCAACGATGCAGGCAGCATACGACAAAGTAAAAGAATATACGTCAGAAAAAGCAGTGCTTTCAAACGCTACGCCTGAGGAAGTACTTGCAGGGTATCCAAGAGACCTTGAAACTGGCTCGGATGAAGCTAATCTTCGCCGTATCAATGAAGAGTTACTCACATATCCTGAAAAATTCAATATATTTGGGAAGCTTGAAAAAATCCTGAAACGCCGTGAAGATCCGTTCAACGGAAAAGGGAAAATCGATTGGGCACATGCTGAAACACTAGCATTCGGTGCAATCCTTCAAGACGGTAATCCAATCCGTATGACAGGTCAGGACGTCCAACGCGGAACGTTTGCACACCGTCACGTAGTCCTTCACGATGAAAAAACAGGCGACGAACTTGTTCCACTTCATCATATTAGTGGTTCAAAAGCGTCATTCGTTGCCTATAACAGTCCTTTGTCAGAAGCTGCTATTGTCGGTTATGAATTCGGTTATAACTTAGAAGACCAAAAAGTATTATCAATTTGGGAAGCGCAATATGGAGACTTCTCGAATATGGCTCAAGTAATGTTCGATCAGTTCGTTTCTTCAAGCTACTCGAAGTGGGGTCAGCAATCCGGACTGGTATTACTATTACCACATGCGTATGAAGGGCAAGGGCCTGAACACTCAAGCGCAAGAGTTGAACGATATCTGCAACTTTGTGCGGAAAATAACTGGACAGTAGCCAACCTTTCTAGCGCGGCAAACTATTTCCATATTCTTCGCAGACAAGCAAAAATGCTCGGTGATAAATCGATGCGTCCGCTTGTTATTGTGTCACCTAAATCGCTTCTTCGTCACCCACTGGTAGGTGCTGATGTCAATGATTTGACAGAAGGCCATTTCCAAACGGTACTTGAACAACCAGGAACAGGCAAGAATACTGAAAAAGTTGAGAAAATCCTATTCGCAAGCGGAAAAGTGGCAATTGATCTTGCTGAACGTGTGAAAGATGGTAAAGACTTCGATCATTTGCATATTGTTCGTGTGGAACAGCTTTATCCGTTCCCATCTGATAAAGTGAGCGATATCATATCTCGTTATCCAAATGCTAAAGAACTTGTTTGGGTACAAGAAGAACCGAAAAATATGGGATCATGGCATTTTGCAAATTCTTATATCCGCGAAGTTGCGGATGGTAAGAAAGTATCCTATGTTGGACGTATTCACCGTTCAAGCCCATCTGAAGGCGACGGGGAATCTCACAAGATTGAACAGAATCGCATTCTTGATGAAGCATTGAAGAAGTAAGGTTAAGTGAAGTTATACTATAATTAGTGAATTGTTGACACCGTATTAACGGAAGACTTGAGGAGGAATTTATCGTGGCAGAGATCATAGTACCAGAACTTGCAGAGTCAATTACAGAAGGAACAGTTGCACAGTGGTTGAAACAACCGGGTGAAAGTGTTGAGAAAGGTGAATTCATCGTTGAACTTGAAACAGACAAAGTAAACGTTGAAATCATTTCAGAAGAAGCAGGAATTGTTCAAGAACATCTTGCAGCTGAAGGCGATACAGTCCAAGTTGGTCAAGTCATCGCAATCGTTGGTTCAGGTTCAGGTGCACCGGCTGCAGCTCCATCTGCACCAGTTACAGAAGTTGTTCAAAAAGTGGAAGCAGCACCAGTTGCTGCAGTAGCTACTGAAGATGCAAGCGGATCAGACCGTACAATTGCAAGCCCAGCAGCACGTAAACTAGCTCGTGAAAAAGGCATCGACCTTGCAGCAGTATCACCGGTTGATCCAATGGGACGCGTTCGTGTCCAAGACGTTGAAGCACACGGAACAGCTCCTAAAGCACAACCAGCAGCTACTGCACCTAAAGCAGCAGCAGCAGTAGTAGAGGACGGACGTGTAACTCGCGAGAAAATGACACGTCGTCGTCAAACGATTGCTAAACGTCTTCTTGAAGTTAAACAATCAACAGCAATGCTTACAACATTCAACGAAATCGACATGACAAACGTTATGGCACTTCGTTCACGTAAGAAAGACCAATTCTTCGAGCAAAATGATGTTCGTCTAGGATTTATGTCATTCTTCACGAAAGCAGTTGTTGCTGCACTTAAGAAATATCCTTACGTCAACGCAGAAATCGATGGCGATGAAATCATTCTTAAAAACTTCTACGATATCGGTGTTGCAATCTCAACAGATGGTGGACTAGTTGTACCAAACGTAGTTGACGCTGATCGTAAAAACTTCGCTGAAATAGAAGGAACGATCGTGGAACTTGCGAAAAAAGCACGCGACAATAAATTGACAATCGCAGACATGACAGGCGGTTCATTCACAATTACAAACGGTGGCGTATTCGGCTCACTAATGTCAACACCAATTATGAATGGTACACAAGTCGGAATTCTTGGCATGCACACAATCCAAAAGCGTCCAGTCGCGATTGGTAATAATGTTGAAATTCGTCCAATGATGTATGTCGCTCTTTCTTATGACCACCGTGTTATCGATGGGAAAGATTCAGTTGGCTTCTTGAAAATGGTAAAAGAATTGATCGAAAATCCGGAAGATCTTCTTCTAGGATCGTAATTTTAAAAATTAGTTAGGTAATCGGCCCGTTATTGTTAGCGGGTCGATTTTTCCTTATTCATTTCACAGGAAAGGCGTGATTAGCAATGACATTCAAAGATTGGACGACTGCACCTGCAATCCGTACTGTCGTCTGTAAGCATGCAGACGCTGAAAAGTATGTGGTGAACAATGTTCTGACACCAGGTAAAGCGTATGAAGTGAAAAACGAAACAGATGAATTCATTTTCATCCTCGATAATTCCGGTAAAGTCGGAGGCTATTATAAAACGTATTTTGAATGACCAAAAGCGAAAGTACCTTGGTGCTGTAGTCTAGACGTGAAATTTAAGCCCGCTACCCACTCGTTGGTGTGCGGGCTTTTTTATAAGGAGGTAATTATATGAACTCGTTAGTAGAAAAAGAACAGCAGCTACGTTCAACGAAAACGCATGATACCGCGGCAGTACGATTAATCCAACAAGGTGGTTACGTTTCCCCAAGTCCCCATTTATGGGATGACGTCCTTATCAGTATTGTGTTGAAAAAACCAGTGTTATTGAAAGGGCCTTCTGGTTCAGGAAAAACGAAGTTAGCGCAAACGATTTCACATTATTTCAATCAGCCGATGCAAAGCATAAACTGTTCAGTTGATTTGGATGCTGAAGCATTGCTTGGCTTCAAAACGATAATTAGCAATAACGGGGAGACTATTATTGAATTTGTCGAAGGTCCCGTCGTACAAGCCATGAAAAAAGGACATATTTTATACATCGATGAAATCAATATGGCTAGACCTGAAACGTTGCCCATACTTCATAGTGTTTTGGATCATCGTCGTATGCTGACAAATCCATTTACAGGTGAAGTGATTTATGCGCATGAAGACTTTACGGTCATTTCAGCCATAAATGAAGGCTACGTCGGAACATCTCCAATGAATGAAGCGTTAAAAAATCGTTTTGTATCGTTCACGGTTCCATACCTAACTGGAGAACAATTAGAATTAGTCATGAAGGATACATGTCCATTTGCCTCAAAACAGCTTATTGAGACTTTCCTTCATATCAGTAACGATTTGAAGAAACAAGTAATGAACGGATTATTATCCGATGAGGCAGCATCCGTGAGAAGCCTGCTCGACGCTATGGGGCTGGCCGAACATATCCCAGTGAAACGTGCAGTCCAGTATGCCATCGCTGAGAAGCTGGATGATATAATTGAACGTAGACTTGTCATGGAATTAGTCGATACTTGGGTGAAATGAGGCGATCACTATGGTGAAGATGAATCGATTCATTCAATTTAATGACGAAACGGTCGATGCCAAGACGCTTTTACTGTATGAACGATTAGGACGTGCATTAGCAGATGCACCTTTCATTGAATTAACGGAACGAAAGCTTCTTGAATTCCGTCCTCAAGAAGGGATTATCTCGATGAGTGTTTTTTGGCGTCACCGAACAGATGAAGTGATTCATGCGGGAAGGCTTTCCGATATTTATTTGTTGACAGCAGGTTATTGGAAGCATTTTAGTGTTAACTCATGGATGGAGTTCAAGCAAAAAAATGGGGCACACCCACTGCGGAAATTTGCATCGGAACTATTGATGATGCTAGAAGAGTTTCGCCTAATCGATTTAATTGCAAAAGAAAGACCAGGAACCGCATATGCATTTGAGACTAGAAGGGAAGCTTACGTCCACTCCCATCAAGGTGTGCTATCTTCGAATATGCAGAAAAATCATCTTGCTGATGCACTGATGAATCAGCTGTTCATATCGCTACACGAAGGGCTTTTTGCAAACACATCTATCGACTGGGGGGCCCACTCCATCGACTATGGTCTCATTCAATCCGTTCTGCAGCACGCATACGATTCAAAACATACAGAGGACAATACATTTATTGCAGATAGAATTACTGAGATTGTAGAAAGGTCAATTGATAAAGACCTTGTCCATCAGTATTTTTCAGTTGGAGATTCCATTACCGAAGAAAATACGGTATTTCATTATCATAAAGGGATGTCTGACGCTGAAGAAGGCGAGGAAGGTCCGAAAGAGACAATCGAAGAAGTGTTTCGGTCCTGGCACCGTGAAAGCGAAAGTGAATCAGGCGTCCACCTTGAATTTGAACTAGAACACGGCCGTTCTGGGAAGAGTGACGCCAACGATGCAACTCCAGGCAATGAAGACGCTGAAATCGAAGAGACGGGCTCTGGTGATTCAGAGGGGAATGACAGCGACCGCTGGACGGAAGACACCAGTGACAAAACGGACAAGCATAATCGAAAGATGAAGGCGGGCAAGATGTTTGGAAAAGAGCATGTCAACGTCGTGTACGAGGAACAACGTATAGAAGTAGTAAACGAGGTTGAAAATCGTCAACAACTGACCGTTTGGCGAGAAGAGCAAAAGCCGTATGTCCGGTCCTTCGTCGAGGAGATGAAGAAACGGATCGATTTGAAACAGGATTCGAAACGTGAGCGCCTTATGAAAGGCCGACTGTCGACGAAATTAACGACGATGGTTGTAGACGAACGACCGAAACCGTTTTACAGGAAGAATGCACCTTCTGTTAATCTAGATGCAGTATTCGGTCTACTAGTTGATGGTTCTGCTTCGATGCTCGACAAATTGGACGAAACAAAACAGGCAGTTCTATTGTTTCACGATGTACTCCGTCAACTTGGCGTCAATCATGAAATTTCGTCCTATTATGAGGATGCAAATAACGCTACAAAAGAAGTGCAACCAAACGTATTTGAGCTTATGCATACGTTTACAGATCGCAATAAGGATAACGGTTTATCAATTTTGTCGTTTGATGCTAACGAAGACAACCGAGACGGGTTCGCGATTAGATGGATGGCCGATCAACTTGGGTCGAGACTGGAGAAGCACAAGTTTTTGCTGGTCTTCTCAGACGGAGAACCATCGGCGTTTGGTTATGATCGCAACGGTATACTCGATACAGCAGAAGCGGTAATGGAAACTGAAAAAAAAGGTATTTCCATTATTCATTTATTCCTTTCGACGGAAGAACCAACTGTTGATCAAAAAGCACTTTTTTCAATGATGTTTGGCAATAAAACCGCTTCATCCAACTCAGTGGATAGTTTCACAGATCAGACATTGCGGATACTGAGGAAATTACTCGCGATTGTAATAAGGACTACTTGAACCGCGGGTAAACCCGTAGAATTACGGACTAAAAACACAAAACCACCCTTAGATAGGGCGGTTTTGTGTTTTTTCATGGACAGCAAGAAGGCGCTGTTTCAATTCATCTTCCATTCGTCCGATTTCTATTTCAGCAGCTTTACGTTTTGCGCGACCGTCTGCTTGGATAATCAGTGTCTCTTCAATCGTTTGAATCAGGTTTTCTTGCGTCTTTTTCAGCGTATCAATTTCGATGATGCCGCGTTCATTCTCTTTTGCTGTTTCAATTGAATTGATTTTCAGCATTTCCGAGTTTTTCAACAGCAAGTCATTTGTCGTTTTCGTAACGAGTTTCTGGGACTCTACTGCTTTCATTTGACGGTTTAACGTCAAGGCAATTGCAATTTGATTTTTCCATAGAGGAATGGATGTCATAATGGATGACTGGATTTTTTCCGCAAGTGTTTGGTTTGTTTGTTGAATCATACGGATTTGAGGTGCACTTTGAATTGTGATTTGTCGTGATAATTGCAAATCGTACAACCGTTTTTCCAACCTGTCAAGAAACTGCGCCATGTCATTCACTTCCTGGAATGCCATTTGATCATTTGATAACTCAGCTTTTCTGCGCATTTCAGGGATGATTTCATTGGCGAGTTCATCCTGCTTTAACTCTGCAGCAGCTATGTAGATATTCAACGCTTGGAAATAGGTTTTATTTTGATCGTACAAATTATCGAGCATTCTAACATCCTCTAAAAGTCCACGTTTAGAATGCTCAAGTTGAATACCAATCCGGTCAATTTGAGTACTAAGTTTCTGATATTTCGTCATCATTTCTTGAACAGATCGCGTTGCTTTATTAAATAACCTGCTTAGTCCAGATTTCTTCTTGTCCGATAAATCGTCAGGATCTATTTCAGATAGCTTATTCATCAGATCTTTCAATACATCTCCAACAGGTCCAATATCTTTGCCTTGAACATGATCGAGCATTTGAGTAGAGAACCTTGAAAGCTCGCTTTGAGCATTTGCGCCGTACGTAATAATCGCTTCATAGTTGCCGACAGGAATTTGCTGTGCCAGCACTTTTGCCTTTTCTCTTTCCTCAGGAGATAGACGATCAATCAGTTTAAGGCTCGTTTCAGCCTCTTTTTTTTCTGTTTGCATTTCTTTTGGAAGAAGGGGTTCTTGAAAATCAAAAGGACTATCAAGTAAATCATCAATTGTTTTTATAGGGTTATTTTCAGTCATTATGTGGATCTCCTTTCATTTCAAGAAGTGGCTTTTTATTATTCATGGATACATCAACAAAGTCAATTTCCATTTGGAGCTGGTCGATATCAGATGCCAAAACGCTTCGTAGGTCTTGTTCCAATTGCTTGTTAACATCACCAAGCGTTTCACGCGTATTTTGTAATGCAATGCGAAGTTCTTTATCTTTCAATGGCTGGTTGATAAGCAGCGCATATTTCGAAGTCAATTCGACTGCAGAATCAAGATGGGCATAGAAAAACTTCTCAACATCGTAAAACTTTTTAGGATTCGATCGAACGAGATTAAGAATCCTTCTAGATAGGCTACTCATTTCATGAAGTTGCCTAAATGCCTGGATTGACCTAACTTGTCCATAAAGACCATTTAGTCGTTTGATTTTCATTTTCGCGCCAGTTATTTGACCTTTAATATGACTGTATTCAGAACGGGACATCCCGAGTTTTTTTAAGTTGGATGAAAGTTGAATCTGCTTTAGAGTAAACGTTCCGCCAAAGTAGATCGCTACCAAAAGGCCAGTAGCCGCAAAAATATTCATACCTGCACCCATTACAAAGAAGAGCCAGGATCCAAAACTGATTGGAGCTGTTATAAAATGTCTAATGAAAAATTGTTTGACTTCCTTCATGATCTATTCATACCTCCTTTGACCTTATACTTTATACGTTTCAAAATGAATAAAGTTTCATGTCAGTAGTTCAATTATACCCGATAAATGCAATCTACACCTACCATTTGAATTCAAAGGGAAAGCAATTAATTGGACATCAGGAGGGAGTTTGTTAAAATGAAGGACATTCAACTAAGAGTTACATAGGAGGTTTTGAAAATGTATGAAGTGATTTATATGAAAGCAGATTATGAGCCGTGGTGGATGTTTGAGGAGTGGGAAGAAACAATCCGTTCACGCCATTCATTTGATGATAGAGCACTTGCTGAGGTGCACTTTAATAAATTGACTAGTGAATTACGAGAAAAGCATAAACGTGAAGCTATGAAAAAAGACTGTTTTTTTGTATTTTGGTCTGAAGACGAAATAAATTTCTGTGAAGGCTGTGATGAAGATCTCCAACTGTACCATGGTGTTATCTTAATGAAGGACGGGAAGCCCGATGCTTTCTGCTAAAATAAGCATTGGAAATAAACACACATTCGCATCTCCCAAAAGGTAATCGTCATTCTCGGTACCTTTTGGAAGATGTGAATTTATTACGCAATTTTAAAGAGGCGTCCTGACTAGGGACGCTTCTTTAAATTGCTATTTGTCGACTGTTTTCAACGTAGAGGTAACAATGAATTCACCATCATCTGTCTGCATGATTGATTCCCGTTTGACTTCACCAAACCCTTCAACGAAATATTTACGGTTGACGAAGTCATCCGTCTTCATTTCGATAACAAAAGCATGATCAAATTTTTTGTACGCTGTCTCGACAGTTGTATCCATTTCAACAATTGTCCACGTATCGAATGTTGTTCCTTTTTTTAGGGGTTTCTTAAGAAAAACCCCGGTTGGAATCATTGCATCCAGTTCTGCCTGGGAGGGGAAATCCTTCACTAAATCGACCGTCTTCTCGTCCAAGATGCTTATTTTGTCAGGTTCGATTTTATAAATATGGCGAACCAGGGAACCGCCATTATTCTCATGGACGATAACATAATTTTCAAACGGCCGTGCGACTTCAACATCAAGTTCAGCAAATTCATTTCCTTCACCTAGATAATGCGCCTTTGAACCATCGGGTAGAAAAAGATCGGTTAAAGAAATTTCTCCATCTTTCTCACTTTCACTTTCTTTGACAACACCTTCACCAACTGTGCCATTGGTTGACCCTGAATTATCAAGGGCAGTCGGCTGTTTTTTCGAACATCCTGAAAAGACAAGAACCGCTACTAACAGGAAGATGAAAAGATTTATTTTCCTCATGAAAACACTCCTTTCTATTGGTTATACCCATTTTGACGGATATCATACAAAAGTGTATGAATTCCTATCGGAAATTCAACTTCATTTAACGATAAAAATAGCCGTTTCCCACTCAAGGGAAACGGCTTACTATTATTTCTTTTTGTTTTGTTTTTCTTGTTGTTCTTTCCACTCTAGGTACTCATCATAATTCATCAATTTATCGAAGATTGTGCCATCATCATGGATTTCAATGATTCGATTCGCAACCGTCTGGATGAATTGTTGGTCATGTGAAGTGAAAATCATTGCGCCTTTGAATGCAATCAGTCCGTTGTTAAGCGCCTGAATTGATTCAAGGTCCAAGTGGTTCATCGGTTCATCCAAAAGAAGAACGTTTGAACTTGTAAGCATCATTTTAGATAACATACAGCGAACTTTTTCTCCACCGGATAAAACAGATGGTTTCTTGTTCACTTCGTCACCAGAAAACAGCATACGTCCTAGGAATCCACGAAGGAATGTTTCGGTTTGGTCGTCCGGTGAATATTGACGTAACCATTCAACAAGTGATTGTTCCGATCCTTGGAAGTAGTTACTGTTATCAATAGGGAGGTAAGCATGTGTTGTCGTAACTCCCCATTTGATAACTCCTGAATCAGGCTCAGACTCTCCAGCAAGCAGTTGAAGTAGCGCTGTTTTTGCAAGAGGATCTCCAAGAAGAATGACTTTGTCTTCTTTGTCGATTGTAAATGAAGCATCTTTTAGCATGACTCTACCATCATGTGTTTTGTTCACTTCTTGGATACTTAGAACATCATTTCCAATTTCACGGCCCATTTGGAAATTGACGAAAGGATAACGTCTTGAAGATGGTTTAATATCATCCAATTCGATTTTTTCCAATGTTTTCTTACGTGAAGTAGCTTGCTTAGATTTCGAAGCATTGGCACTAAAGCGGGCAACGAATGCTTGAAGCTCTTTAATTTTCTCTTCTTTTTTCTTGTTTTGGTCTTGTGACATTCTTAGTGCAAGTTGGCTTGACTCGTACCAGAAATCATAGTTTCCTGGGTAAATTTGGATTTTCGAAAAGTCGACATCCGCAATTTGCGTACAAACTTTGTTTAAGAAGTGACGGTCATGTGATACAACAATAAGAGTGTTCTCGAAGTTCATAAGGAATTCTTCAAGCCACTGGATTGCTTTCAAATCAAGTGAGTTTGTAGGCTCATCGAGAAGAAGAACGTCAGGCTTGCCAAACAAAGCTTGTGCAAGAAGCACTTTCACTTTATCAGAACCGTTCAGTTCAGACATCTTCAGTTGGTGATAGTCATCTGAAAGACCAAGTCCTTGTAAAAGGATTGCTGCTTCAGATTCAGCTTCCCAACCGTTCAAGTCGCCGAATTCACCTTCAAGTTCAGCTGCGCGCATGCCGTCCTCATCTGAGAAGTTCTCTTTTGCATAGATAGCGTTTTTCTCCATCATTATGTCATACAGGCGTTTGTGGCCCATAATAACTGTGTCAAGAACGACACTTTCTTCGTATTCGAAATGGTTCTGTTTCAAAATAGCAAGACGTTCGTCTTTGTTCATGATGACATTTCCAGATTGTGGTTCAAGTTCACCTGACAAAATTTTAAGGAATGTCGATTTTCCCGCACCGTTTGCACCAATTAGACCATAACAATGACCCGGATTAAACTGTATATTCACATCTTCAAATAGCTTGCGGTCGCCGAATTGAAGACTTACATTACTAACTGCTATCATTCAAAATCCTCCTAAATTCACAATGCTCCCATTATAGCACGGATTTATTCATAGTAGCAACAATGCTTATGCCTCAAGGCTTTTGAGGGAAGTAATTTTAAATATCATCCAAATATTCCACTAATTTAAAAGGTGAATGCATCACTTTGGGATTTCGCTAATTTGATTTCAAGGTTTTTAAATGAGTGGTCTTACATACTTAATATCGTCTTAGAGTATTATACATAATTGTTGCGTGAGTATGTCTTAAGTCGCGTGGGGGATAGACTTTATTCCTGTTTTCTTAACGAGAATTAGGTGAACGAATATTTGAACGCTAGGAATCCAGTAATCCTGCTTGGGATTCTCCTAATTTAGAGGAAAGGACAAAAGAAGAATTACATGAGATTAAATGGGAAAAGGCGATAGTTGTAAAAATCGATTTACCTTAGTTTACAGCACGGCCAAAGCGCAATAAAAAAGCCGATTAAATTTAATCAGCTTTTGGTTTCTTGATTTTCATAATTTTGTATAAATCATATAAAATTCTTGCTGAGACTATAAAGATTATCAACGTTTTAGTCTGTGTATCTACGTTATTTTTGGATAAAACTATTGACATAAATACAAGAAAGAGGATGATATCTAGAACTTTGTTAGTTACTTCTGATTTAAACATGGTAGTACACCAGCTTTCTAAAATTAAGTATATCTAGAATACGCATTTAAAGTAAATAAATTTCAAATATTCAATAATAATGGAGCTGCAGTACGACCAAAAGGTGCATTTGAAAAGAAAAAAAGACCAATATTCCTTGGTCTTTTATGTTAGTGCAATATGTTTTTCAATAGATTTTATTTAATTGGGTAATAAGTCCATCAAAAAAAGGCTTTACGATAAAATCTTCGGCTCCATTTTCTAAAGCCTCAATTATTAAATCTTGTGTTCCTAAGGCTGAGCACATAACAACATGAGCATTGGGGTTTATTTTCTTAATTTCTTTTAACGTAGCGACACCGTTCATATTTGGTAAAGTGATATCCAATAAAACGATATGCGGTAAGTTTGATTTATAAAGATTCACAGCATCTTCTCCGCTCCCAGCTTCAGCTACGACATAATAACCGTTACTTACGAGAATCTTTCTTAATAGATTTCTCATGAATTTTGAATCGTCTACAAGCATTACTGATTTGTTCAAAATGAACCTCATCCTTTTTTACAAGTGATAAAAAGCAATACACTTGGTAACCGGCTGCCATTACAAATAGTTGTATTAGGCCCTTGGCTTTGCGTCCTTACCTTTCGATAAGTTTGCCTATATACAAGCTATCATACTTTGATAGAACAATCTTACGAAAGAGTCCAATACAAGGGAGTAGCAAGCAAATTGGGGGATTGGTAATATGCACAGTTCGAACAAAAAAGACCACTGATTACAAAAAATCAGCAGTCTTTATCACAGTCATCTTGTGATATAGCAACAGTATTAGCGAATGATCCGGTCAATAAACATCCAAGGATAACGCTAAGTAGCTAACCACTTGTTGAACTATTTAATGTGTCTTTTCAGAAACAATCCAATGTTTGGAAGAGATTACGTTTTGATTCAGTTGTTGCATTAACGAATCTGCCCCGTGGTACTCGGCAAAGGTTTTGTCCGACTGGGTGCTGGAGTCCTTTAAAATCTCTGTTTCACCATCATTGTTTCGTATGATGACAAACATGAGTAGCTTCTAATTTATTACATCGACAATTTACTTGTTCTAAAGGAATTGTCTCAACAAAAAATAATTCAGTATACATTATTGGTAAATTGATACCAGTTTGTTATCGAATTGTAATCAATTATCCTTTTATTTGAAGGAGAATTACGCAGTTCGACCATAAAGTGAATGAGATAACCGAATGACCGCATATCAAGAAATAATCAAGATTATACCCCAATTTCCGTTCGAGGTGCTGAAAGACATTGAAAGACGTACTGGAGACTGGATGTGGAGCGGTGGCAATGAGGATGATCCGTATATTCATCAGCACGGTATGCGAGACATTTTGTTGGGAGGGAAACGAGTGAAATACGACAAGCAGAAATGTCCTAAGTGTGGCAGGAGTTGCAAGACTTAGTACAGACCGGTCTCGAACCATACTGGCCTGAATTTGTGCTACTAATGCAATCGAAGAAGGGAGAAGGAAGAAAAAAACGAAGGAGTGACAACGTGGTGCAGCAACTTACTATTTTTGATGTGGTACCAAAATGGTAGAAAGGACTTTTACTATCATGTGCTAGTCCTTTCCGTATGTATAAATTCATTTTCATAGAAATAATTCATTACTCTATGTCGGATTTTTCTCTATTCATTTCTTTTATACAATCATCAATCGGATCAATCGTATGAATCGTAGGTTTAAATCGATTACTTTGATGGAGGACGATAAAAATAAAAATGAACTGTAAAATCAAGGTAGCAATACAAATGCAAATCCACATCCACGTCGTAGCTGTCATTTGATAGTCTCCTTTCCTGCTGTAAGTTTACTACAAAAATATAGGCTAGTCAGTTACGGATAGGTGACGGCTAGGCAAGATGAATTGAAGAGGAGTAAGCAGTGATGAACAGTGATCATGAACGTGAAAAACTTAAAAATTTGATGGGGAACTTTTCGGTCGCTGTGTATGTGGATGCTTTAACGGAAATGGGGAAAATCAACTCTCGAAAACTTACGGCGGAAATGTCCAAAGAACTCAAGATGTCCCGTCTCTATTTGGAGCATCATCCTAGCATCGAAACGGATGTCAAGGACAAGGACATGCTGCTGCAGATTGATATGGCGCTTGATGTAGGGGATATGGAGATATTTATGCAACTTACAGATGAATTGAAAGGGATGGGGTGCTGGTGTGAATGAAACTAATGAGGAATGGTTGGATTTTAGAAAAGGTTAAACGGTTTGACGATTCATGGTGACCAATATCAAGAACATTTCCGATGATGAACTTTACGATAAGTTGCTGACGGAGTTTCCGGATTGGTTAAGAGAAATAAAGGCAAAAGGCATGTTACAAGAATAGGAGGAAAAACGATTATAAAAGCCTGCACCTTACGAAATCTGTATATTATGAGGGGAAGAATTAAAAGAGGGGGTGCGAGCGATAAGACCCCTCTTACCAGCCCCGATACATATGTGTGAATATTTAAAGGGTTTTTCTCCTTTCTTGACGAATATTGTCATGTGGAGGGTTTATATATTGAGGGAAATAATAGCTGTTTATTTCAGTTAGGAATGCATGTTAGTAAATTTTTGGGTAAATATAATTAAATGAGTAAGGTTGTGATTCTAATGAGTAATGAAATTCCGTTTAGTAGATGTAGTTGGGCTGAAACGAATACAACTGAAAGAGAATATCATGATAATGAGTGGGGGATTCCCGTTCATGACGAAAATAAACTGTTTGAGCTACTTATTTTAGAAGGTAAACAGGCGGGCTTGAGTTGGGCAACAATTCTGAAAAAACGGGAAACAATAAATGAGGCATTTGATTTTTTTGATCCTAAGATAATTGTGAAGTATGATCAAGACAAGATAGATGAACTTTTGAGTAATACAGGTATTATAAGGAATAAGTTAAAGGTTAGTGCTGTCATTACAAATGCTAATGCGTATTTATCATTAATTGATGAATATGGGAGCTTAGATTCTTTTCTATGGAAGTACGTGAATCATGAGCCGATTAAAAATAAATGGACTAAAATATCGGATGTTCCTGCGTCGACGGAATTATCAGATTTGATTAGCAAGGATTTAAAAAAACTAGGATTCAAATTTGTAGGCTCTACAACCATTTATGCATACATGCAGGCAATAGGAATGGTTAATGATCATCTTGTAGAATGTTATCGACACTCGATGTTGAACTAATCCCTCTACTATCGAACCCGTCGTGGTGCTTTTTCTATGTCTAAAAATAACGGAGGTGGACGGTGATGTAAATGTCAAACTGGGAAGAGATCCATCCAAGAAAGATGCAACTAAAAAGAAAAAGGATGCAACCGAAAGTGGCCATTGTAGAGTCGGATGATTTAACCGATAAGCAAAGGCTTTTTTGTATTTACTACATTAAGAGCTTTAATCAGACGATGGCGGCTATTAAGTGTTACTGACACGGCTTAATGTCCCTCGATTGACGGCAACCATTGTCCAATGATTGCTAAAATAATGTCCAACGTAAATTAGAAAAAAAGGGAACTATGGTAGTTCCCCTTCGATCATTCGAATTACCATGCGATCGTCTATAATTCGCTGACCGTTTTGCGCTCCATACAAGTAGACAGTGAGTTGCTAAAGAGAATTGCATTTGTGGAACGATGAATATAATCGAGAAGAATGTCCGCAACTAGATGATTATGATTTGTAAGCAATCCAGTACGAAATAGAAGTCGCGCAAAAAAGTGAATGCGAAGTACATGTAAGGTTAGGGGATAAAAGGAAAATAGTTTTGTACATGGGAGTCATAGGAGAAGTAAATGTTGAGACAATGTGGATTACGATTGATAGCCCGTTTGGGAAGGATCCTATACCGGTGTCGGATATTGTAGATGTCCAATGCGCAGAATAAAGCATAGAAGCCCTTTCCTGTCTCTTAACTATCAAAACTACCTAAAATCATAAAATCCACAAGAATTCCACTCAC
>CAZWAW010000069.1:0-15676 GCA_964632025.1 uncultured Sporosarcina sp.
GATGCCCTCATTTACGTACATGTCTTTGCTAATAGTAATCCACCTCCGGATATTTCTCGAATACATGGTTTGGGTATACCGTCCGGTTCGGGCGGTCCCACAGGCCCATCCAATAAAAAAAGGTAGACAAATTGGATTTGTCTACCCGCGTATGTGTACGTGCAAATGCACGGCACTTCACTCATGTTTTAACCCGTCAACAACGTTTTAGCGTCGAACAGGTGAGAAGCGGGTAGCCTCTTCTTATACCACAAACTGTATTCAGTCATTACTAACCTTAATCACTTTAACATGTGACAATAAGCTTGTCAACACATTTTAATCAAGTGCGCCTAGATTCCGAATATTATATAGCAGGGGTTTGACCACTGCCTCATAAAATTAAATACTTGTAACTTCTTCTTTTAGTCTAGCAAGAAATTCGTCGAATGGCAAGCTTTCTGATTGCTGTTCGCCATATTTACGGACGTTTACTTCGCCTGATTCAACTTCCTTGTCGCCAAGAACGAGCATATAAGGCACTTTTTGCATCTGTGCTTCCCTAATCTTGTAACCAATTTTCTCATCTCGGCTATCAATATTAACACGGAATCCAGCAGCAACCAATTTTTCACGGACGTCATTTGCATAATCAAAATGCGCATCTGGTGAAACTGGAATTACTTCAACCTGGACTGGTGCTAACCAAGTTGGGAACGCGCCTTTGTATTCTTCAATCAGGAATGCAACAAAACGTTCCATTGTCGAAACAACGCCACGGTGAATGACGACTGGGCGATGTTGTTTTCCATCTTCACCAACATATGTTAGATCGAAACGTTCAGGAAGCAAGAAGTCGAGTTGTACTGTTGACAATGTTTCTTCCATACCGATTGCTGTTTTCACTTGAACATCGAGTTTAGGTCCGTAGAATGCAGCTTCTCCTTCCGCTTCAACATAGTCAAGGCCAAGTTCATCCATCGCTTCTTTCAGCATTGTTTGGGCACGATTCCACATTGCATCATCGTCAAAATACTTTTCTTTATCGGCCGGATCTCGGTAAGAAACACGGAAAGAATAATCTTCAATATTGAAATCTTTATAAACATCAATAACAAGTTGGACAACACGTTTGAATTCATCTTTAATCTGGTCCGGACGAACAAAGATATGCGCATCATTCAAAGTCATTCCACGAACGCGCTGCAAGCCTGATAATGCGCCGGACATTTCATAACGGTGCATTGTACCAAGTTCTGCAATACGAAGTGGCAGGTTTCTGTATGAATGAATTCCATTTTTATATATCATCATATGATGTGGACAGTTCATTGGACGCAGGACAAGATCTTCGTTGTCCATGCTCATTACAGGGAACATGCTATCTTGATAGTGATCCCAGTGACCTGATGTTTTATACAATTCCACGCTGCCGAGAACTGGAGTATAAACGTGGTCATAACCAAGCTTTTGTTCCTTATCAACGATGTATCTCTCGATGATCCGGCGAATTGTTGCTCCCTTAGGTAACCACATCGGCAAGCCTTGACCCACTTTTTGAGAGTTCATGAACAGATTAAGTTCTTTCCCTATTTTACGGTGATCTCGCTCTTTAGCTTCTTCCAAGAGACGAAGATGTTCTTTCAGTTCTTCTTTTTTGAAGAACGCTGTACCGTAAATCCGTTGTAGCATTTTGTTATTCGAATCGCCGCGCCAATAAGCGCCTGCGATGCTAAGGAGTTTGAATTCCTTTAACTTGCCTGTAGATGGAACGTGAACACCGCGACATAAGTCGATGAAGTCTCCTTGTTCATAGATAGACACTTGCTCGCCCTCAGGAATCGCTTCGAGAAGCTCTAATTTATATTCGTCATCGATTTCTTCAAAACGTCTTTTCGCCTCTTCACGGGATACGTCATGACGGATTACTTCCACGTTTTCAGCAATAATTCTTCTCATCTCTTTTTCAAGTTCAGGTAAGTCTTCTGCTGTAATCGGTTCTGGCGAATCAATATCATAATAAAATCCGCTTTGAATAACTGGTCCGATACCTAGCTTTGCATTAGGGAACTTACGTTTTACAGCTTGTGCAAGTAGATGTGCTGTACTGTGGCGCAATATTTCAAGCGCTTCCGGTGATTGAGGTGTGATAATCGCGATATCGCCGTCCTCAGTAATCGATGATTTTAGGTCTACTAACTTGTCTCCTACTTTACCTGCCAACGCACTTTTTCGTAGTCCCGGGCTAATTGAACCTGCAACGTCCTCTGTAGTTGTACCTTGTGGGAATTCTTTCACAGCACCATCTGGAAATTTCAAATTAATCATATTTGTCATTGTTAAGCACTCCTCTTTTATTATAATTGGAAAACAAAAAAAGCCCCATCCCTGGAAAGGGACGAAGCTTTAGCTCGCGGTTCCACCCTTCTTCCTTCAATTCAGTACACAGAAAAGCGTAAGTGGCCTGTTTAGACCTCTGGAGCTAGACAAACGTACCAAAAAGATGAAGCTTGACATCGGGTAACGGACCGGATTCCGTCATCGGTTACTCTAATAAGTTCACCGATGCTGCTCCAAGGTGGTAAATCATCCTTCTATCCTTCAGGGCTTTCAGCCAATGACCCCGTTCTCTTTAGGTAGACAAAATGATTGTTGTCCTCTTCCATGCATTTCAGATTATTAATTAAAACTGAGTATACGTCGATTACGAATAAAATGCAAGTTCGTTTTCCCGCATTAACGGGCAGTACGATCCCCAGCACAAGATTAACTTGAATCAAGAGGCATAGCTTGGGGATCAACTGCCCGTAAAAGCCCGATTGGTTCAACTAACAATCAGTGCGAATCAAGCCTCCACTGATTGAAGTTTCACTTTTTCAAATACCGATAAGTTCCTCGTAAGTAATTTCAACCATGCCAGGAATTTCCGTAGGTGAAACACCCAATAAATCGCAAGGTCGACCGATTTTTTCAATCTTGCCGTCTTTAATCTTCACAATGCGATCTGCAAGTGCATGAGCGTCATTTTGATTATGCGTAACAAAAATAGCAGTTGTTTTTGCCTTTTTCAAAATTCGTCGAAGATCTCCGCGAATTTTCACTTGTAAATCTGTATCCAAGTTACTGAACGGCTCATCAAGAAGAAGGAGCTCCGGTTCTGGAGCCAGTGCCCGTGCAAGTGCAACACGTTGCTGTTGGCCACCACTTAATTGATGCGGGTAGCGTTTTTCAAATCCGATTAATTCAACAAGTTCAAGCACTTCTTGCGCTCGTTTCTTCTTGTCTTTCCGACTCATTTTCGGGAGCCCGAATAGTATATTTTCTTCAACACTCATATGTGGAAAAAGTGCGTAGTCCTGAAAAACCATACCGATTCCACGTTTTTCTGGTTGTAGGAAAGTTTTGTCGCAAAACATCTTCTTGCCGTTCAGAGTAAACGCACCTCCTGATGGCATTTCGAGTCCTGCAATTAAGCGTAAAAGTGTACTTTTCCCACTACCACTGCGGCCAAGTATTGAAATAACTTCTCCTTTTTTCACTGCGAATGAAAAATTATCAACCGTATTCAAAGGTGATTTGGGATAAGAGAAGTGCAAATTTTTAATATCCATAAACATATTATTTGGGCTCCTCTCTGAGTAACTTATGGAAAACGAAGATCGCAATTGTGCTCACTCCGACAATTAATAATGAAGCTTGGGATGCCTCCATAATTTTTTCATCACTTGCATATTGGAACGCCTTCGTGGCGAGTGTATCGTAATTAAATGGTCGTAAGATAAGCGTTAACGGAATTTCTTTCAGTATATCCACAAACACAAGGATAAATCCACTAATAATAGCACCCTTCATCATCGGAACATCTATCTTGAAAAACGTTCGTAGGCTATTTGCTCCGAGCATACGCGATGCATCACGGAAATCCGTTCCTATTTTGTCGAAACCTGATTCAATCGAATTATAACCGATTGCAAAAAAACGGATGACATAGGCGCTGATCAGCATGAATAGACTAACGCTCAAGACTAGTTCTGAATCCATGCCAAGATATTGATAAACAGGTGCAAGGAATCTGTCAAGTGCAATGAACGTCGTTATGACTGCTACAGCAACAACCACCCCGGGTATTGAATAACCAAGGACCGTCAATTTCGGCAATACTTTCGCAAACTTATGATTGACCACTCGACTAAAGTTACCGACAACCAACGAAAACATAATAATTAGGAAGGCACCAAGGCCAGCTACAATGACGGAGTTTTTCGTATAAAATAATACATCCTGCATCGGCACTTTACCGAATGTTAGAATAACCCAATCAATTAACTGAAGGATCGGAATAAGAAACGCAACACTAAAAATAACAACTGTGTATAACGTGGCAAATACCGCTTTTCTCCCTTTTAATCTTACAAGGGGAAGTGGTCTTACTTTTGTCGTGGAATAACTAAATTGTTTGCCTCCCCGCAGTAAACGTTCGATGACTAGGATGAAAATAACGATCCCCATTAGAGATGCAGCTAGCTTGATAGCCGCATCCAAATCACCAAGCCCAAACCACGTTTGAAAAATAGCCGTACTAAACGTTTGGATTCCAAAATATTTCACTACCCCATAATCGTTTAATACTTCCAAAACTACTAGACTCGCACCACCAATTATGGATACACGGGAAATCGGGATCACAACCTTAAAGAAAATTTCTAAAGGGCCTTTCCCTAAAGTGCGCGCACTTTCAATTAGAGAAGCAGATTGGTGAGAAAGAAAAATTCTCGTAATCATATAAACGTACGGGTATAAAAACAGTGTATAAATGAAAATTGCTCCAGGGACATTCATAATGTCCAAATAAGCAGGATTCGGTACGATATCGAAATGGTTACGAAGTGTCTTTTGAACGACACCCGTATAATTAATGATGCCATGGTATGTATAAGCACCTATGAAAGGCGGAATCGATAAAGGAAGAATCAGTGCCCATTTCATAAAGTTCCTTAGCGGAAAATTATATTGGGCAATGAGCCAAGCCAGGCTGAGCCCGATTGCAATCGTGAACAGCGCCGTAAAGAAAACGAGTGTGAGTGACGACTTTATGTAGTCAAGTAACATGAATTCTTTTATATGCGCCCAATTTTCACTTGCTGGTGAAAAAACACCGGTTACAATCGACACGTTCGGTAAAAACAGCAAGATGATGATAAGTACTGCACCTATCGTCCACCCGTTCACATTAGCTAGATGCTTGTTCATGACATAACCCACCCTTTACCTTTTCAGCAATAACCCCCTAGCCGAAAATACGGTAGGGGGCTCGACTTTTATTTCCAGCCGACTTCGTTAAAAATCATAATCGCTTTCGCGTTATTTTCTCCTAAAGTCGATAATGGAATATCTTGTTCTTTAAACTCTCCCCAAGATTTAAGGAGTTCTGAAGGTTCTACATTTTGATTCACAGGGTATTCATAATTCGCTGAGGCAAACTCGCTCTGCGCTTCTTCCGCTGTAAGGAATTCAAGTAATTTAAGTGCGTTATCCGCATTTTTCGAACCTTTGATAACTCCAGCTCCACTAATATTCACATGTGTACCCGTCGTTTCTTGATTCGGGAAGAAGACACCCAGGTTTTCTGCTACTTTCACTTCTTCCGGTTCTTCCGAATTAAGCATTTGGCCGAAATAGTATGAGTTCATAATTGCGATGTCACCGATACCCGCAGCGATTGCTTTCGCTTGGTCCCGATCTCCGCCTTCAGGATTTTGAGCTAAGTTATTGACGATACCTTGTGCCCATTCTTTTGCTTTTTCTTCACCATTTATCTCGATGAATGAAGCAAGAAGTGACTGATTATAAACACTCTCAGATGAACGGACAAGTACGCGTTTTTTCCACTGGTCAGCTGTAAGTGCTTCGTATGTAGAAAGCTCTTCAGGTTTGACCTTTTCTTTATTATACACTAGAATTCTCGCACGTTTCGTCAAACCGACCCACATATCGTCAACATCACGCAAATTTTCTGGTATTTGTTTCGATAAGATGTCACTTGACACTGTTTGAAGAAGTCCTTCTTCTTTCGCACGATACAGTCTGCCAACGTCAGCCGTTAGTAATACATCTGCTTTTGTTGCAGCTCCTTCACGTTTAATGCGTTCAATTAGTACGTCTGCTTCATCTTTGATCACATTAACTTTAATACCTGTTTCTTGTTCAAACTTCTTATATAATTCATTATCAACATCATAATGACGACTTGTATACAAATTCACTTCAGATTTCTCGGGTTTCTTAGCAACTGCATCATTATCAGTGCCACTTTCCTTTTTAGTTGTGCTTCCACATGCAGCAAGTACAAGCATCATAGCAACAACGAGTAAGATCAAACTCTTCTTCATATACTTCCATCTCCAAACATTTGTTTTTGATTGAAAATGATTCTCAATCTCATTAATAATATATAATGAGATTCAATGGAAGTCAACAAAAAGTATACATATATGTATACTACCCACTCTTTAAGCTGATGTATTAATAAAGTGTAACGGCCTGAACAATAAAAAGCCATAGATAAACCGAGTAAACTTGTATCAAAAAAACCAATCGATACCTCACCTCGTTTTATCAATGGCCCAAACTAATCCTATTTTTATGATTCACTCCGTTTATTTGTGCAATTTCATTTTCAAAGCGACCTGGCCTACCAGAGCCTTAGCTTCTTTAATAATCATTTGGTTTAAAGTATTTAGCACTAGTGATATTTCATTATTAACTTTTCTACTTGTTGATCCTGCACTATTTGTCCGTCGATGAAACGTATAGTCCAACCCTGAACGGGAATCCTACATTATAAAGATATTGATTGGAGGATTCTCAATGATACAAATCGATACAATCGAAGAAAATGTAGCTAAACATCTTCATTTTGTTACCTGTATTGTACAAGGGAGAAAAATATGAAAAAGATCATTTACATGGCAATGATTTGTATTGCACTAGTCTCAGTGCCAAGTATTTTAATCAAGATATTTACGGCTATACCTTCAAAGTCTGACGCCGAAATCTCTATCGCCACCTTCTCAGAAACTGATAAAGATGACCTTATTAAAAAAATTTCAGCTTATAATGAGCAACATAAAATTGAACCGATTGATGCAAAAATCGACAGAGTTTGGAAGGCAATACCTGGCTATAATGGCTTGGCAGTAGATATTGAAGCCAGCTATAAAAACATGGAATCTGGCATTGATATTGATCCAAATAAAATCACTTTCAAGGAAACCTCTCCAAAAATCCATTTGAACGATTTAGAACCCTCGCCAATTTATCGGGGTAATCCAGAAAAGTCTATGGTAGCCCTACTAATAAATGTTGCTTGGGGCAATGAGTATATTCCAGGTATCCTTAAAACATTAAAAGACTCCCAAGTTAAGGCGACATTCTTTTTTGATGGCAGTTGGGTTAAAAATAATCCCGACCTGGCTATAATGATCAGTCTTGAAGGTCACGAAATCGGCAACCATGCTTATAGTCATCCCGATCTTAAGCTACGCTCTCGGGCTGAAACAGTGAATGAATTAAAAAAAACAAATGATGTGATTGAAGAAACGCTAGGTATGAAACCGATATGGTTTGCACCGCCAAGCGGCAGTTTCAATCAGGAAACCATTTCTGTCGCCAATGAGCTTGGCATGAAAACCATTCTATGGACGGTCGATACAGTTGACTGGAGAAAGCCAGCAACTTCCGAAATGATTGCGCGTGTTGTCGCTGGGGTTAGTAACGGTTCAATGGTTCTTATGCACCCTACAAAAGCCGTTTTTGAAGGGCTGGAGACTATGATAATTGAAATTAAAGGGAAAGGTCACCGGTTGGGTACCGTGAGTGACTTAATGAGTGAAAAGCGTATTGACGACTAATATAAGCCCATTAGCAATGAAATCTAATAGCGAAGTGCAGGAGTAGATGTTGCATACTGGGTAAAAAAAGGGAGTGATTCGGGAGATTGAAGCATTATTGTTATCGATTATGAAATGCGAAAAATTTTCGGAAACTATGAAGTAAAAAACCAGACATCGCATTTATTCGAGAGAATTAATTTCCAAGTATCGAAACGCTATAGTAGACACATGATACGGTTGTGGAGGTGATTGATCTTGCCGAATAAAAAAGACAGAAATCCAAACCGTGACCAAAAACAAAATCAAGACCGCAACAAAAATCAAAATCCAAATGATATGCGTGAAGAATTTGGGGCTACATTTGATATTGATATGCTGAAAGAACAAAAAAATGATATACAAAAAGAGCATCGGACAAACAGATTTGAAAGAAGATAATAAACAAGTTATGAAAAATGACAGAAGCATAATGCTTCTGTCATTTTTCGTTTCCCATTTATTTATCGCGCCTATTTTCACCATTGAGCCGTATAGGAGTGCTAATCATTTGCACCCTTTCCATAATTCTCGCTGCTTTTACAGCTTCTTTTTCACCGCGCTGTGTGTATGTCAAATGATCTTCAAGTTCAGCGTAACTAAGATTAGATGTGAAAAAAGTCGGCAATTTTTCTGCCATCCTGTATTGTAAAATGGTTCCGAGCACTTCATCACGCGTCCAAGCAGACATTGTTTCTGCACCAATGTCGTCAAGCATAAGTACCTGTGCGTTTTTAACAAAATCGATTTTCTCATTTAATGTCTGATCTTGAATAGATTGTTTCATTTCCCTTAGGAATTCCGGGACATATACAGCAACTGTCCGTACCCGGCGATTAGCTAATTCGTTCGCCAAGGCTCCAAGCACGAACGATTTACCAATTCCAAATGGGCCATAAATGTACATACCACGTTCTGGTAGTTTTCCTGTTTTATCGAAAACGTTCAGGAAATCTTTCGCAGCACGTACAGCTGACACCCTACTATCATCAAAAAACATATCAATGCTTTGCAACTTTGCTTCCATGACATCTTTCGGCATATACATACTATCAATCATTTTCTTTATAGTACGTTGATCGTCGTCCATAAGTTTGTTTGGACATTTTGTATATTCCACATCAATGAGGCCGCGGGATAATAGCAATTTCGGCTCGAAGCCCTTCAGGAAATTCACACACCCTGCAAGGTTAGGACATTTTCCGCAACTATGGGAAGCGGTGGCATACTCATATAATTTTCCGAGGCTCCGTTCGACAACTTCGCCATCAACTTCAGTGGAATGATCCGTCAGAAATTGTTGCACCCCCGAACTCTCCATCACTTCTTTTCGTAATTCATCGAACCTTGCGGCAAATGCCGGTGATTTCACAACCCGTTTCAGCGTATCGCCAATATGTTCCATTTCACTTCACCGTCCCGTCCCCTGTTACGCCTAATTCCAAAAGTAATTTACGACGCTCTTCGTCAATAGCGGAAGAAGACTTAACAGGTTTATCTGTTTTTGTTTTCTTCTCATCTTTTTTATAAAACCACTCCGGTACTTTCTCTTCCCGTGCAGATTTTCGTCTAGGCCCTGATTTTGATCCTGTACTCTGACCTTCGTTTTTCCATTTCACGTACTGATCATGCTCGTTGCGCGACATTTCAAGTGCAGTTTTCACCGTATCCACCTTTTTGTTCATCCAATGGGAAGCAATCCGCTCAACATAACTATTCGTTATCTTGCCGTCATTGCGTAAATGAACGTACTGTAGCAGGACATTGACGACACCAACGGACAATCCATGTGTATTAACTAGCTTTTCGGCAAGCTTCACGTCAACTGAAAGGGGCTCTTTCCCGTTAATCTCACGCAACATCTCTAATGGCGCCGTATTTTCAAGGTAATGCACCAATTCTTCATCCCGCGTCAATACCCCTGTTTCAGGCTTAGGTAATTCTTTCGCGTACACTTTATGCAAGACTGGAGCCTCTTTTGAAACATTCATTTTATAAAAATCTGCTGCTGACTTTCGTAATCTATCTTCCGGCAACTTGAGGTCTTCATCGAGCGCCATCATGATGACTTTTTGCATATCTAGCGGTGTGAGCGAATAAAGGAATGCGAGTTTCGCAATTAATTCCTTAGAAACATAGGATAATGAAGCTTTAGGAACCATTTGTTCAGATAACCCCGAACTTAGCAGATCGAAATCAAAGTCGGAATGCAGAAATGGTACACCTTCCGATTCATTCCGTCCGATAAACTGCTGGTCTTCGCCCATATCCATGCTGTAGCCCTGTTGAACGGGCGTATACACATCCAAAAATGTACGTGATACATCTTCAAACCCGACTTCATTAACACTGTCTAGCGCAAAACGACTGCGTAGATTTCGGTATGCCTGTTCCCCAATTTTACTAAACAAGAATGTCGACAGCAATGGATCTAGAAAAAAAGCTTTGGCATCAAGTGGAGGTAGCAATTCATAAACAAATAATCTCGCATCCCCATCTTTTTTCTTGTACGTACACAATAAACCAATCGCTTCGAGCGAAATCCTTGCTTCAAAAACAGGTCCCAGTGGCATCGTCAAAATGTTCATAAGGTGGTAATGGTTGTATTCACGGCCATCTTCACGCTCTGCGTCCGCCCATAATGTCATAAACAAACTCATAGCACCCGGGCCAATCAGCGGTTGATAAAATAAAGTGAGGAGTTGACGGTCATAATCTGAAAAGGACTGCGATAACCGTATTTTATATGCGTCAACTGGCTGTAGTTCTTTATAAAGGGGTGCCATCGAACTCTACTTCCTATCTAAATGGGATACGTTACTTTTTCGTTCGTTTTTGTAGGTCTTGCAATTCTTTTATGAAAACTGTGATGTCCTTATATTGGCGATAGACCGAAGCGAATCTGACATAAGCGACTTCATCAACTTCCGATAACTGTTCCATAACCATTTCCCCAACATCGTCAGAATTAATCTCCACGACACCAGCGCTTCTCAATTCTTTTTCAATCGAGTAGACGATTTTTTTTAGGTCTTCAAGTGATACAGCACGTTTTTCACAAGCACGAATAAGGCCTCTGAGTACTTTTTCACCGCTAAATTCTTCACGTGAATCATCTTTCTTCACGACAACCAAAGGCATTTCCTCAACTTTTTCAAATGTCGTAAAACGGAATGCGCATTGTTCACATTCTCTGCGACGCCGGATGGATCTATTCTCCTCGGCCGGTCTAGAATCGACAACCCGAGTGCCATTGAACTGGCAAGCTGGACATTTCATAATGTGTATCCTCCGCTTTTTCTTAGATAATAACTTAATTATAACAGAACACGCCTAAAAAAATCGAAATAGAGGGGAAAGAAACATTCTTCATTGAGAAAAAACGTCCCCAAAGTCATCGTTCACCGACTTTAGGGACGCTCTCTATTCACAATTAAGCAAGTTCTTTTATTTTCAAAGCTGCAGCGACTTTCTTTGTCAAACCGACGACACGGGCAGAATAACCCCACTCATTATCGTACCATGCAAGTACTTTCACCTTGCGATCTGCCATAACGATTGTTGAAAGACCATCAATGATTGCCGAGTCAGTTGTTGTATTATAATCAATGGATACAAGTGGTTCTGTAGAGAAACGGAGAATTCCTGCCATTGCTCCTTCAGAAGCCTGCTTGAATGCATCGTTTACCATCTCAACTGTAACGTCTTGCTTCAAATCTACAACTAGGTCAACAAGTGAAACATTCGGCGTCGGTATCCGAAGTGACATTCCGTGAATCTTTCCTTCCAATTCCGGAAGTACAAGTGCCAACGCTTTTGCAGCCCCAGTAGATGTCGGGATGATAGATTGCCCGCATGCACGTGCACGTCTAAGGTCCTTATGAGGATTATCCAAGTTCTTTTGGTCATTTGTATACGCATGAATCGTTGTCATTAATCCGTTGTCGATACCAAATGTATCATTCAATACTTTAGCTACCGGAGCAAGGCAGTTCGTTGTACAGCTTGCATTCGAAATAATGTCATGTTTTTCGATATCTAATTTATCATCGTTTACACCTAAAACAATGGTGATATCTTCATTTTTACCAGGTGCCGATATAATAACTTTTTTTGCGCCAGCTTCAATGTGAAGTGCCGCTTTGTCACGTGAATTAAACTTACCAGTCGCTTCAATGACAATATCGACACCCAGCTTTCTCCAAGGAAGGTTCAACGGATCACGGTCAGAGACGATTTGCACTCGTTTCCCGTTGACGACAATCGCATTTTCTTCTGCAATGACTTCGCCATCAAATGTACCGTGATTCGTATCGTACTTTATAAGATGAGCGAGCGTTTCTGATGAATACATTGCGTTAATCGCAACGATTGTTACATCTTCTTCTCTAATCATTTGACGGAATACCATTCGTCCAATTCGTCCAAACCCGTTTATCGCAATAGAAGTAGTCATATAAAGATCCTCCTGTATGTATGTTATACTTTTTATCTAATACCCGTCATTAGTATAACACATATTATGCTAAAACCAAGATTTACTATGGATAATTAAAATGTTTCATTTTTCAGAATCACTTCAGGGCTTTGCATTCCATTTAGAAAGTACCTCAGTCAGCTGACTTTCTGTCTCCTCCACTGGACCGTTATTGAATAAAACCGCGTCTGCACTCAGTTCCTTCTCTTCGATTGATAGCTGGGAACGTATTCGCGCATCCGCTTCTTCTTCCGATAACACATTCCTCGCAATGAGACGTTCTTTTTGTATTTCAGGTGTGACGGACACGACAATAATTTTATCCACGAACGATTGCAACTTGCTTTCAAACAACAAGGGGATGTCCATGATAACCGTATTTGAACCCGTTGAAATCCATTGCTCTTTTTGCCTTAACATCTCCTGTCTTATCGCAGGATGGATGATACCATTCAACTTTTGGCGCTCTTCCACATTGCCGAATATTCGCTCCCCTAGTTTTTCGCGGTTAAGCGATCCATCCGAACGTAAAATCTCCAGACCAAATGCGCGACTGATTTCCTGTAAAACTGGACTGCCGGGTTCGACAACAAGACGTGCAATTTCATCCGCATCTACAATTGGAAAACCCTTTTTCTTCAACATCTTGGATACGGTGCTTTTCCCACTTGCAATACTGCCCGTTAAACCGATAATCATAGCTCTCACAGCCCTTCAACAATCATTTCTGGCATGTCGGACAATAAACGGATGTCCTACCTGCGATTTTCATACTCTCCGTGGCAGAGCCGCAAGCAGGGCAAACCTTCCTGCCATACATTTTAAGACGATCCTGCATGGTGCCTGCTTCCCCATTAATATTCCGGTAATCAGAAATGGAGCTGCCGCCCGCATCAATACTTTCCTGTAAAATAGCTACAATCACTTCAAATAATTCATTTTTTCTTTTTAGGCTAATCCGCTCCGTAGTCCTTCCGGGATGGATTTTCATCTTATAGATTGCTTCCGTCGCATAAATATTCCCACACCCAGATAGTACATGCCCATCCATAATAACTTCCTTGATTGGTTTTCGTGCATATTTTGGCGTTACCGACAACTCAAGGAAATGATTGCGCGCTTCAGTAGCGAATGGTTCAGGAGCCATTTTCAATAAAGGCGGATGATCCGCTTCACAGCCGAGAAGCCTTAACTCTCCAAAACGACGAATATCCGAATAAACTAGCAGTCCCCCACCTTCCAGCGTAAAAACAACATGAACATGGTTACGGAACTTCATTTCCGCAATGTCATCTACGTTGTCAACAGTGAACCACGCGCCCGTCATACCAAGATGACTGACAAGAAGGCAGGTATTACCATCTTTCACTAAATGAAAGTAAATGTATTTACTGCGCCGTGTGACGTCTTTAATCGTCATTCCAGCCATATCTACTATAAAGTCTTCGGTTGTAATTCCTTTTATCACAGCTTCTTTACCTAACTGTTTTGATTTGATAACCGTATCTGAAACGGTCACATTCTGAATCGTCCTTCCTGTCGCAACTGGCGCTAGTGCACGGACGACCCCTTCTACTTCCGGTAACTCAGGCAATTTATCCCCTCACTTCGTCTCATACCAAGATAATCCGAATGCCCAATCAACTTTCAATGGCACGTCAAGCGCAAGGGCTGACTCCATCACTTCAGGCACGATTACTTTTAGTTTCTCAATTTCCTCTTCTGGTGCTTCAAAGATCAATTCATCATGCACTTGCAAGAGCATACGTGTCTGCATGCCTTCAACTTCAAGCCTTTTAGCCATTTCAATCATTGCTTTTTTTATAATATCGGCCGCACTTCCTTGAATCGGTGTATTCATAGCAGTCCGTTCCGCAAAACTTCTCAAGTTAAAATTCGAACTTGTAATTTCCGGCAAATACCGTCTGCGGTTCATAAGCGTCGTCACATAGCCTTTCCTTTTCGCTTCTGCAACAATATCACTCATATACTGTTTGACTCCCGGGAAACTACTGAGATAAGTGTCGATGAATTGCGCTGCGTCTTTCCGCGTAATATCCAAGTTTTGTGAAAGTCCGTAATCGCTTATTCCGTAGACAATTCCAAAGTTGACCGCTTTTGCTGCTCGGCGCATGTCTGGCGTCACTGAAGCTTCATCAACACCGAAAACGTCCATTGCTGTCTTCGTGTGAATATCTGCACCTGCACGGAAAGCTTCAATCAATTTTTCATCCTGCGACATATGTGCGAGCACACGCAATTCAATTTGAGAATAGTCCGCTGCAAATAGATACCACCCCGGTTCAGATGGAACGAACGCCGCACGAATTTTTCTTCCCTCTTCAAGTCGTACAGGGATGTTCTGCAAGTTGGGATTAATGGAACTAAGTCGTCCTGTTGTCGTGAGTGCTTGCTGGAAACGAGTATGAATCTTGCCATCCTCATGAATTTCTTTCAGTAATCCTTCGATATACGTCGAATTCAATTTACCGAGTTGACGATAGTTCAATATATGGCTGATAATTTCATGTTCACTTTCAAGCTTCTCAAGTACATCTGCTGCAGTTGAATAACCAGTTTTCGTCTTTTTAATCGGAGTAAGTCCGATTTTCTCAAAAAGGATTACACCAAGCTGTTTAGGTGAATTAATGTTGAATTTTTCCCCTGCAATTTCATAAATAGTTGTTTCGAGTATGGCCAGTTTAGCAGACAGTTCCGTTCCAATTGTAAGAAGCGTCTCCCGGTTAGCCATCACACCAGTCGTTTCCATTTTCGCAAGAATCGCCGCTAGCGGTAACTCAAGGTCATGGTATAGATCATATTGATCATTATCTTGTAATTTCTCTTCAATCTCCGCATGTAGTTTCCAAACTGCCAGCGCTTTCCGCCCTGCGTGGTCTGCAATTATTTTTTCAGTCGGGATCGCTTTCTTAGCACCTTTTCCATAAATCACTTCATCCTGCTCGACTTCTGTGTAACCGAATTCTCGTGTAATGGAAGCTACATCGGTATAGGTCGTTGATGGGTTGACGATGTATGTCGCAAGCAATAGATCAAACTGGAAACCTTCTGCATCGAGACCTTGACGCGCAAGTGATGCACTAGCCGCTTTTGAATCGGATGAGTATTTCAACTTGTCTATATTTTGTAGCCAGTTTTTAAATGCTGTCGATTTTTTTGCGACTTCAAGCGGGACAAATAGGATGTTTTTTTCATAAGCCAAACTAATGCCCAAAATCTCTGCGGTCAAATAGTTTTCATCCATCATTTCAACATGGATTGCCATTTCGTT
>CAZWAW010000070.1:0-15446 GCA_964632025.1 uncultured Sporosarcina sp.
ACCTGCGACCCTCTGATTAAAAGTCAGATGCTCTACCAACTGAGCTAATGGCTCTCTATAATATAGAAGAAGTAATTCGTGAGTTCATCAGAACTTAGATACTCTTCTTTTATTTCAAACGCTTTTTGCCGCAAACTTTTCAAATGCTTTAGCATTTTAAAAGTTTGGCTGGGGTAGCTGGATTCGAACCAACGATGACGGAGTCAAAGTCCGTTGCCTTACCGCTTGGCTATACCCCAACGATACCATATTCAGCCGATTGATTACGCTGTATAAAGTTCTTATGGATTACTCTTTTCAAAACTTCGTTTTGAAAAAGTATTGGTGACCCCTACGGGATTCGAACCCGTGATACCGCCGTGAAAGGGCGGTGTCTTAACCGCTTGACCAAGGGGCCATATATGGTGACTGCCTTATGTGTGGGATATGCTTTTGTTAATGTTGTTCGCGTCGTTCCCAACCGACTTTTCTTATTATAAACAGAGTTTCTCATTTCGTCAACACTTTTTCATCAATTAGTTTTAAGTATTATCGAGAACGCGATTGGAGTGCGGTTTCCACACCCTTATCGCATCCTCAACAATCACTTTATAAGTTGTATTGCTACAATTTGCCCTGCACATTTCCCACATCTGTATTTCCTAACGTCCATCCTTCTTCTTCGCTTATATAGCAACTTACACGATAGACACTCATATACATGCATCGTATGCGCCCTTTTGTTTCTTTCTGAAAGTGATCGACAAAACCTCGGAGAAGACGTGCACTTAAGCAGATTTCTAAAGTCCGCATCGCGATGATGATAACCTTTTCCTTCTATATGAAGATGGTAATGACAGAGTTCATGTTTGATTACACCAACCAACTCTTCAGTTCCATGCATCTCCAAAACCAACGGATTAATTTCGATGGAATGATTTGAAAGCATATAGCGACCGCCTGTTGTCCTTAACCTCTTATTAAACAGGGCAATGTGGATGAATGGCTTTCCAAATGCGTCTAAGGAAACATTCTCAATAAGTTCCTGCAACCCTTCATCCGTCATAGCACCCCTCCTTTTAGTCGTCATTTCGTAGATGGCGGTAACATGGTCAGAGAAATACGTCCCTTCCCTTTATCTACACCTTCTACCCATACAGTTACGATATCTCCTGAAGAAACTACATCAAGGGGATGTTTTACAAATCCTTTTTTCAATTTAGATATATGAACGAGACCATCTTCCTTTACACCGATATCTACAAAGGCGCCGAAGTCCACGACATTCCGGACCGTTCCCTGCATTTCAAGTCCTTCATATAGGTCTTTCATATCGAGTACGTCTGCTTTTAAGAGTGGTTGCGGATAATCATCACGCGGGTCCCTATTTGGTCTTTGAAGTGTTTCGATAATATCTTTCAATGTCACTTCTCCAACACCTAACTTAATCGCTAAAGCTTTGATATCGAGTGCAGACAATGCATCCGCAGTTTCTTTCTTACCGAGCAATTTTTTGCTTGCATCCGCTTCTTCTAATATTTGCTCCGCCAATTGATAACTTTCAGGGTGAATCCCCGTCGAATCAAACGGATCCTTTGCACCTAGCACCCGTAAGAAACCAATCGCTTGTTCATAAGTCTTCGCTCCGAGGCGAGGTACTTTCTTCAATTGATTACGCTTTGTAAACAATCCATTCTCTTCACGTGATTTCACAATGTTTTCCGCGACGGTCTTGGACAGACCTGCCACATATTGAAGTAGCGAGGAGGATGCAGTGTTAACATCTACTCCTACCCGGTTCACAGCTGTCTCAACAACGAATGATAATGATTCGGAAAGACGTTTTTTCGCTACGTCATGCTGGTATTGCCCAACGCCAACCGATTCCGGATCAATTTTCACAAGTTCCGATAACGGATCCTGTAAACGCCTTGCTATTGAAACTGCACTCCGCTGCTCAACTTGAAGATCAGGGAACTCATCCCGAGCTTGAGCCGACGCTGAATAAACACTAGCACCCGCTTCATTCACAATGACATACGAAACACCTGCCTGTGCCTCTTTTATACATTCGACTATGAATAATTCTGATTCTCGCGAAGCTGTTCCGTTACCTATTGCAATAATCGTGATCGGATGCTTTTTCAATAACTCCAAAATAGTACGTTTCGATTTTTCTTTTTCCATTTTGGGTTGATGCGGATAAATTACGGATATCTCAAGCAACTTCCCTGTTTCATCAACGATTGCAAGTTTACAACCTGTCCGGAATGCAGGATCAAGGCCTAATACCACTTTCCCTTTCAATGGTGGTTGTAGAAGCAGACTCTTCAAGTTTTCCGAAAACACGTGGATCGCTTGTTCTTCTGCCTTCTCAGTAAGTGCCGCCCTAATTTCACGCTCAATCGATGGGGCAATCAAGCGTTTAAACGCATCTTCAATTGCTTCTTTCACATGTGGCGCAGAAGGCGAATGCGATTTACGGATCAACTCACGCTCAAGCCCTCCGATAATTCGTTCACTCGGAAAAGAAATACCGACACGCAACACATCCTCTTTTTCACCACGATTTAATGCAAGCACACGGTGTGGAACGATTTTTTTCAAAGGCTCTTCATATTCATAGTAGTTTTCGAAAACGTCACGCTTGTCCTCTGCCCCCTTGCGGACTGCAGATACAATCATCCCATCTGACCACGCTAACTTTCGTATGTTTTCCCGTATTGCGGCATCATCCGCAAATTGTTCGGCTACAATGTCTCGGGCTCCAGCCAGTGCATCTTCAACCGTATTCACTCCGATTTCTTCATTTAGGAAAGATACGGCAAGATCTTCCGGGGAACTCCCGGAAAACTCCATCATTTTTTTCGCCAGTGGCTCAAGACCGCCTTCAATCGCAATCATGGCACGTGTCCGTCTTTTCTGTTTGAAGGGCCTGTACAAATCCTCAATTCTTTGCAGCACGGTAGCGCTTTCAATCGATTTCTTCAAATCGACGTCCAGTTTACCTTGTTCGTCGATAAGACGGATTACTTCTTCTTTACGCTGTTCAAGACTTTTCACATAACTATAGGCATCTTCAACCGCTTTAATTTGCACCTCGTCCAACGAACCAGTTTCTTCTTTTCGGTACCGCGCGATGAATGGGACTGTGTTTCCTTGGTCAAGTAATGCAATTACCTTTTCAGCTTGATGTATACTGACGGCCGCTTTCCCAGCTGTAGCCTCAACAATATGTCTCATCAATAAAACCACCCTTCTTCTATAGATTCATTTTAACAGAACAAAAGCGCAAGCGCCTGTTCTGCCCCGACAAACGCTGGAGTCTAGACGTAAAATCTCTACGTTCCAACTCATCCACAGTACGAGGTTTAATAGTTTCCTATACGATAAAAAAGCCCACCTCCAACTTACAAGAGTAGGCTTCCGGCTATAAATGTTGCGTCGTCACCGTGTTCAATTGAATCCAGCACTTTTTGATATAACTCATAAGGCCCTGAACTTTCTTTCATAGAAGCTTTTGGGCTTCTAAGTGTGACGCCGTCTGAGTGGAGGAAGAATAGATCTCCTTTTTCATAGTTGTATTGTTGCGTCTTTAATTTTTGAGGCCTCCCTGAAAGATAGCCCATTACCGGCAAGGGATAGATCATCTTACCGCAATCATGAAGCATATAAAAACGGACATTACCAACACAACTATACTGAATTGTTTGTTGTCTGTAATCTACTTTTACAATAGCTACTGCCGCTCCGCGTTTTTGCACCATGTGTTCATTACAACGGCTGAGTAATTCGTCTATTGTTTCATGATGATATTCATTCAACACTTTAGGAAGTATTTGAGAAGATTGGCGCGCAATCGGTCCATTGCCTAACCCATCCGCAATTGCGCAGATGAAATAGTCTTCCTCCGCATGGATAAAATAGGTGTCCCCACATTCTCGATTCCCAAACTTCGCTTCCTGATAAACATACGCTTCAACATGTTCTGTTATTATCGAGTCCACTATAACACACCACCAGCCGACAATATTGCTTCCTGCAACTTCTTAATCGCTTTGCGCTGCAGTCTTGAAACATGCATTTGAGAGATGCCAAGTCGTTCTCCCGCTTCTTTTTGGCTCAGCTGTTCAATATATGTATACTGGATAATTTGTTTTTCACGTTCCGATAAAACATTTAGAGCATTCGCAACAACCATGCGTTGATCTGTTTTCTCAAAGCCACCATCAGTTTCACCAATAATGTCGAAAAGTGTTATCGTGCCTCCCTCAGAATCAGCTTCAAGGGTATGATCCATTGAGAGCGCTTGATAACTTCTCCCCATCTCCATTGCTTCGAGGACCAATTCTTCTTCAACATCAAGGTACTCTGCAATTTCACTAACAAGTGGGGAACGTTGCATCTCTATCGTTAACGTTTCAACGGCCGCCTTGATTTTGGGGCCTAATTCTTTTATACGACGCGGAACATGTATCGCCCATGTCTTATCACGTAGAAAACGTTTAATTTCACCGATGACTGTCGGCACCGCAAACGCTTCAAAACTTCTTCCAAATTCCGGATTATACCTACGTATCGCTCCGAGAAGTCCTAGCATGCCTACTTGAGCAATATCTTCATGGAAGGACTTTCCATTGGAATATTTTCGGGCGATTGATTGAATAAGGCGTTCATAGTGAAGAACCAGGTTTGTCTGCGCCTCATCGTCATTGGTTTCCTGATAGCGTTTAATCCATTCAAGGACTTCTATCTTCGTTCCATTTCCACGGGGAGACGGTTCGCTAATTTCTACTTCAAGAGGAGCTTGTTCTTCCGTTTTAGATTCATGAGGAGATGATTCTTTCGACATCGACATCCCCCCGCTCTCCACCGAGATATTTAGTCATAAATACAGTCACACCCTCCTCATGAAGAACTTTTACATCATCCATAAGTGTTTCCATTAAATAAAGGCCTAGTCCTCCTTCCCGAAGAAATTGAACCTCCTCCTTCTCGTTGTACGGCCCTACGCGTTTCTTCGTTTCTTCAAAATCAAAACTTTTCCCGTGATCCGCGACCATTATTTCTAATTTATCCACAAACAAAGCACAACCAACTACAACTTCTCCATCATCATCTTCCTTATATGCGTGCTGAACTGCATTTGTAATCGCTTCACTTGAGGCAATCTTTAAGTCTTCGATTTCATCGTAAGTAAAACCAAGCCGGCTTGCCAATCCTGAAATCGCGAGTCGAGCAACTCCAACATATTGTGCTTTCGCGGGAACCTTGATTTCAATATAATCATACGGTTGCATCATCGTCCCTACTTTCTTCCATTACGATATCCATAACTTCAGCTAAACCAGTAATTTCGAATAATCTTTTTAGACGGGCGTTTACGCCAACAATCTTTACATGCCCCCCATTAGCTTTAACAGCTTTATAAAACCCGACGAAAACGCCAAGTCCAGTGCTATCCATATATCCAACTTCAGATAAGTCTAACTCCGCTTGCATGTTTTCCACGTTTTCTGCCGACGCAAGACATTCTTTTAATTTCGGTGCTGTAAATGCATCAATTTCGCCAACAATTTTAAAGCGTTGAACACTATTCTCTTCCACTAAGTCGACTTGCAAATTCATAATTACACCCCGAATTTCTTTTTTTAAAAAAACATATTATAGATACATATACCCTTCACTTAAAGTCTTAAACCTTATCGGTATCTTTTTTGAAGATAACAATCGTGAAATCATCACGTAAATGAAAGTTTTGGAGATACGCAAGCCTTTGGTATACTGTGTCAGCAATTTTTTGAGCAGATTCGTCTTTCACTTCCGCCAAAATCAATTTGATTACTTGATCATCTATGAAACCAGTATCCGTTCGCACCTCTGTAACTCCATCCGTCATCATCGCGATAAAGTCGCCTTCTTCCAGAAGGACTGATTTCTCTTCATATACGACATTCGGATGAACACCGAGGAGAAGTCCTTTTGCATGAAGCTCCGTAAATTCCCCCGTCGACGCCTTATACATGAGGGCAGGTTCATGTCCCGCAGTAGCATATGAAAAACTGGAGTCTCTTGCATCATACTTTCCATAAAACATCGAAATGAACATTGAATCAGCTACACTTTTCTCTACAATCCTATTAACAATATCAAGGACGTTCCTCGGGCTTGTATTTTCGTTCTGCAAACCGTCCATTCCAAATTTGATCATTGACATACAAAGTGCCGCTGGAATCCCTTTTCCGATAACGTCAGCTACAGCCACACCCGCTTCGTAACTATTATCATTCAGGAAATAAATATAATCCCCACTCATTTGCTTAGCTGGCTCCGTCACAAATCCAATATCAAGCTCTTTGAAATCCGGCTTCCTCGTTTTCAGAAGCGTATCTTGTACTTTTGCCGCTACATTCATTTCGATTTGAATTTCTTCTTGTTTCTGAATGAGACTCTGATGCTCTCTAAGCGCAAGCCCGTAATGAATCATCATTTCAATCAAAAAATCAAACGAGTGCCATAGCTTTTCTGGCATATCCGGTAAAACTTCTGCAAGCGCAGTTTTATGGATACTGATGACTTCTTCAGGAGAAATTTCTTCTTCAATGAATCGCCTGCTAAACTGTTGTCCTAAATAAAGATCTTCTTCATGTTGTCCATCAACATATTGCTGCAGTATTTCTTTATACTGCTTTACAACTTCGTCGGGCATCCATCGTCACCTCCTCATCGTAGCCATTTTGTGGTGGTAATCGTTGTTCCCTTCCCTGGTTCCGTGTCCACTTTGAATTCATCCATAAGTCTCTTTACACCCGGCATACCTGCACCAAGTCCTCCCGATGTCGAAAAGCCGTCTTCCATCACCTTGCGCATATCCCGAATCCCCGGACCATTATCAGAAGCTATAATTGTAATTCCGTATAAGTCATTTTCAGAAATCCTCATGATTTCGATTTTACCTTTTCCAGCGTATAAGTATATATTGCGGGCTAACTCACTAATCGCCGTCGTAATACGCGCCTGATCAACCGTTCCGAAGCCTGACTTTTTTGCTTCATTCCGGCCAAGCTGTCGAGCGGCAACAATGTCCCATTCCGTGTATATATCTACAGAAGACCGGTACTCCATGGTTAGGCCTCCAATTCTTTACGAAGTTTATCCAATCCGTTTTCGAGATCTAGCGCTGTCAAAACATCCTCCAAACGGATCCCGAGTTCAATAAGTGTAATTGCAACAGCTGGTTGAATTCCTGTAATGACGACTTTCGCCCCCATCAAACCCGACATGCTAATAACGTCCCCAAGCACTTTTGCAATAAATGAATCGATGAAATCAATCGGTGTCAAATCGATAACGACACCTCTCGCCGACGTTTCATGCATTTTTTTCAATAAATCCTCCTGGAACTGAATTGCCGTCTGATCGTCGAGCTCCCACTGAACAGAGACGATTAACGTATCATTTAGTTTCAAAATCGGAATTCGCATATTCATGATTGTTCAACCTCCACTATCGTGCGGTTCGTAAGCCTCAAGGCCTCCTGCATCCCACGTTGCAACGTGCTTGTCGTTGTGAAATCGTTCAGATTAATGCCCAACGTTACGATTGTTTGAGCAATTTCCGGTCGAATTCCAACTAGCATACACTTCGCTCCAACAAGCCGAACTGCATCAGCAGCTTGAATGATATGATGAGCAACCATCGTATCCACCACAGGTACACCAGTAATATCAAGAAGAACTACTTCAGCGCGTTGTTTCACTACACCTTCCAGTAAGTTTTCCATAATCAATTTAGCCCGTTCTGTATCAATAGTACCAACAAGCGGCATGACTGAAATCTTCTCGAAAACCGGTATCAATGATGCTGATAGTTCCTGCAAAGCAATTCGCTGCAAACTGACAGTCCGGTCCCATTCCAGCGAATAGGCTTCTATGATACTTTCACGAAGAGGCGTAATCCAGTTAGTGAAAACATCCAGAATAGATCGTAGATTACTTTCTTCAATAATCTTTTTTTCTTCCAATAAATTAAAAGTGATTTGCGAAAAGTTTTCGATCGCCTTGTTCACAAATTTTATAGACCAACCAAAACGGACCACTTTCTCAGTAAAATCATTCAATTTTTCTGAGTTGATATTATCACTTTCCGAGATATTCGATGTCATCAGTTCTGCAAATTCCCTGCTTGTCTTTTCAACAAGGTTAGCCGGCATGAAATAAAAAAAACGTTCTCCTTTTTCTTCTCTCATGCCCAATTGCCAGCGTTCAATAATTTCATCCATATACTGATTGATGCCCTCTACCATTCGCTTATTCATAATTGTCTCGATAAGCCTCCTTATGAATTAATAGTAATTGTACTTTCATTGTAACGAAAATAGTACCACAACACACTATTTTTGTCGCAGAAATAAGAATACAAGATGCTTTCAGAAATTTAGAGAATGAAAAAACACCACAGAAATGAATCCTGTGGTGCTTCTTTTATATGTATGCTCAGAATTTGATGAGGCCGAAACTTACTTCGAGCGCTTCATCGACCTGTTCCATCAAAAATTCATCTAGATGCGTAATCTTATCGGTAAGCCTTGACTTGTCGATTGTGCGGACCTGCTCGAGCAGAATAACTGAATCCCGCTCGAAGCCATATCGTACCGCATCAATTTCAACATGTGTAGGCAATTTCGCTTTTTGAATTTGCGCAGTTATTGCCGCAATAATAACCGTCGGGCTAAACCGATTGCCTATATCATTTTGGATGACAAGGACCGGTCTTGTTCCTCCCTGTTCAGAACCAACAACAGGCGACAGATCTGCAAAAAAGACGTCTCCACGTTTTATTGCCAACTTTTCATCCTCCGCTTACGAGACGTTCCACCGTATGCTGGGCTTCAAATTCCACATGCAAGCATTCCGTGGCGATTCTAAGGTTGATTTGCGACATTTCGAGATAACCGTTCATCATCTCTTCTCTGATCGTATCCGATTCATAGTCAGTCACATATCGCTTTGTCGAAATATAAACGAAATCACCACGGTCCAGTTCCTGATGGACGACCGTATGTTCATTTTCATTCAGCATCCGTTTCGGAATTTTAACAATAATTTCTTTAATGTTTTTATTTGCACGCAACGTTAGCACCTCCGACAAACCCGTTCCCTCATTTCAATACAAGTCCATCTTACCATTGTATACCGACAATGAGAAGACACGAAAGGAATTTTATTGACAGGATTCTGCAAAGCTGCTAGGTTTTTTGTCGAATGTACGAATATTATATATTCTGTCCATCTTTCCCTGTGTATATTCTCGGTACTCGCTTCGCAATGGAAACAGCAATTTCATATGGAATCGTGCCGAGTCGTTCCGCCCACTCTTCCACGGTAATTTCCTCTTCACCTTGACGGCCTATTAGAACAACTTTTTCGCCAACCAACATTTCCCGCGGAAGCTTCACCATACATTGATCCATGCAGATGGTTCCAACAATGGGCATTCGTTCTCCACCGATGAGTACTTCCTGCCCGCGTAGACCACGTCTCAAACCATCTGCATAACCAATCGGAATTGTGCCAATCCATTCTGCACTCGATGTTACATAGGTACCACCATAACTGATCCGATTGCCCGTATCCAATAACTTTACACAAGCAAGTTCACTTTCGATTTGCAACGACTTTTCAAGACGAAACGGCAATTTCCCTCCTACATATTCCGAAGGCGCTATGCCATAAAGTCCGATTCCGAAACGGACCGCGTCGAGCGCATATTCGGGATAGAGGAGGGTTGCCGCGCTATTCGATGCGTGAACAAGTCGCGGTTTTTCCGACAATGTCTGCACTAACCCCATGAACTTAGTAAATTGTTCCTCAGTACTTTCAGGGTTTTCTTCATCTGCACAAGCGAAGTGTGTGAAGATACCGTCCAGTAGCACTTGTTTAGAACTATTAACGACCGACATAAGGGACCGCAGAGCATCCTCATCCCTCAATCCGATTCTACCCATTCCACTGTCAATCTTTACATGAATCCTCAATTGTTGCACGAATTTTTTGCTGACGTCTAATGCCGATCGCAACCACTCTGCACTCGAAACTGTTAGCATAATCCCCAATTCAGCTGCTTTTTCAGCAAACAAAAGCGGAGACGGTCCCATGACAAGAATGTCCCCGCTAATACCTGCCACTCGGAGTCGTACCGCCTCGTCAGGTGTTGCCACCGATACTATTTCTGCGCCGGCTTCAAAAGTAGCTTGAGCTACTTCCACTTCACCGTGGCCGTAGCCGTCTGCTTTTACAACTGCAATAACTGCGGTTTCACTTCCCAAATACTCTTTCAAATTCCGAACGTTGGTCCGAATAGCTGCAAGATCGACGATAGCTTGCGTTGGACGATAATGAATAGAGTCTTCCATAACAATCCCTCATTTGTACTGTAGTACTCTCTATTATCTATCCCTCGCCCTTTCTTCGTCAACCTTAGTTATATTATTTCATCCCCTCTGCTTTCATCGATCCAGCTACTTCAATCAGTTCATCTTGCGTCAACTTATCGGATGCAATGAAGAATGAAACACCTCCGCTTTCCCAACGGATTGAATTTTCCGTAAGGGCAGCAACTGTAAATCCAAGATCGACGGGATCACCTTCAACGGAGACCGGCATTTTATTGTCCGCTCTAACTGCTGGCTCCTGAACAATAACGAACTCTTTCTCCCCGCCAAAAGTCATAAATGATCGTGTACCACTATCCATTTCCACAATTTCTTCATCAACAAGAGTGCCATCCGCCCAAGCTACTGATGGATAATACGTTGAGAGTCCTGTTGTTTCGTCATCCACGGCTGGTTCAGTTCCTTTACCTGTATTCGTATCATCCATATCTACTGCGTAATCGGCAGCTTTTCGTTCGACGCCAAGTGTAATCTTATTGAATGTAATACGAATCTTCTCCACTTTGTTTTCATCCAGAACGGAGACATACGTTGGTAGCAGTGTCTTTTTGTCAATATGGATCTGCTGGGTTGGCAGAACCTTTTTATGGTTATTTCTCGTGGCTGTTTCAAAGACGTACGTTTTCTCTTTTTCCGTCATCGTCGCACTCTTATCAGCTTTAATATCTTCTGACAAGGCACCTATTAAATACGCCTGGCTATTTTGTGCAGGCCAGTCACTTTGGAACTTGTAGGTCTTACCAAGCGATGGAGTAACAACAAACACACCTTCTTTATTACGAACAATCATCTGGGAATCCTTACTGCCTGCCTGTGTTACATTAACACGATAGAAAGCCGGCTTCGTATGCCAAACGGCGACTTCATATGAACGCGGCTCAGCTCCTGTCTTAATTTCCATGGTTGCTTGCAAGTCATACCCTTTCGCTTCATTCCACTTTCCACTGAGTTTCTTCATGACATCCTCTTTCGTCGGCGATCCACATGCCGCAAGAATTACCATGACTACAACTAACAAAAGAGCAAATAGTCGGCTACGCATACAGTTCATCCTTTCTCATTTCAATCGGGTAGGTCATCTTATGAGGAAGGACGAACAATTATGCAAGAAGGATAACTTGAGCTGCTGCTACGGTCCTCGTATGAGTTATAGAAATGAAGCCAGCGATTGAATTTCCCTTAAAAAACACAGTTGGTTTGCCGCTCAGTTCAGGCAATATACTGATGTCTAAGAAGCTACAGTGTGTTCCAATTCCTGTTCCTTTCGCTTTAGCAAACGCTTCTTTCCCAGCAAAACGGCCCGCAAGGAATTCTATTCGCCGATTAGTCGTGTGCGATTCGTAAATTTCCAGCTCTTCCATAGTTAAAATGCGCATACGGAATTTCGGAGACCTAGCATCCAACTTGGCGATTCTATCCAATTCGACGATATCAAGCCCAATTCCTGCAATCAAAATAATTCCTCCTTCCAAAGTTAGCAAAAAATCGTCGACACCCTGATCAAGCACTGGAGCCTAGACGATAAAATATGTATAATGAAATCATAGATTGAGGTGAATACATGTTTAGCCGTACAGAAAGCTTCTCGCAATACATCCGCCTCTATCCGGTGGTGACGTTTTTCCTTGCTTTGAATATCCTTATTTATCTAGTGACGCTCATCCCGGTTATCGGGACACAAGTATTATACGCCGGCGTCGGCGTCAACTTCCTTATCTCCGACGGGGAATGGTGGAGACTTCTAACACCGATGTTCCTTCACGGCGGTATCATGCACCTGCTGTTTAATATGTTCTCTCTTTTCATCTTCGGACCTGAACTTGAGAAAATCGCAGGTAAGGCACGCTTCCTGACAATATATATGCTATCGGGTATTTTCGCTAATATTGCCACATTTTTCCTGCAAGCCCCCGACTATCAAAGCCTCGGCGCAAGTGGTGCAGTTTTCGGGATTCTCGGAGCATTCGGAGCACTTGTCTATTATACGAAGCATATCTTACCGCAGCTAAGACAGATTATCCTGCCAATTATTGTTATCAGCATAGTTATGACCTATGTCCAGCCCAACATTAACACAACCGCCCATATTGCGGGGTTAGTCGTCGGATTTTTAATAGGACTTAGCTATTTTCATCCAAAACGCATTATCAGTTGGAAAAGTAAAAAAAGATAAAGAAAAGCGCTGGAGTCTAGACACTGCTCCAGGTTAAAAACTTATACTTTATTATAATTAATTAAAAGAGCAGGTTATCCCTGCTCTTTTTTTGTACCTATGAAAGCAAATCAAGCATCCTTCGCGTTCTTCTCATACCACGAAAGTAACTTCTCGGCTTCCGACTCTTCCATATGATGTACTTGTGCACTAAAAGTACTCATACCTGACTTGATATTTGTGGCTAATGTGGCGACATTTTTGCGTTTGTGGAAGTAGTTTTGTTTCATTTCCATCGATTGAATTCTTTTTTTCATCAAGAAAGCAGTCTGAAGGCTAAAGTTCCTGAATCGCATTGTCAGCTGATTTCCTGAAATTCCGTATGCTGCTGAGTGGTGTTGCCATAACCCGAAGAGGATGATGACCGGTACGATGAGGAGCGACAACAACCCGTATGGAAAGAAAAAGTACGTCAATGCGCCGATTGCAGGAATCATCCATAGGAAATCAATACGATAGAAAAAGTGCTTGCCGCGTGCCGGCAGTTTTTCCGTCGGCTCTTCAAGTATGAGTTCCGGGAATATCTCTTTTAACGGTCCGTAGATATCTGCTTTTTTCACCAAAGGAAATAAGTTGATTTTCGCTCCTTCTACCCCGCCTCCCCCTGCACTATCAATTGCGACAGCCGCGTAGCCAAATAGTTGTCTAAAAGGATTCTCAATAATACGCACACTTTGAACCCTGTTCAATGGTACCGTCATCCGTTTTTTCTCAAGTAGACCGCGCGTAATGACGATGTCTTCTTTTTCAAGCGACACATTAAAACCGTAATACGCCAGGAATGTCATAGCAACCGATATACCCCAAACGAGAACAAACCCTAAAAATACAGCAATCGTAACGATAAGAAGGCCGAATTTGATAAAGCCCGAAATCTCTTCATACATCCATTCAAACGGAATCATTTCAGCAAATTGAGATAAGAAGATACCCACGCCTGAAAGAATAATCCCAATCCCGCCCGATGTAGTCGCCAGGATAAGCAGACCTTTCGATGACATTGTAAAGACTGATTTCCTTTGCGGTTCTTCCACTGCTTGAATTATTTCTGTCTCCCCTCCATCTTCCTGCAAAATTGTCTTCTTACCACTTTTCGCCTGCGCTATTTCCTTTTCAATTCTACTTGCTGCCTCTTTCGTAATAGCGGTCAATTCCGCCTCCGACTTCTTCGATGAGGAGCTACCTGCAGTCTCCACTTTCACTTTGACAAGCTTGAAAGGTCGGTGCAAAATCCCTTCCGTATAATCGAGGCTTTGAATCCGGTCGAATGGAATATAGCGTTTCTTTTTCACAAACAACCCATATTCGATTCGGAGTTCATTGTCCTCGAACCAGTATTCGAAACGTTTCCACTTAATAATACCTGTGATGAAAAAAGCGATAATGAGGACACCAAAAATGATGAAAGATAAATAATCCAAATACCATTTCCCAGACCCCACATCATTCAGTCCATTTGCAAACACAAGAACAATAATCGGTAGTATCGCTTCTTTTGCTGTTTTCAACACTTCAATAATCGCTGTAATCCAGTGTAATTTATAGCGTGTCTCAGACATCTTCTTCCGCCACCCTTGCAAGCGCTGATATCCTGCTCCGAAGTTCATCCGCCTCTTCCATCACAAGAGCAGGAATGGTATGATTCGTCGCCGCCGTGGAAATCGTGATTTCTGCCAAGTTATATTTCCGTAAAATCGGTCCTTGCGCCGTGTCTACGTGCTGAACACGTACCATTGGAATCAATGTCCGTTTGACGATAAAAATTCCATGTTGCAGCTCAATTTCTGATTCACGTACTTCATAGCGCCATCGCATCCATCTTACTTTTGGAAACAAATAAATGAAAAAGTACGCAAATAGGATGACGACAACCGCAGCCAATGCGTATATCCACCACGGACCTTCAAATATGTAAGCCAATACGCCCGCGCCAATTGCTACAAGTAAAAGAAATCCCGTTTCCATAATGCCGTATAATCTCCACACTCTTAATCCTTTTTCTGATATACGATTCACTGGTTGCTCTCTCATATGAACACCTCTTCCCTTCTACTTATTCTATACGATTAAGAACGTGAAATGTTTCATTTTGACGGATTGTTGTTAACGTTGCCGAGGGGTACGTTGTCTAGTTCGCACATTCCCCAAAAAAACTTTATGGTATACAAAAAAATCCGGGTAAGCGCTAATTGCGCTACCCAGATTTTTTGAAAGTTCGTTATTAACGATCTGATTTAGTAGTACGTGAACGACTGCTGCTGTCTCTTCTAGCTCCGTCACGGCTACCGCTTGGTGCGTTGCCGCCACTTCCGCCACTACGACGAGCTCCGCCGCCACCATAACCACGTCCGCCACCACCACTTGATGGACGTCCGCCACTACGGTTGCCTTTATAGCCACCGCCACCGCCGCCGCGAGAATTTCCGCGTGATGGCAATGGACGCTCTTCCGAAATCGATACAGGCACATCATTCGGTTCACGAGTTAATGAACGAAGTGCTGCTGCAACTAAATCTGTAGCGTCATACTTCTCAAGCATTTCAGCCGCAAGTTGCTTATAATCACTTAATCCGTTTTTGTTAACGATTTCTGTAAGTTGTTCTACAGCCACACGTTGCTGACCAACAATTGCTTCGTCAGAAGACGGTGGATTTAAAGGAGTCATTTGTTTTTTAGTCGTTTCTTCAACGATACGTAGGTAACCCATTTCACGTGGTGTTACAAACGTAACTGCTACACCACTTTTTCCTGCGCGTCCTGTACGACCGATACGGTGAACATAGCTTTCAGGATCTTGTGGAA
>CAZWAW010000071.1:0-5116 GCA_964632025.1 uncultured Sporosarcina sp.
GGTTATATGCTCAATCACACTTTTTTTGAGATATAAAAAACCTGCAAGAACAATGCAGGTTTCAAGTGATAATCATTAGTTTATTCAAATGGACACCAAAAAGTGCTTCGGCTTGCTCGATTTTCATTTCTGGAACAGCTAGGAGAACAACTGTAGACGGACCCGCTGATTTCATTGAATCCAGCGCGGTTTCGACTTGCGCTTCCTTAACTCCAGTTAGCAAACGGACCTCTTGTAAAATCCCACTTGAGCCAACTGGCCAGATTTGATGGACGATTCCACTTTTCATCGCCTCGTGAATAAGCCGGACGGACGCAATTTCATCTACGCGATTTCGTACTTCATCTCCAACGAGCGGTGTGCCGTAAGTAAACCATGCACTATTTTCCAAAGCCGGTGCTTCCATCTTTTTGCCGATGATTGTTATCGCCATCGCTGACTGAACAAGTTCCATATTGGTTTCTGAACTGCCATTGATAGGCGGGACCTCAAGCCCCGCCTCGTGGAATAAATCCGTCACACCTGCCACGTAATTTTCCCAACTCGCGCTGCCGCTAAAATTGTGGATGAGGATTGAAACAGGCACTGCATGCGTCGCCCATTGTTCAAGAAATGCGACGCGGGCTGCAAAATACGCTGTGATGCGATCCGGTACATTAACTATATCCTGCAACTTTTCACCGATACCGCCTGAATTATCGGTTGTCACGATGAAACCGTTGCCGATTTCAATGGCATTTCTCATCGAACGATCCCCATACGTCCGGCCATTACATGTTGAAGTGACGGCAAGACAACTGCCGCAACAACTGCGTTAACAATCGTTGCGAGCAACAGAAATGGAATTGCCGACAAGAAAAATGCCGGCGAAATCAGGAAATAAAACGGCAGCGGTGCAATTAAACCATTTGCCACTATGAAAAAAATCCACTTCGTTAGATTGCGTCCGGCTTTGTGCAGACGTGCAAAGATGATAACGATGACGAACATTTCAAGTGCAATAAGCACGTGGAATGGGCCTAAAGGAAAACCCGCATACATTGCTGAGGCCGTGTGCCCGAGCATCGCGGCAATTCCCGAAAATACCGGCGGGAGAAAGGCCGCTGAGATGAGTGCCGGTACAGTATCAAGCGCCAATGAACCGATGCTGGATGGGATTTTGATTAACCCACCGATAACACAGAGGGCTGCAAAAAACGCTGTCAATGTGAGCCGTTTCAATTGCATCGGTCAGTCCTCCTTTTTCTTATCCGTTCTGAACACTTTCGCACTTCTTACGTATTCATTATCCGGTACGTTAACCCGAGAATTCGCAATGCGTGCTGCAACGAAAAGGTAGTCTGATAGCCTGTTCAAATAGCGTTGAACAACTGATGGTACATCTTCTTCCGCTTTCATAAGTGTCACCGTTTGGCGTTCTGCGCGTCTCGCAACAGTTCGTGCAATATGAAGTGTTGCAGCAGCAGGTGATCCACCAGGTAAGATGAATTTCTCTAAAGGCGGCGCCTCTTCCATCAGCACATCGATGCGTTGTTCAAGCACTTCAACCGGTTCTTCAGACAATTTATAATGACGTTCTTTCATAACGTTTGCAAGGTCACCCCCGCCGTCGAATAATTCGTTTTGAATAGCTTCCAAGTCTGTCAGCATATCCGCGAAAATTGCAGGATCCAGTTCCGTCATTGCTTTACCGACGAATGAATTCAATTCATCCATCGTGCCATATGCCTCAACGCGAAGGCTGTCTTTGTCGACGCGGCCCCCTATTAAACTTGTTTTTCCTTTATCCCCTGTACGTGTGTAAATTTTCATTGTTGTTCTCCCCTTTTCTTCAAAGTTTTTGCCAAACCATACCAAATCCTCGTCACTTCATCCGCTTCCACCATTAACCGCTGATAAAGCCGGCCACAAGTATCGCGTAATTTCCGCTGCCCTGCATCCATAGGAACAATTCCCCGTCCAATATCCGTTAAAATAAAAACGATATGACGGTCCGTGGCGACGATATTCATCACGTAATCAATGGCTGCTTGTTCCGATAAATCCGTTTCCGCAAGCCACTTTTCGACTCCAGCTACGACAGTCGTCTGAATTGCTTCCGTATCAACTATGAAACTGTCTGCTAGACAATTTCCTTCTACCCAGTGTACGTTTTCTTTCCCTTGCTCGGCCAGCCATTTTTTCACATAGTCTCGTTTGCCGTTATGGGCACCGCCGATAAAGACGTGCATGACTTCCCCTCCTCGAATGCTTTGTCGCTTTCCCATTCAAGTCGGTAGCCCGTTCCGTGCGGGATGTCCCACGACCAAAAACCTTTTTCTTCCGATGAAAACTTCGTCAGAACTGCGCGGATGGGTCCCCCGTGTGTCACGACAACCGCCTGATTAGGCAATTGTTTGACTGCGGCTACTACACGCATTTCTAGATCTGTTAAACTTTCACCGCCACGTGGTGCAAATGCATACGGATCGTCAATCCATTGTCGATAGTCCTTATCCTTTTCAAGTTCCGCATAGGTTTTCCCTTCAAACTCGCCAAAATTACATTCACGCCAACTGGCAGCTGTTTCAATAGACGCTTGCGGGAAATAGCGTGCAGCACTTTGTTTTGCACGACGAAGATCACTGCTATAAACGTGTTTCGGGGCTTCGGGTAGACGCCAATTGCAGTTAGCCGATTCCAAAATCGGTTCATCCGTCCAGCCAATGTATTTCCGTTCTTTGTTACCTAATGTAGGAAGATGCCGAATCAGATAAAGCACAAAACCGCTAGCCATAACAACACCTCCATTCCTTCAATGAATGCACCGCATAGGTCGCCCGTGACGCCTCCAAAATGTTTCAATGACCAGTTACGGAATGTGAAGAATGCTACTCCAATTACAATCGCTATTACAACTGGAATCAGTACACTTGTCAACATTAATCCTAACGCGAATAAAGTCACTGCACCACTTACTAGCGTCCAGCTGATTAGCACACTTGTTGACATCTTTTCTTTGAAAAAGTGTGCGATTCCTTTATCCTTTGCAAGACACACAGTTGAAAAGTATAGATTCATAGCGGCCCTTGCTAGGAAAGGAATTACTAGGAACAACGCAATATTCCCTGTGCCGCGCATCAGAATTTCATTGAACACAGCAATTTTCACGATGATTAGTAATACGAGCGCCATCGTTCCAAATGCACCAAGTCGCGGATCCTCTAGAATTTCAAGTCGTTTTTCACGGTCTTTGTATGAAAAGAATGCATCGCCCGTATCCGCCCAGCCATCCAGATGCAAACCGCCAGTCAATATAATCGCCGTCAAAACGATAAGAACCGACGCAAGAAATGTACCGACATGCAAATAATTCACTAGAAGTTCTGACACACCGTACATTGCGAGCCCAATTGCCCCTCCGACGAAGGGTAATGCCACATACATCGCCGTCACTTCTCTTCGGCCGAGCGGCAATTCTTTTCGCACGGGAATTGCGGTGAAAAATTGCATCGCTAGCAACAATCCGTTCATTTCATCTCTCCGGGTGGTGACAAAACTTCTTTAATAAGCGGCCAGTTGAGATGCGCCAAGACATGTTTTGCCCACGCATCGTAGACGTCAATTCCCACGGGTGCTTTCATTACCGGTCGGTCCATATCTTCCTCTTCGATGCCATGATCGACTTTATAAGGGATAACACCCGCCACTGGAATACCCGTGTAGGTTTCGATGAATTCAATACCTTCTTGAAATAAAGAAACGTCACCATGGAATTTATTGATAATAATGGCTTTGACACGTTTTCGATGCTCGGGCGGTAAAAGTTGCAGCGTCCCAACGATTGATGCGATAGCACCACCGCGATCAATATCCGCAACCAAAACAGCGGGTACATCCGCAATTTCTGCCACACGCATATTCACAATTTCCCTGTCGTTGAGATTCACTTCTGCGGGGCTACCCGCACCTTCGATAATGACCGTTTCATACGTTTCCGCCAGTTTGGCAAGTGACGTTTTAATCGCCTCAATTCCACGCGCGAAAAACTGTTCGCGATACGCCATTCCAGCAATTGGACCAAACTTCTCTCCGAAAAAAAGTACTTCCGATTTCATGTCGGCAACTGGTTTCAATAAAATTGGATTCATATAAATCAATGGCTTCGTTCTAGCAGCCTGTGCTTGAATGAATTGTGCACGGCTCATTTCTTCGCCATTTTCCGTTGTCGCTGAAAAACCGGACATGTTTTGCGATTTGAAGGGGGTTACCCGTACACCTTCATCCGATAAAATACGGCATAGCGCTGTACAAATCATCGTTTTTCCAGAGTCCGATGCTGTCCCTAAAACAATCAACCCATTCATCGTGTCACCTCCTGCCGTTCATTTTTCCATACGATTGGAATGCCGTAATCCATTTCAATTGCTGTATCTGCTTTTTTGACAAGCGCTTGGTGAATACGGCCGATCCACTTGCTGTACATTTCCGTTTCAGCGTAGTTTGACGGCAGTTCGTCTACTACTTCATTCGAAACAATTACGAGGTGGGCGGCTTGTGACATTAGTGCATCAATCGTTGTGTATAACTGTGTTTCCTTGTGCTCCATACAGCCCGATTGTCCAATACAAGGTTTTCCCGACTCCCAACCTGTGTATAACTCATTCGCCAGCCACGTCGTCAGGCAATCCCATAACACGTAATCACCCGGTTGAATGAAGGGCAAAACCTCTTCCAGCTCAACGGGTTGTTCGAAGGTCGTCCAACTATGAGTGGATCGATCCGATTTGTGACGTTCAATACGTGCCTGCATTTCAGGATCCGTTGCGACGCCAGAGGCAATATAAACTAGCCGGGCCGCGTTTTTCTGTGCTTCATTCACAAGCAGCTTTTCTGCATAGGCACTTTTCCCGCTTCTAACGCCGCCACTTATGAACGTCAGTTTTCCGCGAACCATTGCGACAGCTCCTCCTTCAAGATGTTCATGGACGCATCGTTTTTCATACCAATCCGCAACCATCTGCCGTCCATACCGCGGAAATTTTGTGAATGACGGAGGACAATTCCACGTGCCAGCATGTCTTTATACAACTTATTTGAATCACGGCCAGAACCCAGTGTGAATGAAATAAAATTC
>CAZWAW010000071.1:5126-15131 GCA_964632025.1 uncultured Sporosarcina sp.
TAACGTTGCAATCATTGTCTGCTAAAAATAACATCATCTTTTCCCGTTCACTAGTACTGTGCTGAATTGCCTGTTCGCGGTATTGCTCTTCCTGTAGGCACACCGCCCCGATTTGTGCGGCTAAACCATTCACATTCCAATGCGGCGCGAGTGCTTTTATCTCCTTAATGATCGACGGATCTGCCGCAATATACCCGAGGCGTATTCCCGGAATGGCATACATTTTCGTCATAGAGCGAACGACGATGACGTGCGGATTATTCTTTATTTCCGTAATAAAGGATAGGGATTCATCAACGAAATCGATAAAAGCCTCGTCCAATACGACATCACAACCAACTTCAGCGCCCCGCTGTATAATTACGTTCAAGTCCGTGCGTTCCGGCATGATTCCAGTCGGATTGTTTGGTGTGCAAAGGTACAGAACGGATGCTGAAGTCATAGCTTCAAGGATTGCTTCCAGTGGCAATTTAAATCCATCACCCTCCGATGTAAAAACCCGAACAATCTCCACATCCTTCGCCAGGAGAGTCGCTTCGTATTCTGAAAACGTCGGATGCACGACAATCGCTCGCTTTGCACGATAGCGCTCTGCTAAAAGTGCCAGCAGTTCTGCCGCCCCGTTCCCTGCGAATAAACAATCCGTCGAAATGCCATGGTAATCGGCTGCCGCTGATAGAAAAGGCTCCCCTTGTGGATTTGGATAAGCCTTAAGCAACTCTAGTAAACTTGGCCACATCTCTGTAACTGAATCAGGAGGACCCGCCGGATTAACATTTTCACTAAAATCCACTAATCGTGCAGGTGCTTCAATGCCCAGTGTCACGTAAACGTTGTGCGGATTTGCGCCATGTTCAGGCAGTTGCATAAAAAGCCACTCCAATCACCATCATCATTAGCCAAAAAATAAACGCGATGATATGCATCTGTGTAATGGTTTGTTTAATATGTATTGCGGTTAGCGGGGTGTTGCCTGGACCAAGCTCAGGTCGTTTTGATACGATTCCGCGGTATGTACTTGTTCCGCCAAGTGTAACGCCAAGTTGCCAAGCGGTCGCTGCCTCCAAATAGCCGCTGTTCGGGCTTGGATGTTTCCTTGCATCTTTACTCCAACCGATGAACCGTTTCCAAAAGGAAATTCCGCCTTTATTCGGCGCATATAAAATGATCAGAAAGCCCGTCACACGTGCTGGTATGAAATTCAAGATATCGTCCGCGCGCGCAGAAAACTTCCCGAACTTCTCATACCGTTCGTCTTTATAACCAATCATCGAATCCAGTGTATTCACCGCTTTGTACATCCAAAGGCCAGGGGCTCCCAGTAGAAATGCCCAAAATAATGGCGATGTAATGCCGTCCGCACTATTTTCTGACACTGTTTCAACAGTCCCGCGTACGATGCCACTTTCTTTTAGTTTATCGGTATCACGACCGACAATCCATGACAACTTCGTTCGTGCTGTTGGTAAATCCTCTGCGGCGAGCGGGCGATAAACGTCGAGCGCAGCGTCGCGTAAACTTTTTTGTGCCAGCCCGATGGCAATCAGAATTGATTCCACACCAATACCGACATAGATATTGAATTGATAGGCAAAACCAACTAAAGCAAAAACGATACCAAACACAATACCGACTGTGATGAAAAGTGTAGACGCTCCTTTTAACGTGCGGAACCGACCTTTATTCATAACGCTAGTCAATTTGGAAATGAAAGTTCCAATTAAGCGGACTGGATGCGGCCATTTCGGTGGATCTCCAATCATTCTATCGAGCAGAAAACCAATGGCGATGGCCATAAAATGTGCAGGTATCAAGTTGTCCACCCTTTCGCCTTTTTGTAGGCACGGATTGCCCGTACAGTACAGTCATAAACGCCATGACCAATCAATTTTCCGAGCGGCGTGATTGGTCCTGCGTACGGCAGGAATTCTCCTTGCTGTGTTGCCGCAACAAGTAGGCTGTCCGTCGATGTACCCGTCGCAATTGTGCCAGTGAGCGGATCTGTTATGGATTCCATTTGAAGTGCTTTCGTTTTCGCTTCTGTTGCGGTTATCATTGCTTGGATAAATGCTTCATCGGGTAGCTGACCGTTGACGATAACCCATGTATTGATTGTACCGACGCGAGGTTTCTGATCACGTGTGAGCGCTTGCGACACATCGACAGCATTGCCGACGCCAGCTGTTACCGCAATCAAAATCGTTCCGAAATCCCCTGTGTATTCCTCGACTTCAGCATGCTCCGTCGTGACCGCAGTCATCATACCGACCGTATCCGTCAGATGAAAGCCTTGCTGTTCGAGGTAGGAAGTATTTTCAGCTTTGACGTCGTCTACATTGTAATCGACATCAACATGCCGGTTGACAAACGACCGATACCAGCCCGTTCCAGCGTTATGAACGGCAGAGGAAATTGTTTTCAACGGGTATTTTGTTCGTAGTGCAACAAAATCCGATGATATCGAAAAATCCTCTTTTACAACGGTGAAAGGCTTGATTTCCTCTTTGGTATCCGGCAGAAGTGTAATTTGAGGTTTTGGCAATTCGGGATGAGGCTGTGATATTATACGTGCACCGTACACTGATTGGATGGCCTCTTCCTTCACTACGTCTTGTGGTACACCTATTCTGGCAATCTGCCCTTTATCCATCAAGAGAAGCCTGTCACAATATAAAGAAGCCAAATTGATATCGTGGAATACCGAAATGACCGTGAGTCCTTTGTCGATTGCCTGCCCGCGAATTGTATCGAGTAATTGTTGCTGATGGGCGATATCCAAGTGATTCGTCGGCTCATCGAGTAATAAAATCGGTGCTTCCTGTGCGAGTGCCTGTGCGACGAAAACGCGTTGCTGCTCACCACCGGATAGCAGTTCTATCGAGTTGTCAGCATAGCGCATAATTGCCATACTGCTCATTGCTTCCGCGACAGCACGCTCGTCTTCAGCTGACCACGAAGAAAATAGTCCCGATTGATGTGGATAGCGCCCGAGTTCTACCGTTTCACGGACAGTGTGGGAAAAGGCGTGTGCATGGAGTTGCGGCAAGACGGCTACTTTTCTGGCGAATTCTTTTTGTGAATAGGTAGACGCGTCTTGCCCATCGATTGTGACGGAACCCGTTTCCTTCGGGAGAATGCCTGAAATGATTTTCAATAATGTGGATTTACCACTGCCGTTTGGTCCCAGTATGCCGAGTACTTCGCCTTTATTGACAGTAAATGTTACTGCTTTCACGATGGGTTCTTTGCCATAACCGCCGGAAACATTGTCGACTTTTAACATGTCACATTCCCCCTTTCCTTCGTTGTTTATAGAAGATAAATGCAAATACTGGTGCACCGATAAACGCTGTGATAACTCCGACTGGAAGTTCTGTTGGCGAAATGATTGTCCGTGCAATTAAGTCACAAATGATGAGCAACGTCGCACCGTTCATGAACGATAATGTCAAAAGATGGCGATGATCAGATCCCCATAAGAGTCGGGTCATATGCGGAACAACTAGACCGACAAAGCCAATTGTGCCGGACACCGCGACTGCAGAACCTGTCAGGATGGATCCACCAATCAGAATGGTAAACTTACGGCGTTTAACGTTGACACCTAAATGATGCGCCCGTTCTTCGCCGAATAACATCGCATTCAATTCGCGGCGATTTAGCCACAGCATGAACGAGCCGACGACAACGAATGGCAAAATCATCGTAATATAACTCCAGCCCCTCATCGAGACACTGCCGAGCAGCCAACCAATAATTTGGCGTAGCTCTTCCCCTGTCAGCGCTATCATAAGCGATAGCACAGAACCGAGGAACGAACCGAAAATGATTCCGGTTAAAATAATTGTTTCCATTCGCATTGCCCTATCAACGAGGCGTGCGAACCCAAGGACAAGGAACATTGTTAATGCAGCACCAACCATACTGAATACAGGAAGCGTATACATGCCTAAAAACGGGATGGAAATACCAAAAAAGAGCGTCATAACAGCACCTACCGAGGCGCCGGATGACACTCCGAGGGTATATGGGTCAGCGAGCGGATTTTTCAGTAGCCCCTGAAAAGCAGCTCCTGAAATCGCGAGCGAGGCGCCGACAAGTCCGGCAAGCACGACACGCGGCATGCGAATCTTCCACAAAATATTGGTAGCTGTTGCATCCGCCCCTGCATTCCAAAACGTACTAATCGGTATTTTCACAGACCCGATTGACACACCGAGCCACACCGCCACTAGAAGCGCGGCGGCAGAAACGATGTAGGCAACGCTGGATTTACTCACCGAAAGCCTCAGGGTAGATGGCTTTCGCTATTTCTTCAAGCCCTTCAGCAAGACGAGGACCTGTACGGCTCGTGATATTCTCTTGAACTTGAACAACTTCTTTTTCTTTAATTGCCGTAATCGAATCAAAACCTGGACGTGCGTAAACATCTGCAACGGCCGTTTCGATATAGTCATACAACACAATAATGACATCAGGATTGCGGTTGACGATTTCTTCCGGATCCATCATAAACCAGCCTTCTTGATCGGCAGCAATATTTTCTGCACCAATCATTTCAAGCATTTGATCCATAAATGTATTTTTACCTGGTGTGTAGATTTCTGGCGCCGGTGATGTTTCAACGAATACTGTTTTTTTCTTTTCAACTGTAGCCGTTTTAGCTAAAACTTCTTCGACTTTCTCTTTCATGTCTGTAATGATTTTTTCTGCTTCTACTGTTTTACCAGTCGCTTTGCCGATTGTTTCAATCGTTGTGTACGTTTCTTCGAAATTCGCTGCATTTTTCACAACAAAGACAGAAATTCCTGCGTCACGAATTTGTTGCAGTCCTGCTTCACCTGATCCAAGTGCTGATTCATGTGCAAAAACGATTTCAGGGTTCATGGAAACGATTTTCTCTACATTAAATTCCATGCCGCCGATTTTCTCTTTTTCAAGTGCTTCTGCCGGATAATCGTCGTAATCATTGACGCCGACAACTTCATTAGCAAGACCAAGTTCAAACAAAATTTCCGTGTTGCTCGGCATCATCGAGACGATTGTTGCCGGGGCAGTTTTCAGGGTAATTTCATTGCCTACCGCGTCCGTTAGCGTCATTGGGAAGTCAGCTTTAACCTCTTCTACTATCGGTTTCCCATCTACTTTTGGCTTCTCTGGTGTAGCATTTACTCCGCATGCTGCGAGTAAGAATACTGCAAGAAATGCCGTTAGTCCTAATTGCCAAATCTTTTTCATGTTGTTTTCCTCCTGTTTGATCCAAATAAAAATCCCCCGTAATTGCTACGGAGGAATAAGTTGAGTAAAAATCTAGACGCACAGTGACGTCGATTTTCACTAATCCTATCCTCGTAGGGTACGTGTGATCCATAAAGGCAGGTCTCCTGGCTCGTGTTCAAGGCTTGTCGCGTCTTCCCGGAACTTTTTCCAGTGACAAATTGCGACTAACTCACACTTACAGTGGCGGGACCGCGTCGGCATTGAACCGACTTCCCTTTTAACCCCGTTTTTAATACGGGGCACCTTTATGTTTGGTATGTATTTTGTTCAACTTTCAGTATACTACAAATTTTTATTGTGTCGATAGATGTCGTTAAGTGGCGTCAAAAAAACCGCCACACTGGAGAGCAACCTCTCCAGTGTGGCGGTCAAACGTCTTACATCTTCTCTGGTGCAGATACGCCAATCAGTTTCAATGCGTTGGCAATTGTCGAGCGTGTTACTGTAATGAGTGCCAGACGTGCTTCCGATAATTCGCGGTTGTCTGGATCTAACACTTTTTCTGCGTTATAGAAACTGTGGAATGTCGCAGCAAGTTCTTGGATATACGTTGCAACGCGGTGCGGTGAACGAATTCTCGCGGAATCACTGATTACTTGTGGGAAATCACCGATTTTCTTCAGTAATTCCAACTCTTTTTCAGCTTGCAATAAAGAAACATTATCCACAGATGCAGCCATTCCATTTTCATCTGCTTGGCGCAAGATTGATGAAATCCGTGCATGCGCATATTGTGCATAATACACAGGGTTTTCATTCGACTGAGAAATCGCAAGGTCTAGGTCGAAATCCATTTGCGAGTCGCCTGAACGCATTGCGAAGAAGTAACGGACTGCATCCAGACCAACTTCTTCAACGAGTTCGCGCAATGTTACAGCTTTCCCTGTACGCTTACTCATCTTGAATTTTTCACCGTCTTTATACAATTGAACCATTTGTACGACGCCGACTTCGAGCGTGTCGTTGCCGTAACCAAGCGCTTCGATTGCCGCTTTCATCCGCGGAATATAACCGTGGTGATCTGCGCCCCAAATATTGATCAATTTATCGAATCCACGGAACAATTTATCCTCATGGTACGCGATGTCTGGCATCAAATACGTGTAAGTACCATCATTTTTAATTAACACACGGTCTTTGTCATCCCCGAAAGTTGTTGAACGGAACCATGTCGCGCCATCTTCTTCAAAGACATGGCCATTGGCACGTAATTTATCAAGAGCAACGTCGATTTTGCCGTTTTTATATAATGAAGTCTCGGAGAACCAGACATCAAACGACACACGGAAATTAGCAAGGTCTGTCTTTAGTTTCTCTAATTCATGATCAAGGCCATATTGGCGGAAGAATGCATAACGCTCTTCATCTGGCGTATGGACGTACTTATCGCCATATTCAGCTGCCAGCATTTTTCCGATATTAATGATGTCCGGTCCTTGGTAGCCGTCTTCCGGCATTTCTTTATCCAAACCGAGTGCTTGGAAATAACGTGCCTCAACAGAAGTAGCCAGGTTGTGCACTTGATTACCCGCATCGTTAATGTAGTATTCGCGCGCTACATCGTATCCAGCGAAATCGAGAACGTTGGATAGAGAATCACCAAGTGAAGCTCCGCGTGCATGTCCAAGGTGAAGGTCACCTGTTGGATTGGCAGAAACGAATTCAACTTGGACTTTCTGTTTATTGCCGAAGTTTGAACGGCCGTAGTTCACGCCTTGCTCAAGAACGGTCTTGACGATGTCGCCTAAGTAATCCGTTTTTAATTTGATATTGATAAAACCAGGACCTGCAATCTCAATCGATTCGATTGATGTGCCATCTGTATTTAATTTTTCAAGAATCGCTTCCGCAATCGCACGCGGTGGCTTTTTCGCTAATTTTGTTAGTTGCATAGCGATATTCGTCGCATAATCGCCATTGTCTTTATTATTAGGTGTTTCAAGCATAATGTCTGGTATAGCTGTTTCTTCTGCCAACCCCGCATCAATTACAGCTTGGCGCAGTGCTGTTTTTACCTCGTGTTGAATCTGTTCTACCGCGTTCATATTGTTCCCTCCGTGTATGTAATAGTCAGTTCGTATGTTCCAAGAAGCGATCCTTCTGCATGCAAATCATAGTTTACATTGAAGCGTCCTCCGGAATTATCCTTTTGCTCTGTAAAATCGAGCTTGTCAGTTTTGACAACTAAGTCAAACGTCGCTGGCCCACTGCCGTACGTTCCTGGCCGTTCTCCGGCTGCAACAAACGGCAACCGCATCGTAACAGCACCGCGACGCATAATGAGCGCGTCTGTAGAATCCAATTTAACAATTGTTTGAATCGACTTTCCACTTTGTTGTTCTTCATATTTCAAATAAGATTTGCCTGCTTTTTCTATCAACAAACCTTTTGCATTCAATTCATGCTTCTCCTCGTCTTGGCCTGGATGGCGAATTGACGAATGGAGCTTAATCGTTACATATCGCTCTTTTTCCCGCGATTCCATACACTCACTGTCCTTTACATAAAAACATCTTCTTATTATATCCTTTTTACCGTCTACATTTCAATCTATCCGAGGCAATGCATGTTTTTACGCATGTTCCGTTTAATCTGTTTCCATGCGTCGCATACTAGATGCAATGATATGGACGGGACGGGATCGTATGCAACGGACAGTGTATGTGAAACAGAAAAAAAGACGCTCGGCGTTACGACGGCTGTTGCTGCTAACCGTCACGATGATAATGGCGGCGCTGACTATCTTCCTATCGCTCAGGCTATATGCCCAAATAACAGGCGCACCTTCTTTAAGCGTGCCAAAAGCTTCTGTCTTTCTCGATAAAGACGGCAGGCAAATTGGCGACCGATTTTCCGCGGAACGACGGTACTGGGTTGACCTCGATGACATGTCACCGTTTTTAATCGAGGCAGTCGTTGCGACAGAAGACAAGAATTTTTATAACCACAACGGTTTTGATTATAAACGGATTGCAGGCGCCCTTTTAAAAGATGCGAAATCCGGGCGCAAAGTAGAAGGAGCCAGCACAATTACCATGCAATATGCGAAAAATTTGTATTTGACGTTTGAAAAGACGTGGAAACGGAAAATCACTGAAGCACTTTACGCCTATCGCATGGAAATATTTTATGAAAAAGATGTCATTTTGGAAGGTTATTTGAATACCGTTTACTTCGGACATGGCATGTATGGTGTCGAGGCAGCAAGTAAATTTTATTTTGGAAAGTCCGCAAAAGATCTGACGTTGGAAGAGTCCGCTGTTATTACTGCCATCGCGAAAGGGCCTTCGATTTATTCGCCAATTGAAAATCCTGAGAAATCGAGGGAGCGGACATTGCTGGTGCTATCGCTTATGGAAGCGCAAGGGTACATTACTGCGCGGCAAGAAGAGCGAGCAACGAACGAACAAATCACGTTAAAAAACCGTGAATGGGCTGACACTAAACGCGTTGCCCCTTATTTTTTGGATGAAGTGTGGCGCGAAGCTGAAAAAGTACTCGCAGCGAAAGGGCGCTATCCCGCAGAGGGCGGTTGGACAATCCGGACAACGTTGGACCCGTTACACCAACAAGTAGCCGAAGAAACGATTACTAAATGGATGCCGGCCAGCGGTTTACAAGTTGGATTCATGTCAATTGAAACTGGAACGGGTGCAATCACATCGCTCGTCGGCGGTATGAATTATACCGAAAGTCCATTCAATCGGGCGACTCAAGCAAAGCGCCAGCCTGGCTCTGCGATGAAACCGATTCTATATGCAGCTGCACTCGAAGATGGGTTCAGTCCACTGACGTTTTTATCGACCGAAAAGACTATTTTCACTTACGATGAAGGCCGCTCGACGTATGAACCAAACAATGTGAACGGTAAATTTGCCGGCCATCCTATCTCGCTTGCACAAGCACTGGCGATTTCCGATAATATTTACGCGGTAAAAACGCTTGAAGATATCGGTTATAAGAAATTCAGTAAAATGGCTGAACGCCTAGGCGTCAATGGTGAATTCCCGGAATCTCCGGCAACCGCACTCGGCACCTCGCTTGTCACGCTTTCCGACATGACGAATGCCTATAACCGAGTTGCTTCAGGCGGTATCGAAACAGTCCCAACGACGATTCTGTCCATAACGGATGCAGAGGGAAAAACGGTCTATGACCATCCGAAGATGAGCAAGAAACATGTCATCAGTGAACAAGATGCATTTGTCCTCACCCATCTGATGACTGGCATGTTCGATCCAGTGTTCAACGATTATTCTACTGCTACTGGATTATCCATGCGCTCCAAACAGACGCGGCCCTATGCGGCAAAATCTGGGACGACGATTTCAGATCAATACTTAATTGGCTACACCCCCTCACTAACTGCGGGGATTTGGACCGGATATGACGTTGGAAAGCAACTGACCGACATGACGGATAAAGCGGCGTCGAAAAAAATATGGATCGACTTCATGGAGACTGTAAATCGCGGTATTCCGCCCGAACCGTTCATCCCTCCGAATGGAGTCACGGGTGTCACCATTGACGTTGACACAGGCGGTATCGCCGTAAATGAATGCGAGAAACAACGACATGTTTATGTAAAAGTGAAGGATATGCCACAAAAATTATGTACGGATAAAGCACTGCGGGAACAGCGCTCAGTAGGTGAAACCGATGGGAAGAAGTTTGAACTGTTTCCGTTTTCATTTTTTGAGTGAGTTGGATTTGGGAGGATTTATG
>CAZWAW010000072.1:0-15031 GCA_964632025.1 uncultured Sporosarcina sp.
CTCCAGGCATAACCATTTCTACGCCTTCTGGTAAGTTACAAACACCAGTTACGTCAGTTGTACGGAAGTAGAACTGTGGACGGTAGTTAGAGAAGAATGGAGTATGACGTCCACCCTCTTCTTTTGAAAGAACATATACTTCAGATGTAAATTTCGTGTGTGGAACGATAGTTCCTGGCTTAGCAAGAACTTGTCCACGTTGGATGTCATCACGTGATACCCCACGAAGTAGTGCACCAATGTTGTCGCCAGCTTCTGCATAATCAAGAAGTTTACGGAACATTTCTACACCTGTAACAGTTGTAGATTTTGGTTCTTCAACGATACCGATGATATCAACAACATCACCGATTTTAACTACTCCACGCTCAACGCGACCAGTAGCAACAGTTCCACGTCCTGTGATTGAGAATACGTCCTCAACAGGCATCATGAATGGTTTTTCAGTGTCACGTGGTGGTGTTGGGATATACTCGTCAACAGCAGTCATAAGTTCCATAATTTTATCTTCATATGCTTCTTCGCCTTCAAGCGCTTTAAGAGCAGAACCTTTGATGACAGGAATGTCATCGCCAGGGAAGTCATATTCAGAAAGAAGGTCACGAATTTCCATTTCAACAAGCTCAAGAAGCTCTTCGTCATCAACCATGTCACATTTGTTCATGAAGACAACTAGATGTGGAACACCTACTTGACGTGAAAGCAAGATGTGCTCACGTGTTTGTGGCATAGGGCCGTCAGCTGCAGAAACAACTAGGATTCCGCCGTCCATTTGTGCTGCACCAGTGATCATGTTTTTAACGTAATCGGCGTGACCTGGGCAGTCAACGTGTGCGTAGTGACGAGTTGCAGTTTCATACTCAACGTGTGAAGTATTGATTGTAATACCGCGCTCTTTTTCTTCAGGTGCATTATCAACATCAGCATAAGATGCTGCTGTTCCACCTAGTCTTTTTGCTAGAACTGTTGCGATTGCTGCAGTTAGTGTAGTTTTACCATGGTCGACGTGACCGATTGTACCAACGTTAGCATGCTGCTTGGAGCGGTCGAATTTTTCTTTTCCCATTATGGAAATCCTCCTCGAAATATAAAAGTTATTTTGTTTTTATATAGATATAAGTGCTAAAGGGGGCCCCCTCTAACAGCCTATATCTATCTATTCATTAATTTAATGGATTACAGGCAAGAATAAAAGTTATTCGCCTTTGTTTTTCTTAATAATTTCTTCTCCAACTGATTTCGGCACTTCTTCATAGTGATCGAATGTCATTGAGAAGTTTCCGCGTCCTTGTGTGTTAGAACGAAGAGATGTTGCATAACCAAACATATTAGCAAGTGGAACCATAGAGCGAACAACTTGTGCGTTACCGCGTGCTTCCATACCCTCAACGCGGCCGCGTCGAGAAGTAATATCGCCCATGATGTCTCCCATATATTCTTCAGGAATGGTAACTTCAACTTTCATCATTGGTTCAAGTAAAACTGGGTTAACTTTTGATACAGCGTTTTTCAATGCCATAGATGCAGCAATTTTAAACGCCATTTCGTTGGAGTCGACATCATGATAAGAACCGTCGAATAGACGAGCTTTAATGTCAATCAAAGGATAACCAGCGATTACACCATTATTAAGTGAATCACGGATACCAGCTTCTACTGCAGGAATATATTCACGTGGAACTGATCCACCGACAACGTTGTTAATGAATTCGAATCCTTTTCCTTCTTCGTTAGGAGAGAATTCAATCCAAACGTGACCAAACTGTCCACGTCCACCGGATTGACGCACGAACTTACCTTCAACTTCCGCTGAAGCGCGGAATGTTTCGCGATAAGATACTTGCGGTGCTCCGACGTTAGCTTCAACGTTGAATTCACGACGCATACGGTCTACAAGAACGTCAAGATGCAATTCACCCATACCAGCGATGATTACTTCTCCAGTTTCTTGGTCTGTATGTGCACGGAATGTCGGATCTTCCTCTTGAAGCTTAGCAAGAGCCATACCCATTTTATCTTGGTCGGCTTTTGTTTTAGGTTCAACAGAAAGTGAAATTACTGGTTCTGGGAAGTCCATTGACTCAAGAATAATAAGTGCACTAGCTTCACAAAGCGTATCGCCAGTTCCTGTATCTTTAAGTCCAACTGCAGCAGCAATTTCTCCTGAATGTACTTCAGAAATTTCTTCACGAGAGTTCGCATGCATTTGTAGAATACGTCCTACGCGTTCACGCTTACCTTTTGAAGAGTTTTGTACGTATGATCCTGATTGAAGAACACCAGAATACACACGGAAGAATGTTAGTTTACCAACATAAGGGTCCGTCATAACTTTGAATGCAAGCGCTGAGAACGGCTCAGAGTCGTCTGAGTGACGCTCGATTTCTTCGTCAGTATCAGGATCTGTCCCTTTCATAGCCGGGATATCAAGTGGTGATGGAAGGTAGTCGATAACAGCATCAAGAACAAGTTGTACACCTTTGTTTTTGAAAGCAGTTCCACATACAACCGGATAGAATTCAACAGCTAATGTCGCTTTACGAATCGCTTGTTTGATTTCTGCGTTTGTAATTTCTTCTTCATCCAAGAATTTGTTCATAAGAACTTCATCAAATTCAGAAACCGCTTCAATTAGCTTTTCACGGTATTCGTTAGCTTGATCAAGATGTTCTGCTGGAATTTCTTTAATTTCAGCGTTTAGACCCGTGTCGTCGCCATAGTAAACTGCTTTCATTTCAACTAAATCGATAATTGCTTCGAAAGAATCTTCCGCGCCAATTGGCAATTGAATTGGATGTGCGTTTGCTCCAAGACGCTCAACAAGTGTGCCTACTGAATAAAGGAAGTCAGCACCCATTTTGTCCATTTTGTTAACGAACACTAGGCGTGGTACGCCGTAGTTAGTCGCTTGACGCCAAACTGTTTCTGTTTGTGGTTCAACGCCCGATTGAGCGTCAAGAACCGTTACAGCTCCATCAAGAACACGAAGTGAACGTTCAACTTCAACAGTGAAGTCTACGTGACCAGGAGTATCAATGATGTTTACACGGTGGTTTTTCCATTCAGCCGTTGTAGCAGCTGAAGTAATTGTAATACCGCGTTCTTGCTCTTGCTCCATCCAGTCCATTTGAGATGCACCTTCATGCGTCTCTCCAATTTTGTGGATTTTACCAGTATAGAAAAGGATCCGTTCAGTCGTCGTTGTTTTACCAGCGTCGATGTGAGCCATGATACCAATATTACGTGTATTCTCTAAGGAGAATTTTCTAGCCATTATATGATCTCCTTCCGTCTCGGATTAGAGTGTTGATGAATTGCTGAATCTTACCAGCGATAGTGAGCGAATGCTTTGTTAGCATCAGCCATTTTGTGCATTTCTTCACGGCGTTTCACAGAAGCACCAGTGTTGTTAGAAGCGTCAAGGATTTCATTCGCAAGACGTTCTACCATTGTTTTTTCTCCGCGTGTGCGTGAGTAGTTAACAAGGTAACGAAGTCCAAGAGTTGTACGGCGATCAGGACGTACTTCAACTGGTACTTGATAGTTCGCTCCACCTACACGGCGTGCTTTAACCTCAAGAACTGGCATTACGTTAGTAAGTGCCGCTTCGAATACTTCAAGTGGATCTTTCCCAGAACGTTCTTTCACAAGCTCGAACGCACCATAGAGGATTTTCTGAGATGTACCTTTTTTACCGTCCACCATCATTTTATTAATTAGACGTGAAACGAGCTTCGAATTATAAATCGGATCCGGAAGTACGTCACGTTTTGCAACAGGGCCTTTACGTGGCATGTTGTATTCCTCCTTTCAAAGTTTTTAAGCGTTTTTCGCTTAAATAACCATCAATCATGATTGTTTTAATTAGCTTTTCTTAACTTTAGGTCTTTTAGCTCCGTACTTAGAACGGCTTTGCAAACGGCCAGTTACACCAGCTGTATCAAGTGCTCCACGAACGATGTGGTAACGAACACCTGGTAAATCTTTTACGCGTCCGCCGCGAAGTAGAACAACACTGTGTTCCTGAAGGTTGTGACCTTCACCAGGAATGTATGCATTGACTTCCAATTGGTTAGTCAAGCGTACACGCGCATATTTACGAAGAGCCGAGTTTGGCTTTTTCGGTGTCATTGTGCCAACACGCGTACAAACACCTCTTTTTTGTGGTGAGTTTACGTTTGTCATTGACTTTTTGAAGCTGTTATAACTTTTTCCGAGTGCTGGTGATTTAGATCCCGTCACTTTTGACTTACGTGGGTTACGGACCAATTGATTAATTGTAGGCATCGGTATTTCCTCCTTTCGAACTTCTTTTTTAAGACCACACATCCAGGTGGTTCATTTTTGGGGTAAAAACAAAGTCTTTGTGCTTTACTGCACAAAAACTATTAATCAGTAATCGCAACCACAGCTGCACCGACTTGAATGCCACATGCATTTCCGAGTTTTTCCCTCGAATCAACATACGTCACTTGAATGTCATGAAGTTTGGCTTCCTCCATCACTGGAGCAATAATCCGTTCTTCTGCATCCTGCGCAATAATAATTTCTATCACTATCCCTGCACGGATTGCTTTCACTGCCTGCTTTGTACCAATGATTGTTTTCTTTGCCTGCTCGACTTTTTCATAAGACATTTCCATATCCTCCAAAGTACAGACATCCAACTATCAACCTTTTGTATTTTATCACCTGCAAGGTAATCTGTCAACACATAAACGAAAAGTCGGGGGAGTTACTTTCGTACTCCCCCGTTTTCAGTTTAAGTGTAAGTTACAAAACCATAACTTACTTAGTTGTAGCTTTTTCTTTTTCTTGCTCCATTACGATATGACGGTAACGCTGCATCCCTGTTCCGGCTGGAACAAGTTTCCCGATTATCACGTTTTCTTTCAAGCCGAGTAACTCGTCCGTTTTCCCCTTGATAGCTGCATCTGTCAAGACACGAGTTGTCTCTTGGAATGATGCTGCCGATAAGAAGGATTCCGTTTCAAGTGAAGCTTTCGTAATACCGAGAATAACAGGACGACAAGTCGCCGGAATTTTATTAACTTTAAGTACTTCCGCATTAGCATCTGAGAATTGGTGAATGTCGAGTAGTGAACCTGGCAATAGATCCGTGTCCCCTGCTTCAATGATGCGCACTTTACGAAGCATTTGGCGAACCATTACTTCAATGTGCTTATCACCAATTTCAACACCCTGGCTACGGTAAACTTTTTGAACTTCTTTCAATAGATAGACTTGAACGGTAACGACGTCTTTGACAACAATCAGTTCTTTCGGATCGATAGAACCTTCTGTTATGACTTCGCCTCGGTCAATCAAATCACCGATTTCAACTTTAAGACGGGCGTTGTATGGCGTCAGATATTTCCGCGATTCTACTTCGCCTTCAATCGTAATTTCTTTCTGACCTTCACGAATTTCGTCAATTTCAGTGATTTGACCTTTGATTTCCGAAATAACTGCAACCCCTTTAGGATTACGCGATTCGAAAATTTCTTGGATACGTGGAAGACCTTGTGTTATGTCAGACCCCGCAACTCCACCTGTATGGAACGTACGCATTGTAAGCTGTGTACCCGGCTCACCGATAGATTGTGCAGCGATAATACCAACCGCTTCGCCAACCTCAACTGTTTCACCTGTTGCCAAGTTAATGCCGTAACATAGTTTACAAACACCGTGTTTCGTATTACATGTGAACGCCGAACGGATTGTTATTTGTTCAAGTCCTGCATCCAAAATAGCACGAGCTGCATCAGCAGTAATCAAGCCATCTCGTTTAAGAATCAAAGCACCTGTTTCTGGGTGGTAAATCGTTTTCTTCGTGTGACGGCCTTCGATACGTTCATCCAGACCTTCGATTACTTCCGTTCCATCCATAAGTGCTCCGATATCCAACCCGCGATCTGTACCGCAATCATCTTCACGAACGATTACGTCTTGTGCAACGTCGACGAGTCGACGTGTCAAGTAACCTGAGTCAGCCGTCTTAAGGGCCGTATCTGCAAGTCCTTTACGAGCACCGTGTGTCGAGATGAAGTATTCAAGCACTGTCAGACCTTCACGGAATGACGATTTGATTGGTAGTTCGATGATTCGGCCGGCCGGATTGGCCATCAGACCACGCATACCAGCAAGCTGCGTAAAGTTTGATGCGTTACCACGGGCGCCCGAGTCACTCATCATATAAATTGGGTTTGAGTGGTCAAGTGAATCCATAAGTTTATCCTGGATTACATCCTTAGCATGGCTCCAGTAAGAGATAACGCGATCATATCGCTCTTCCTCTGTAATGAGACCACGACGGAATTGTTGTAACACTTTATCCACTTTTTCTTGCGCTTCGTTCAAGATTGCATCTTTATTCGGCAAAACGACAATATCGGATATACCAATTGTTATTCCTGCACGAGTAGAGTATTTGAATCCAAGATTTTTCATGCGGTCAAGCATTCTTGACGTTTCTGTAATATGGAAACGTTTGAAGATTTCCGCGATGATATTTCCAAGGATTTTTTTCTTAAACGGTTCGATCAGGTCTTGTTCAGCAATATGCTCTCTTATATTGACAGTCCCAGAAACGAAATACTTGTCTGGTGTTTCAATTTGCAAGTTGAAGTCTGACGGCTCGTTAATATACGCGAACGATCTCGGCAGAATCTCGTTGAAAATTATTTTTCCGACTGTAGTTATAAGAAGCTTGGCATTCTGTTCCTCAGTGAAAGTAGGGTTATTCAAAGACCTTGCCTGTATAGCGATACGTGAATGAAGATGCACGAACCCGTTATGATAAGCAATAAGTGCTTCATCCGCATCACGGAATGAAGTACCTTCTCCTGACGCGCCTTTACGTTCCAAAGTGAGGTAATAGTTTCCTAATACCATATCCTGAGAAGGCGTAACGACTGGTTTCCCGTCTTTCGGGTTCAGAATGTTTTGTGCTGCAAGCATAAGTAAACGCGCTTCCGCTTGTGCTTCTGCAGATAACGGAACATGGACGGCCATTTGGTCACCATCAAAGTCAGCGTTATAAGCTGTACAAACCAGTGGGTGAAGCGTAATCGCACGTCCTTCTACAAGGATCGGCTCGAATGCTTGAATACCAAGTCGGTGAAGAGTCGGGGCACGGTTCAATAAGACCGGATGCTCCTTGATGACTTCTTCAAGAACGTCCCATACTTCTGAATGGAGGCGTTCAATTTTACGTTTGGCACTCTTAATGTTGTGCGCAAGACCTCGTTCAACGAGTTCTTTCATAACAAACGGTTTAAACAGTTCAATCGCCATTTCTTTCGGCAGACCACACTGATACATTTTCAGGTTAGGTCCAACGACGATAACGGAACGACCAGAATAGTCAACACGTTTTCCTAGTAAGTTTTGACGGAAACGTCCTTGCTTACCTTTCAACATATGAGAAAGGGATTTCAATGGACGGTTACCAGGTCCTGTAACCGGACGGCCACGACGACCATTATCGATGAGCGCATCGACTGCTTCTTGCAGCATCCGCTTCTCGTTCTGAACAATGATCCCTGGTGCTCCTAAATCTAATAGGCGTTTCAATCTGTTGTTCCGGTTGATGACCCTTCGGTACAGGTCGTTCAAGTCGGATGTTGCAAATCGCCCACCATCAAGTTGTACCATCGGGCGAAGTTCTGGCGGGATAACTGGTAACACTTCAAGAACCATCCATTCAGGCTTGTTGCCTGAGTTACGGAATGCTTCAACAACTTCTAGGCGCCTGATTGCACGCGTACGACGTTGCCCTTGAACTGTTTTCAATTCTTCTTTCAAGAACTCCATCTCTTTTTCAAGATCGATAGCTGCAAGAAGACGCTCAATCGCTTCAGCGCCCATGAGCGCTTGGAATTTAGAACCATACTTTTCGCGGTAGATACGGTATTCCCGTTCAGAAAGCAGTTGCTTTCTTTCAAGCGGAGTATCCGCAGGGTCAACGACTACATAAGACGCGAAATAGATAATTTCCTCTAGAGCACGTGGTGTCATATCAAGGATAAGACCCATTCGGCTTGGAATTCCTTTGAAGTACCAAATATGTGTTACTGGAGCTGCTAGTTCAATATGTCCCATACGTTCACGGCGGACTTTTTGACGCGTCACTTCTACTCCACAACGGTCACAAACGACGCCTTTATAACGAACGCGTTTATACTTCCCGCAATGACATTCCCAATCTTTTGTAGGTCCAAAAATACGTTCACAGAACAGACCATCTTTTTCGGGTTTCAATGTACGGTAGTTAATTGTTTCTGGCTTTTTCACTTCACCATATGACCATGAACGGATCTTATCTGATGAAGCAAGCCCTATTTTCATATACTCAAAATTGTTTACATCTATCAAGGAGCCTACCTCCCTCTAGTCTTATCGCTGCAATTGGCTTTTCCGAGCAAGCGCACACTTTATATTCAAAAGAGAAAGGGGAAAACGTTAATTTCCCCCTAGATTCATTTATATCATTCACTAGGCAAATCAAACAGGCTGATTTTCTTTTATAAGATTCAAAGCATCTGTTGGTTGCATATCATCGTCTTCGTCAAGATCGCGTAACTCGATTTCTTCAAAATCAATCGACAGCATCTTAACATCCAAACCAAGACTTTGAAGTTCTTTTATAAGAACTTTAAAGGATTCTGGAACACCTGGTTGTGGAACACTTTCACCTTTAACAATCGCTTCGTACGTCTTCACGCGTCCGACGACGTCATCCGACTTCACAGTCAGAATCTCTTGAAGCGTATAAGCTGCCCCATAGGCTTCAAGTGCCCACACTTCCATCTCACCGAAACGTTGTCCACCGAACTGAGCTTTACCGCCCAGTGGTTGCTGTGTGACGAGTGAGTATGGTCCTGTTGAACGAGCGTGAAGCTTATCATCGACCATGTGGGCCAGTTTGATAATGTACATGACACCTACTGATACACGGTTATCGAAAGCTTCACCTGAACGGCCATCATACAGAATTGTTTTCCCATCACGGTCCATTCCGGCTTCTTCCATCGTTTCCCAAACATCCTGTTCGTTCGCCCCGTCAAATACAGGAGACGCCATATGAATGCCAAGGGTACGAGATGCCATACCAAGGTGCATCTCAAGAACCTGTCCGATGTTCATACGTGATGGTACACCAAGCGGGTTAAGCATGAGGTCAATTGGTGTGCCGTCCGGTAAATAAGGCATATCCGCTTCAGGTAAGATGCGGGAAATAACCCCTTTATTTCCGTGACGTCCCGCCATTTTGTCCCCAACGGAAATTTTCCGTTTTTGGACGATGTACGCGCGGACTAATTGGTTAACGCCCGGCGGCAATTCATCGCCATCTTCACGATTAAACACTTTCACGTCTAGTACAATCCCACCAGCACCATGCGGTACTTTAAGGGATGTATCACGGACTTCGCGTGCTTTTTCACCGAAAATCGCATGTAAAAGTCTTTCTTCGGCAGTCAGTTCAGTTACGCCTTTCGGAGTCACTTTCCCGACAAGAATATCACCATCACGAACTTCTGCTCCAATACGAATGATTCCACGATCGTCCAAGTTACGAAGCGCATCTTCACCTACGTTCGGAATGTCGCGCGTAATTTCTTCAGGACCGAGTTTCGTATCTCTCGCTTCAGATTCGTATTCTTCGATATGGACCGAAGTATATACATCATCTTTTACAAGACGTTCGCTCATGATTATTGCATCTTCATAGTTGTAGCCATCCCATGTCATAAATGCCATCAGGACGTTACGACCTAACGCTAGCTCTCCTTGCTCCATCGAAGGACCATCTGCAAGAATATCAAGCGGTTTAACGCGATCCCCTACACTACAAATAGGACGTTGGTTATAACATGTCCCTTGGTTCGAACGGATAAAGTTTTCAAGACGATATATTGTGAGATCGCCTTTCACTTCTTTTCCATCAACCGTTTCAATACGACGAACACGGATTTCTCTAGCTTCGACATGTTCGACAATTCCATCAAACTTCGCAAGTACGGCTGCACCTGAATCGCGTGCTGATATGTGTTCCATACCAGTTCCTACGAAAGGTGACTCCGGATTGAGAAGAGGGACTGCTTGACGTTGCATGTTCGCTCCCATAAGGGCACGGTTCGAGTCATCATTCTCTAGGAATGGAATACATGCTGTTGCCGCAGAAACTACTTGTTTAGGCGAAACATCCATGTAATCAATTTGTTCGCGTTTAAAGACAGTGTTATCCCCTTGGAAACGACCGACGACTCCTTCACTTACGAAAGAACCATCTTCTGCAAGAATTGCATTCGCTTGTGCTACGACGTAGTTATCTTCTACATCGGCAGTCAAGTAATCGATTCTAGAAGTGACCCGACCAGAGATAGGATCTACTTTACGGTATGGTGTTTCAATAAATCCGAACTTATTTACTTTCGCAAACGTAGAAAGCGAGTTAATCAGTCCGATATTCGGTCCCTCTGGCGTTTCAATTGGACACATGCGTCCGTAATGGGAGTAATGTACGTCACGTACTTCCATTCCTGCACGTTCCCTTGTCAAACCACCAGGTCCAAGTGCAGACAGCCTGCGTTTATGTGTTAATTCGGCAAGCGGATTCGTCTGATCCATGAACTGAGAAAGTTGCGAACTACCAAAGAACTCTTTAATAGATGCGATAACGGGGCGAATATTAATCAGCTGTTGCGGTACGATTGACTGCGTATCATTAATAGACATACGTTCTTTTACGACACGTTCCATACGAGAAAGTCCGATACGGAACTGGTTTTGAAGAAGTTCACCCACTGAACGCAGACGACGGTTACCGAGATGATCGATATCATCCGTGTTACCCACGCCATGAAGAAGGTTGAAGAAATAACTAATTGAAGCAACGATATCTGCTGGCGTTACATGCTTGATAGAATCATCGACATACGCGTTCGATATTACGTTGATTACTTGTTTTTCTTCGCTTTTCGGAGAATAAATTTTGATGGACTGGATTGTTATTTTTTCGTCAAGAACTCCACTTGCGTGAGTAATCTCTTCGAAACCGATTCCTTTTTCCAAATGCGGAAGAAGACGGTCTAATGCACGGCGGTCGATGAGTTGGTCTTTTTCAAGCAGTATTTCACCAGTTTCAGGGTCGACAAGTGTTTCAGCGACAACCTGATTGAACAAGCGATTTTGTGCATGAAGCTTCTTATTCATCTTATAGCGACCCACATTCGCTAAATCATACCGTTTTGCATCGAAAAATCGTGAGAACAAAAGGTTCTTCGCACTATCTAGTGTTGGTGGTTCACCCGGACGAAGACGCTCGTATATCTCAAGCAATGCTTTTTCAGAGCTTTCAGTGTTGTCCTTTTCAAGTGTGTTGCGCAGATACTCATTATCACCGATTAAATCAATGATTTCCTGGTCGGATGAGAATCCGAGTGCACGAAGGAGTACTGTAACCGGCAACTTACGTGTCCGATCAATACGGACGTGAACAACATCTTTTGCATCTGTTTCATACTCCAGCCAAGCACCGCGATTCGGTATAACAGTTGCACCGAAACCACGTTTACCATTTTTGTCCGTTTTGTCGCTGTAATAAACACTTGGAGACCGGACAAGCTGGGAGACAATTACCCTCTCCGCACCATTAATAACGAATGTACCGTTTTCTGTCATAAGTGGGAAATCACCCATAAAGACATCTTGCTCTTTTACTTCTTCCGTCTCTTTATTGTGGAGACGTACTTTTACACGTAGCGGTGCTGCAAACGTTACATCGCGCTCTTTCGATTCCTCAACGGGATATTTAGGATCCCCAAGAGTATAATCGATGAACTCCAACGATAGATTTCCCGTAAAGTCTTGAATCGGAGAAATATCGCGGAACATATCCAGCAGTCCTTCTTCTAGGAACCACTCATAAGATGCCGTCTGGATTTCAATCAGATTCGGCAGATCGAGCACTTCGCTGATCCGTGCGAAACTTCTCCGCTGACGGTGTTGACCATACTGAACTAAATGACCTGTCAACTCTTTCACCCCTTATAAAACAATATTAGTCCTTTGCGAAACCATAAAAATAGTGTATGATATCGAAAAAAACAAAAAGAAAACGAGTTCTGGCAAGAGCTCATTTTCGGTTTTACCATCTTTTATACATTGTCAGTATGCCTTTCATTTCCATTATTCATGCAAAAGGGCATACGACCGCACTATAATAATTTATGCATTTTATAACATTACCATATCAATACTATCGAGTCAATTTTTTTGGACTCTTAAAATATAATAACCCTTCTTCTTAACGACTGTCTCAACGTTGCCAAAAAGCCTCATCAAACAATCTATCGTCGAAGGTGCACCTTGTTTCTTTTGAATGACGATCCACAACTCACCGCCAACTTTAAGTTTCGAAAAAGCGCCTTCGTAAAACTTGAATACCGTCTCTTTTCCTGCACGGATAGGCGGATTCGTCAAAATTGCAGCAAACCCCTCTGCCGTGACATCGGATAATGCATCACTTGGATAAATCTCTGCATTTGAAATGCCGTTTTGTTTTGCATTATGCGCAGCAAGAGCGAGTGCACGTTCATTCACGTCGACCATGTGAACGCTCCGTTCCGGAAAAGATGCGGCAATCGATAATCCAATTGGACCATACCCACAACCAATGTCGAGAATTAACCCTTCCGTTTCCGGTAATACAAAAGCATCAGCCAAAAGTTGTGAACCGAAATCCACTTCACCTTTACTAAACACACCAGCATCCGTTTTGAATCGGAATGTTTTTCCGCGTAGCTCCGCAGACCACTCTTTCGGATTACTCTTTACTTTCGGATTTTCCGAGTAATAATGTTCAGACATACTAGTCTTCCCCCTCGTATTGAGACTTGTAACACAAAAAAAGAAGATAGCTCACGTACACTATCGATTAGACGACCTGCTTGTCACAAATCTAGATAAAAAAACAAAGAAAAGCTCGTCCAAATCCGACGAGCTTTTCTTCATTAATAAAAAATTACTTAACTTCTACGCCAGCGCCTACAGCTTCAAGCTTAGCTTTAACTTCTTCAGCTTCGTCTTTAGATACGCCTTCTTTGATTGCTTTAGGAGCGTTATCTACAACTTCTTTAGCTTCTTTCAAGCCAAGACCAGTGATTTCGCGAACTGCTTTGATAACTTTGATTTTTTCTTGTCCAGCAGCAGTAAGGATTACGTCAAATTCAGTTTGCTCTTCTTCAACAGCAGCACCAGCACCAGCCATTGCCATAGGTGCAGCAGCAGTTACGCCGAATTCTTCTTCGATTGCTTTTACAAGGTCGTTTAGTTCAAGTACTGTCATTTCTTTGATCGCTTCAAGGATGTTTTCTTTAGTCATTATAATTTCCTCCTAATATTCTTTTTTTGTCGGGCTGTACCCGCAAGTGGTTTTTCTTGTCGGGCTATTAACCCGCAAGTGGTATTTCAGGCTGCTTTATTAAGCGCCTTGTTCTTCTTTTTGCTCTGCAACTGCTTTTGTTGCAAGCGCAAAGTTGCGCATTGGAGCTTGAAGTACGCTGAGAAGCATAGAAAGTAGACCTTCGCGTGACGGAAGTTCCGCCAATGCTTTAATGTCTGCTTCTGATGCAAGTACACCTTCGATTACGCCAGCTTTAATTTCAAGCTTGTCGTTTTTCTTTGCAAAATCGTTAAGGATTTTTGCAGGAGCAACTACGTCTTCATTTGAGAATGCAATTGCGTTCGGGCCTGTTAGGTGTTCGTTCAACCCTTCAAGTCCTGCAGCTTCAGCAGCACGACGTGACATCGAGTTTTTGTAAACTTTGAAGTCAATACCTGCTTCACGAAGCTGTTTACGAAGTTCGGTAACTTGACCGACTGTAAGACCACGGTAGTCAACTACTACTACAGATGCAGCTGATTTCAACTTGTCTGTAATTTCACCAACCACTGCTTGTTTTGCTTCTAATACTGTGCTCATTTGGACACCTCCTAAAAAGTTTGGGTCACTTATACCGGTATGAAAAGCCCTCAATCTACAAAAGTAGACTGAGGGCTGAAAAGTCGTCATCTTTTAAAAGAAAAAGAGCGTCTTGTCCTCGGCAGGAATATTTAAGCGGCATGCGCTCCTGCTGTCTACGGTACAAATGGTTATATTCACAACAAAAGTCATCTTATCAAAAGATTATCTGTTTGTCAATATTATTTATTAACTGCTACGCTTGAAGGATCAACTTTTACAGAAGGACCCATTGTTGTCGTAATGTTAACCGACTTCATGTATGTTCCTTTTGCAGTAGCTGGTTTCGCTTTTAGAACAGTTTCAAAAACAGTTGCGAAGTTTTCCGCAAGTTTAGCATTGTCGAATGATACTTTTCCGATTGGAGCGTGGATGATTCCAGCTTTGTCCGCACGGTATTCAACTTTACCTGCTTTGATTTCTGCTACAGCTTTCGCTACGTCAAATGTTACTGTTCCTGTTTTCGGGTTAGGCATAAGTCCTTTTGGCCCAAGAACACGACCAATTTTCCCTACTTCACCCATCATGTCAGGTGTTGCAACGATAACGTCAAATTCGAACCAACCTGATTGAATTTTTTCAATATATTCTGCATCGCCTGCATAGTCTGCACCAGCAGCTTCAGCTTCTTTAAGTTTTTCGCCTTTAGCAAAAACGAGAACGCGTTGAGTTTTACCAGTACCGTTTGGAAGCACAACTGCTCCACGGATTTGTTGGTCATTTTTACGAGTGTCGATTCCAAGACGGAATGCAACTTCGACTGTTGCGTCGAAATTAACTGTGCTTGTTTTTTTCGCAAGTTCGATCGCTTCAGTAGCGCCGTATGCTTTCATGTGTTCAACTAGCTTTGCAGCTTCTGTGAACTTTTTACCTTTTTTAGCCATTTAAAAATTCCTCCTCGATTGTGGTTTTAACGGGTTAAACCTCCCACGAATAAGGGTTGCGTGCTCCGGAGAACAAGCGCAACCCCCACTACAAACAACTATTGATTTATAAAATCAAGAT
>CAZWAW010000073.1:0-1571 GCA_964632025.1 uncultured Sporosarcina sp.
ATCTACGGGTATCATGTGCCGCCTTGTTGCCGATTTGGCGAACGTGGTGAAGCGCGTCACGGATTTCCGGAGTTAAATAGCCATTGTCATTCAGTAGATCGAGTCGTTCTTTGAGGTTAGTCCATTGTTCGTTCGGTAGTTTTTCCGCTTGAATGACTTGTTGCAATATATTTTCAACGAACGCTCTCGCGTGAGTTAGCATTGTGCGTGGACTAGAGAAGATACTGTTTTCTAGTTCGCGTGCGACGTATGCAAGTTCTTTTGATAGTGGTTCAAGAAATTTATAGAAGTAGGTTTGATTGCCCATGTGACATTTCCTCCGACCGTTTGAAATTCTCTTTATAGTCTTATTTTATCACACTGGAACTGGTACTGTGCTTCTATAATGGAGTTAAGCTAATCATAGTAATAAAGAGGTTTTCACTTCTCTGTCATCGAATTGATAATAGAAGACGCGGCAATGTTATTCTTGATTGGTACCTAACAAGGGATTCTATTGATACAATCAATCCAGGTACCAATAGTGCTGAACAATTTAAAAACACGGGAAGTTCAATTGACGGCTGAAGAAATTCTAGCAATTGATAATATTTTCGGCTAATCATTACTTTACACACTATAGAAGTGGAGTTGTTCATTGTGAAAGTTTTTGTTGTTGGAGCAAACGGACAAATTGGTCAACATCTTGTACATCTATTAAAAGAGAGTAATGAACATACAGTCAGAGCCATGATTAGAAATGAAGAGCAAGCAAAGACTTTTGAGTCAATCGGTGTTGAAACTAGGCTTGCAGATTTGGAAGGAAGCGTGGAGGAGATTGTTGAAGCTGCAAGAGGCTGTGATGCCTTTGTCTTCACCGCGGGATCTGGTGGACATACTGGGGCAGACAAGACAATCTTAATCGATTTGGATGGAGCGGCTAAATCAATAGAAGCTGCTACAATACTTGGCGTAAAACGATTTATTATGGTAAGTGCGATTCAGGCCAATAAAAGAGAAAACTGGAGCAGCATAAAATATTATATGGTTGCCAAACATCACGCTGATAAAATCCTTGAACAAAGCGGCTTAACGTATACGATTATTCGTCCTGGTGGTCTTCTAAATGAACCAGGTACAGGAAAAGTTTCAATAGCCGAAGATTTGCCTACAGCATCTATTCCACGAGAAGACGTAGCCAAGACGATTTTAGCAACTTTAACGAAGGAAAACACTTTTAATCGTTCATTTGATCTTGTGTCTGGTGAGGATCAGGTTTCGGATGCATTAAATAGGGTTTAGTTTATCACAGGATATTCTACAGTCTTTGGACGTGAAATTGCAAACCATGTCATGGACGAAAACGTAAACATACACTTGAAAGCAACGAGCCCCATAATGCAGTACCTAGCCAAATGAACAACTGGTAATTGCAGACAAAGAACATACAATAAGCCCTCATTTTCTTGGTATCGAAAATGAGGGCTTATTGTAACTAACCTGATTTACTGAATGTCTTAGTCTCTGTCTCTGTCTCTGTCTTTGTCTTTGTCTTTGTCTTTGTCTTTGTCTTTGTCTCTGTCTTTGTCTTC
>CAZWAW010000073.1:1671-14950 GCA_964632025.1 uncultured Sporosarcina sp.
TGTCTTTGTCTTTGTCTTTGTCTTTGTCTTTGTCTTTGTCTCTGTCTTTGTCTTCATCTTTGTCTCTGTCTTCGTCTTTGTCTTTGTCTTTGTCTCTGTCTTCGTCTTCGTCTCTGTATTTGTCCTTGTCTCTATCTTTATCCTTGTTCTTCTCCTTATTTTTCTTATCCTCTTTATCCTTTTTGTTTTCTTTATCTTTCTTCTGCTCGTTGTCTTTCCTCTTACTTGCTTTCTTTTTCTTCTTTTCAACCAATGGCAAATTAAATTCCTTGTTAGGCAATTCACTCATCGATTTAGATACTATTTGTTGGAAGATTGTTGTCACTGTGACACCACTAGTTGCTGTTAGGTAATGGTCTTGATCTGTTTTATCATAGCCTAACCAAATCGCACCAACGATATCTGGTGTGTATCCAACAAACCAGTGATCTTTTGAACCAGCTACGCCAGGGAAAGGCAATTGTGTAGTACCAGTTTTTCCAGCAACGTCTATGCCGGGTATCTGTGCATTCTTAGCTGTTCCGTTATCCACAACCCCTTTTAGCATATACGTCATCTTTTGAGCAACTTCCGGTTCTGTAACTCCGGTAGACTTTTCACTCCACTTTCCAACTACTTTTCCTTCTGCATCCTTTATTTCTGAAATAGCATGAGCTTGCATCATTATTCCATCGTTCGGAAATGCGGAAAAAGCCTGGGCCATTAACAAAGGTGACGTTCCTTGGTGTAAGCCACCCAATGCTAACCCGAGATTATGATCTTCTTTTTCTAAAGGAATACCAAACCGTTCAACTGTACTAAAACCTTTTTCAATTCCTATTTCATTTAATAGCCAAACTGGGGGTATGTTATACGAGTTGATTAGTGCATCATACAGTGTCACTTGTCCGCGGTATCGTTTATCAATATTTTGTGGTTGATAGCCATCTATATTGATTGGTTCATCAACCAGCATATCGCCAAACTCATACCCCTGCTCCAATGCAGCAGTGTAAACAGCAAGTGGTTTTAATGCTGATCCTGGTTGCCTTACTAAATTTGTCGCGTTATTAAATCGTTTGTACGTATAGTCTCCTCTTCCTCCAACTAACGCGCTAATCCCACCCGTTTTAGGATTAAGAAATACGGATCCACTTTGAATAAGCTGATCTGGCTTGCTAGCTGGAAAATTGTTTTCATCCTCATAGACTTCTTCCGTAGCGTCCTGAATAACAGGGTTTAGTTCCGTATAAATGTGAAGTCCCCCAGATAACACTTCACTCTCAGTTAATCCGTACTTATCTACTGCTTCCTCGATTAGATAGTCCACATAATATGGATAATTCCCTTTATAATCGATGGTCTCTTTATCCGTTAATACAATCGGTTGATCTATTGTTTTTTCAAAATCCTTTTGATTGATATACCCTTCGCTCTTCATTAATGACAGCACGACATTTCTTCGCTCAACCGCTTTTTCCATGCTTTTGTAAGGTGATAAGTTAGACGGCGCTTTGACTAGACCCGCTAATGTAGCTGATTCGTTTAATGTTAGTGCACTAACATCTTTACCAAAATAGACGTGAGCTGCCCGTTGAATGCCCCATGCACCTTCACCAAAATAGATTTGGTTTAAATAACGTTCCATGATTTCATCTTTTGAGTACTTTCGCTCAATTTTCTTAGTGAATATAAGTTCTTTGAATTTACGTGTATACGTGCGTTCCGCTGTTAGAAATGCATTTTTCGAAAGTTGTTGCGTAATTGTACTACCCCCAGCTACAACTTCGCCTTTAACTAGATTTTGTACCAATGCTTTGGCAATACCAAAGTAGTTAATACCGTTATGCTTATAAAAGCGTTGGTCCTCTGTAGCGACAAAAGCTTCAATGAGTTCTGGTGGTATTTGATCCAGACTTACTCCTTCAATTTTTGAGTTAGACACTTTACTAGCTACCTCGCCATTTATATCATAAATATATGTAGGCCTTGGTTCTACAATATCCAATTTACTTACATCGCTAAACGATATTAAACTAGTAAATACGAATAGACTTAACAAGATAATACCTATGAAGATTACTACTAGTCTATTGATGAGTTTTTTTGTTTTAAACCATTTAAACCATTCTTTTGTTCTGCTTAGTCGTGACTGTTTTTTCCTACGTTCCATTCTACCCAAACTAATACCACCTTCTATGTTGTTGCAAAAAAATATGGAGCTATGAGTTACGTATAATTCTTGACAATGCATGCCTAATATTTAACACTAGACTAACTCTAATACGATATCAATAGTGGCATTGTCGCATTTGGTGCCAGTACCAATGGCACCGTGTTGTGTTGCATATGCGAATGTATGTCCTAACGATGCGAAGGAACGCTACATGGGATAGCCGAAGCAGATTTAAAGGGACTTTTGACTTCGACTTTCTTTAGTCCGTCAGTTTACTCGTACAACTATCCATTGTATGGCTGATGGTCATCATTTTCCTAACACAAAAGAAATAACCGTCGCCCCTGGAAAGGTTTGACGGTTATTTCTATTCAAACTGGAGCAAACGCCCTTTTTACGGTTTTGCAATTGCGGGATTGAGTGTACTTTGTCGATTTGCTGCATTTAACATTACAATTATGGTAGCTAAAATACCTATTAAATAGGTATTTTCAATAATTTAGGTAAGTACAAAGAAATAGCTGGAATAAACGTAACAAGTAATAAAACAATTACCATTACAACTATCCACGGAACAATTGCTCTAATGAGATGATCGAATTTAGTATTACTAATCTGGGCAGCCATAAATAAATTTGCCCCCAACGGTGGTGTAATAAACCCAATCGCTAAATTTAATATCATAATCAAACCAAAATGAATTGGATTTACACCTAATGCTATTACAATTGGTAAAAGTATAGGTGTAAGAATAATTATTGCGGCATTTGTCTCCATAAACGTACCTACAACTAACAATAGAATATTAATTAAAATCAATATGACTATTTTATTTGAAGCTATGCTCAAGATGAAATTTGCAATGATTGTTGGTACTTCAGTAATCGTAAGAATTAGCCCAAAACCTGATGATATACCGATGATGATAATAACCGGTGCACAAAGTAAACAAGCTCGATAAGCAATAAAAGGTAATTCACTTATTTTCACTTCTTTATATACGAAAACGCTTACTATAATCCCATAGATACATGCTATAGCTGCCGCCTCTGTGGGAGTGAACACTCCGCCGTAAATCCCCCCTAAAATGACAATAGGTATCAATAAGGCTGGAATAGCATTCACAATAATGAACACTGCTTCTTTCAACGTGTATTTATGTTCATCACCTTTATAATCATGCTTTTTCGCATAATAAAGAACATAGATAATCAATGCCAATCCAACTAACAATCCTGGTCCAACGCCGGCAGCAAACATGCCAGTTACCGAAACGCCGGCAGCAACTGCATAAATAATCATAGGAATACTTGGTGGTATTAATACACCAACTGTTCCTGCGGTTGCTACTAAAGAGGTTGCAAACGGTTTGTTATAATTTTTTGCAACCATTGCTGGAATCATGATTAATCCGATTGCAGCAACAGTAGCTGAACCTGTTCCTGATATCGCAGCAAAGAATAAACAAGTAACAATGGAGATTACTCCTAGACCACCAGTCATGCGACCCAAAAATACACTTGACACATTAAGTAAACGCCTAGATATTCCCCCTCTCCCCATAATATCACCAGCAAACGTGAAGAGTGGAACTGCCATTAATGGAAATGAGTTCAACGATTGAATCATCGCTTGCGTAAAGGCTTCCATACTTATCGGGCTAGCACTCAAAATTGTTACGGTTGATGCGAGTCCTATCGAAATTGCGATAGGTACAGAGAGGCATAAGAATAATACAAAACTTCCAAACAACAAAAGAATAGTCATTGTTTAGCCTCCCCATTTGCTTCATCCTTTGGAGAAATCACAAGCTCATTTACTCCTGTATGTACGCCTCCAATGTTCCCGAAGTACTCCATCGAATCGGAAAAATGAGTAACCTTCCATACAATTCCTTGAATGAGTCGAATAATCATTAAGGAAAATCCTATAAGACCAGCAGCATATAGAACATTCATCGAAACATCAATTGAGACGGCTCTATCTTTATATTCAGCAATTGATTGGCAAATCTTGATTGCAGAAATAAAAATAATGGTTGAAAAAATAAAGAATAATACGTCAACAAAAATCATTATGATTTTTCTTATTTTCTCATTAAACTTATCAACTAAAAATGTGATATTGATGTGGCCATTATTACGGGTGGCGTAAGAAATACTAAAATACATCAACCATACGAAAAGAAATCTAGCCACTTCCTCTGCCCAAGAAAAACCCGTATTAAATACGAATCTTAAAATAACTTGTAATGTGACAATTGTCGTCATTACATAAAATATTAAAGCCATTAGAATAGGTTCAAAGTTTCGATCCACCCATCTATAAGTAGTCTTCATTGCTTTCAACTCCTTCAAATTCTTAGTAACCTTATCATTAAAAAAACGAAAAAAAGATGGCATATAAAACAAGGTTTCTTATGCCATCTTTTTGTGTTATTACTTATTTCCTTTCCGCTTCTACCTGTTCCATTACGAGATCATATAATTCTTGACCCGTTTTTGCTATAATATCTTCTTTTACAGCCTTATTCATAATTTCACCCATTTTATATTTTTCTTCCAATGAAACTTCATTAATATTAATCCCAGCATCTTTTAGTAATTTTAAAGTTTCTTCTTCATTCTTAGCAATCGATGCTCTTTCTAAATCAATCGCCACTTTTGCCTCTTCTTCAATAAGTTGTCTATCTTCAGCAGATAATTCATCCATAAATTCCTTATTCGAATACCAAAGGTAATCTGTATAAATATGGTTTGTCAAAGACCAATACTTCTGTGCTTCGAAGAACTTTGCTTCATAGAAGCTTGTAGTAGCACTTTCTTGTCCATCAATTAGGTTTTGCTGTAGTGATGTAAATACTTCAGGCCATGCTAAGTTTGTCAATGAAACATTGACGGACTCCCACCCCTTTATTTGGATAGGACTATACCCTCTAATTTTTAAACCTTTAAGATCTTCTAACGATTCGATTGGGCGCTTGCTATTCGAGAAATTTCTAAAACCCATTTCCATAAATCCAATACCCGTAAGTCCCTTATTTTCAAGTGATTTTAATAATTCTGTTCCTGCTTTCCCATCTAATACTCTTTGCGCATGAGCTGCATCATCAAACAAATAAAAACTTTCCCAAACTGCAAACTCTGGAATTGTTTGTGAAAAAAGAGTAGATGCTCCAAAACTCATTTCAATGTCGCCACGACGAGTTTGCTCCATCATATCCATTACCGTACCCAACTGAGCCGTTGGAAATAGTTTAACGTCAATTCTACCATCGGATTTCTCTTCAACAGATTTTTCAAATTCCAGCAATGCTTTGTGAGCCGGATGATTTATGCCACTATCATGTCCAATACGAATTTCAACCTTATCACTTTTTGACTTGTCAACACTCCCACTAGCCGAGTCGCCACAACCTGACAAAATCCCACCAACCAATAAAACTATTGCAAACCATGCTACCTTATTCATTTTCCACATTAATACTCACCCTTTCTTATTTCTTAGTGGTCCATCTTTAACGATTAGGATATTTTTTATTAAATGTCTCTATATTTTCAATCGCCAATTTCCCTAAAGACACACTGTCTGACATCGCAACAACAAATGTATATCCCTTTTCGTATAAACTTGCAGCCTGGTCCATATTCCCAGCTACCGTGCCTATAAATTTATCACTCTTCAATACTGCTTTTTCAACAATTTTTATTGCGTTCTGTACTTCTTCAGCTGCGGGGTTGCAGAAATGTCCCATTGAAGTCGCCAAATCCATAGGTCCGATAAACACTCCATCCAAACCTTCCACAGCTAATATTTTATCGATGTTACTAACAGCTTCGGGAGTCTCAATAGCAACAACTACTAATGTTTGGTCATTTGCATGCTTTAAGTAATTCATACTATGCATTCCATATCCACCAGCACGAGGGCTTGGTGCAATCCCTCGAACGCCTTCTGGAGGATACTTAGCTGCTGCAACTGCTGCTTTTGCTTCCTCTGCAGTATTAACATAAGGAACCAACACACCGTAAACACCTGCATCTAAAATTCTCTTAATAATCACCATGTCATTCCAAGGTGCTCTCACAAATGGTTCTACATCATAAGCTTTTAGTGCTTGGCATTGTCCAATTAGTGACATAATATCTCCTGGTCCATGTTCCATATCGATTAAAGCCCAATCAAAACCTGACTTAGCAATAATTTCCGCTGTAAGTGGACTAGCTAATTGAAGCCATGCTCCGATTGTTTTTTTGTCCTCTTTTAATAGTGCCTTTGTTTTATTCTCGAAATATTCCGTTTTCTTTAGCATAATTTGTATCCTCCTCTTTAATTTGTTTATACCGATAAAATCACATTTTAGCCTCTGAACAATCTAACCATTTTAATCATGCGGTCTTCTATCACTTTTTGCATATCTTCCATTACGAAGGATAGATGTGGGTATTTCTCATTATTTAAAGGGCCTTTTAAAAAATTCATCGCCTCTACCGAGATATCAGTATTGATATTTATTTTACAAACGCCACGTTCAATAACTTGTCTTAAATCCTTAGACGGTGTATCTGATCCTCCGTGTAAAACAAGAGGAATACCTACCCTGTTTCTTATTTGTTCTAGTAATTCCAAATCTATATTCGGCTTGGCGACATATAAACCATGGACAGTTCCAATTGCTGCTGCCAAAAAATCAATATTAGTTTCCTTCACAAATTCTTCCGCCAACATGGGGTCCGTTAGCATGCCACTTCCTTCTTCCTCATCTGAAAAAGCGCCTCGGGCTAATGATCCGATTTCAGCTTCGATAGAGATATCGGCCAAATGGGCGATTTCGGCAACTTCTTTCGTTAAACGAACATTTTCTTCAAATGAATACTTGGAACCATCAAACATAACGGAAGTAAAACCATTGCGAATCGCCCGAAGGATTGACTTTTTTTCGTAAGCATGATCTAAATGAAGTGCAATAGGCACACTTATCTTCTCTGCAAGTGTTCGAATAAACATCGAAAACGCTTCTACATCTACGGTAGAGAAATAACGTTCACCAACAGCTAATATAACCGGTTGTTGTTCTTTGTTCGCTACATTTATTGCAGCTTGAGCTGTTTCTAAATTGTAAACACTAAATGCGGCTATGGCGTATTTATTTTTCTGTGCGTCTTTCAAAATCTCTAGTGTATTGACTAACAATTTGCCGCCCCTTTGCTATTTTAAATACTTTCCCGAACTTGATTCAGACAGTTTCCACAACTTTTACAACTAGACTTTTTATAACTTGTTTCTCCAAGAAGCCATTTTCTCATAGCAGCTGTAACTAGTGTAGGCTGTTCTATAGGGCTTAAATGACCACATTTCTCAAGAACAACTAAATTTGTATATGGAATTTCTTTTTGCATCCCTTTGTGCATTTCAACTGTACATAAGCTATCTTCTTCGCCAACAATTAGCAATGTTTCACATAATATGTTTGGTAACACCTCAAAGCCATTCGACTTATTTGCAACCGCTTTCAATTGATTTATATAAGCTGTTTCACCTACGTTCTCAGCCATACTCAAGATTGTAGACACTAAATTTTCTTTCATAGGATGGAATTCATATAGCAAATTTGGTAAAAACTTTTCATATACTACCCTTGAAAACTCACCATTTTTCGTCATATGAATCAATTCGTTCCATGCTTCTAGTTGTTCGGGATATGGTGGATTTGCAGTAGTACCTATTAACGAAAGTTTTATTACACGCTCTGGGGCTTGGCGTAATATTTCAATCGCAACAATTCCACCTAAAGACAGTCCCGCTAACGCAAAACGATGAGGAGAATTGTCCAAAACCATTTTCGCTATTTCCACTATAGTAGAAGCTCCAGTCATATTTCCAACCTGTATATCAGCAATATCCGATAAATGGGTTATTTGATGTGTCCACAGTTGTGCATCACATAGTGTCCCAGGCAGTAAAACCAATGGAATTTTTGTCATTCTGCTCCTCCAGCCGCATAAGTCATATTCTTCTGTTCTACTGCATCTATAACTGTTTCTATACTTTTTTTCTAATTGTTGCTCCACATGATTCCCGAATAATTAACTGATCCTCCAGTATAATATGTCCAAAATCAACTTCTTCTTTTTCAATTTTTTTTAATAATAAGCCCATTGCTCGTTTCCCTATTTCATATCTCGGTTGATGAATTGTTGTTAAACCAGGTGTCATATAGCTAGCCATATCAACATCATCAAATCCGACAATCGCAATATCTTCTGGCACACGCAAACCTGCATCTAATACAGCCTTAAGTGCTCCAATCGCCACATTATCATTACCTCCATAAATGGCAGTAGGTAAATTGTCAAAACTTAATAGTTTTTGAGTTGCAAGATAACCATCCTTTAATAAATATCCACCTTCTTGAATCAACGATTCCTCAACCGCAATACTATGTTGAGATAGAGCTTGTTTATAACCATGTAAACGCGTCTGACTTTGCAGACGTCCCATATAACCCGTAATGTGGGCAATTCTTTTATGGCCAAGTCCGATGAGATGGTTTGTTATTTTTCTACTTGCACTTTCATTGTCAATAGAAATGGAAGGTATCGATTGATTAGGTACATAATCGAAAGTTAACACCACTGGGCTACTCTGACTAATTTTCTTTATTGTCGAATCATCTAAGACACCGGCTGTCGTTAAAATAACACCGTCCACTCGACTTTCTTGAATAAGTTCGATATATTCTTTTTCTTTTTCAGGATCTCCATCCGTACTACCAATTAGTATATAATACCCAGCTTTACGGGCTACCTCTTCAATTCCACGAATGAATTCGGAGAAAAATGAGTTTTTAATATTTACCATTAAAACAATAATAATATTACTTTTAGAAATTCTTAACGTACGCGCTGCGCTATTCGGTCTATATCCAAGTTTCTCCATCGCTTCTAAAACACGAGCTTTTGTATCTTCATTGACGCCTTCTTTATTTGAAGTAACCCTTGAAACGGTTGCAATCGATACCTTAGCTAACTTTGCAACATCAAATATATTAACCATTTTGTAATTCCTTCCTTTAATTAAATAGTATGATAATAAAATAGTTTACTTAACAGATACAAATACATGTATCTCCTAGTTTCCTTTTATCATTCTATACTATAAACATCTAAAAAAATAATCAAAGGGAAGAAAGAATCTCTGTTATCTAAGAAAGCATGTTTACGATATCTAGCAAGGTGTTATCCTCTCCTACATTGCCTGGAAAAATAATATAAGGCATATTAGAAAACTTTGCCTCTTCCCCTGTAAACCAAACTGGAATGCCTGGAGCAGCTTGCCCAATTACTTCAGCAACTCGAACGCCAAGACCTTTCGTAGCGATATCACTTGAAGTGATACCCCCTTTAGCAATAACAAATTTAGGAGCAATTTCTATTGCATGAACGATTTCAGTAAGCGCCTTGGAAACTTGCTGGCTAATCTTCAAATTATTTGTTTGACTTTTCGCAACAACTAAATCACGACTTGTATAAACAACTGCCGTCTTACCTGACCGAATTAACTCGTTTAGAGCTTTAGTGATTCTAGTGATTTCTTCAGTTCTCCGACTTTCCTCCAACAAATTTTTCACATTAACTTCAACTGCAGTAACGGTCGCATTTACAAAGAGTTGGTTTAGTTGGTTTGTTGTCTTTTGAACATGTGAACCAACAATTACTAATCCCCCTTTTTCTTCATTTCCTTTTAAAACCATTTGATTTTTTGATAAAAAAGGTTGTTTTTCAATACCAGCGTAAGACCTAACAAACGAAGCAGCCACTTGGTAAACGAATTTCTTCCCTTGCATCTCTGCCTGTAATATCGCTAATGACAGAACATCCAAATCTTCATAACAAAGTGCATTTACAACAATTGGCTTATTATCTTTTGCGCCTAATAAAATATCCACTATATTTTCTGGACCTTCCCTTAGTTTTTCAACAGAAATAGAAAGGCAATCGGAACTTTGAATACTTCCATTGGTTTTCTCTTCAACCCATTTACATAAGTTGCTATTAGTAAAACTAAATGCCTTATCTTTTGAAAACTCTGTTCGACTTACCGGAATCAGTTGTTCCTTTTCTTTTACATAATGAACATCGTGATACGTATAACGATGGCCTTCGAAAAATGCCGGAATTATAAAATGTGCGTCTATCTGTTCATTCATCAATACATTAAATTCATCAACTACTAGGTCAAGTTCGAGTGGATAATGCCCGCGAAGTGTAGAATCTCCTCTATTAATAATCGTAAAAGAGGAACCAATTTCTTTTGCTACCGACGAGATATTATCCATTATTCCCCTGATTATTATCTCTGTCTTTTCATGCTCATAACTTCGTGTATTTGTTAGTATGTAAAAAATGATATTTTGATCTTTGAAAGCTTTATATATTTCTTCCTTTCCCCAATGTGTTAGGACAGATATATTTTGAACAGTTTGAGCACCAGTTGGATCATCATCTAAGACAATAATTTTCCGATTCAGCTTTTTATTTAAATCACAAATTTCCTGCCTTATGCCGGATTTTGACCATAATGGAACTATAGATTCTGTAACTTCTTTATAACTCAATGAAGAATTATTAATTATTGTCGCCTCCTTTGCCTGGAAATACGTTTTTCCACCTCAATCATGATCAGAAAGCTAACCGCCTTTGGATTAAATCAAAGGCAGTTACTATTTATGTCCTCCGATAATAATAACTGAATTGTAAACACTCATTTACTCAATGAAAGCTTTATTATTGTTTTACTTCTTTACTAGCTTTCCTTCTTCATCTATTTCAAGATTATTCTTTTTCGCTTCTTCAATAGCAGCTTCAGTCCAATCTAGCTGGATCCGTTCGTCCCCACCACTAATCACGTAAAGAAAACCTGTCTCATTTCCCACATTTTTAATACTTCTAACATGATTTTTGGGAATTGAGAATACATCTTTTTCTGTCAAAGTTACTTCTAGTTCTTCTCCATCACTCAGAGTAACTGAAACTTTCCATTCTCCTTTATAAACAATTAGAACTTGAGATGTAGCTTGGCTAAATGCTTGGAATCCGTTTCCAGGCTCTGCTTCTATAAGTTCAAGACTGAAAGTATGTGGATTCGTTACGATTGTTGGACGGTTTACATCTGTGGAAATTCCAGGTCCAATAATTCCATAAGTTAATTTTTTTCCACCTTCTGATCGACTATCTAAAAAAGCTTCCGCGTATGGAACACGCTCTTTAAACCAGAATACACGTGCTTCCATTTCTTCTTGTGAAACTTTTCTGATTTTCGCCAATTCTTCATGACTTGTCGGTTTAATAACTTCCACATCTTTCGGGATTTCCATGCCAATCGATGTATCAATGAGCCTACCATCCTCAAGTAAAACAAGACCATGACCTTTTGCATCACGTAATACTTGTGGCCCCCATGTTACATTTTGAGGATCATCTTCACCTAGAACCGAGAAAAGAAAACCATCATCAGAACCAATATTTTTAAATCCGCGGAAGATATGAGTTGGCAAAGAAATGACATCGCCTTCATTTAAAACAGCTTCACCATCAGATCCTTCATTTCCCCAGATAAATCTCCATGTACCTCTTGCGACAATAAAGACTTCTGCTGTCTGGTGTAAGTGCAGAGAATTCACACAACCATTAGGCATTGCAGCCGCTCCAATGTTAAAGCCATGCGGTTCCTTTAAGTTAATTATTGCTGTACCGCTTTCAGAAACACCGGGTCCAATAATACAGTAATTTTCTTTTTTATCAGAGCCAGGTGTTCTTGCGTCAATAAAAGCCGCTTTATCTGCTACAAAATCCTCTTTACGAATTACTCTTTTCATTAATTCTTCCCTACTTAATGTTTCAATTGTCATTATTTCATTCCTCCTCATTTGTATAGATGGCAAACAACTCTTTAGTTGTTTAACTAATCTGAAATAATTGTAATACAAAATGTAAAGGTTTACAACAATAAATTTCTATTATTTATTTGAAATTTACTAAAAACTAAACAAACGCCTTTAAATAGGCGTTTAAGAATTGAAATTAATTCAGAATTTAATTAAAAATTAAATATATGTAAACCTTTACATTTAGTCGAATTAATTTTCCGAGCATAATTCCCACGACTTTTTCTCTCACCTTTATAATATAGTACTGCCTAGAGTGTTCATGTAAACTCCATTTCCCCTCCTGCTCCGCACCCATTCGAGATACTCTCATCGTACACGGCTTTCCATCTTTCAATCGCTTTTTAAACGGGTAACGAGCAAACTACTCCAGCAGCCCTTTTTTACTCTAGTCCGGCATACTTAATATCTAATTCAATAAATTCACCATACAAAATCCCGTACCTATGAACGGTGCAATAATCAGAACCCCATAAGTGTCAGATAATTTCAGGGCGAAGTCTATCAAAGCTAACAAAAAAGTTATGAACGTTTTTCACGCTTTATTGCCGAAAATCATATATAATTCTATCATCAAGAGGGGGACTATTTATGAAATTTGACATGACGGAAAACGGTTTTGAGACAACGACGGCATATGGTCAACTAACCATTTCAGGCAATGATGATTATGGGTTTAGGCCCTACCAGTACTTTTTTGTTTCAACAACACATCCTACGGTAATCACTCGGGGAACCCAAAATACACCGCCTACAGATTAACTATCTGTAGGCGGTGTATTTTCACTTCTATATATGTTGAAAGAATGTATGAATAACTATTTAACCAGCTCAGGCCCTTTCAATGGTAGCGCGGGAGGCATCCACGAAGCGCCGAATCGTTTTCAATGGGGATTTTTATCTAAACTTTAATAGTGGACTTTTTCAGTGGCCTCAGTATAGTCCATGTGACCTTTTCCATGTATCTATGCGACAAACAGTCATGAAAGTTTAACTACCCACACTTATTGCTTCCAAAGGTCCAGTAGTTTTAATTGACGCTTATACAATACCTTTCTTCAAAATTTCCACCATTAGTAGCATAAACAGCGAGATAAATGAAAAAACTCCCCACAACTAGTAATAGGGAGTTTACACTTTCATTCAAATTTACTTTAGAGGGATTTCCACAATGGCTA
>CAZWAW010000074.1:0-14923 GCA_964632025.1 uncultured Sporosarcina sp.
TTGAACCTCTTAACTTCTTTTTGGCTGCTTCATATGCCAATAATATCCACTCCTCATAAGTTATTAACTAGAAATATTAAAGTATAGGACTCCATTGAATCCGCTGCAGCGGGAGGCTCCCCCTTAAAAGGCGCCTGCGCTTAGTTTATATAGGTAAATATTTATTCAACTTATCTATCAAAGTACTATTCCAGCTTCTTTCTTCGTTTTATTTAAAAAGTTTGTCACCATGTCTTTATAAGGTTGCTTATCAAATCCATCATAATAAGCATTCGACATTCTCACTGGGTCCCCAAAGAAATAATATTCATAGAGTGCTTGCCGGTTACCGAAGGCACTAATGGAAATATCCCATGCTAAGCGGAATAGCTGTACTTTTTCCTCGCCGTTAATATTTGCACCTTGTGTGTAACGATGAACTAACGGCCCGACATCCGTATTGCTAAAATCTGCTTCAGTTGGAAGCGCCATTAATCCTGAAGCGCCTAAAATTTTAATGATTTCATTCATACGCTGATACATTTTCGGGAACCAGTTGCGTGCTGCGTTTAGCGGTTCAAAGTCCGGTGTCATATTACCGTATTGATCGATTTTTGCATTGTGCTCAGATTTATATAAATGTGAACGCATCACTTCTAAAATAACCATGATTTCACTTGCTTTTTCTTTAACATGCATGAATTTATCAATACCGATTGCTTCCATCATACTGATGACAACACCTAGAATAAACTCGGTTTTTACGACGTTTTTAGCAATAACTTGATGCGTCATATGTATAACCGCATTTGTCTCGGTATACGTACGATTACATATATCAGTACTTTCACTTACAAAAACTCTTTCCCACGGAACAAACACATCTTCAAATGAAATGATTGCATCACTCTCATCAAACCTAGCACCTAATGGATGATCCCATTTGCTTTTACCATAGTCGAATGATTCACGGGATAGGAATTTTAAACCTTTTGTATTATTTGGGATTGCAAATGCAAATGCGAAGGGGTCATCTGTAGTACCTGGCGTTCTATTTATTGTGGAAGGGAATACGACGAGCTCATCAGTGATACCACCTAATGTTGCCAAGAGACGACAACCATTGACAATAATTCCGTCTGAAGTCTTTTTCGTAATACGTGCGGAGAGAAATGGATCTTTTTGCTCTGCTTGCGTTAGCATCGATCTATTTACCTGTGGATGAATTAATGTGTGGGTTAAGCTGATGTCATTTTCACGTGCATATTCATAGTAATCTGCTGCATTTTTTGCAAATTGATCACTTCCACCACCTTCTTGCGCAAAAAATTGACTTGCAGTACCGAAGGCCATAATACTTGTGTTCAGATAATCCGGTGAACGTCCCATCATGCCGCCAGAAAAAGTTGCCCATTCAGTATGCATTTCACGTCTTTTAAACAAATCTTCTTTCGTTTTAGGGGCGATAAAAGAAAGTCCAACTTTTTTTCCGGATGTTGGTGATGTGTAGAGCATTTTTTCAGGCTTCTCATGTTGTAAATCATAGAGACCCGCAACGCTTTCCACTACATTTTTAAATGCTGGATGGATGGTAACGTCGTTCACTTTCTCACCATGGATCCATACTTCCGTATTCCGTTCTTTAATACCTTCAATATATTCTTTCCCCGTTCGTGCACCCATTCTATTCCCTCCTTATTTTTGTATACATTTCCAATTTGAATTGAGGTCATTCTTTATCTATATAAGTTCAAGTATTGAATCCAATGTAAAAATCCAGCGAAGGCGCCTTAAAAGGGGTAGCCGAAGCCCTAAGACTGGCGGCGAAGCTGCTTGGCTTAGGGCGGGAGGCATCCCCTAGCGCCGCAGCGAATTCAATGGGACTCTTTATTTCAACATGTATCGGCATTTTTTCTTTTACTTAAATCTCGTATGAATATTATTTTGCTTATAAGTACCCGTTTCACTAAATTCAATTAATTCCATTGACAAAGCTAAATAGCGCTTGGACATTACTAGCAAGAAATGTTCTTTCATCACCTCAAAAAGTGCATCACAAACCTCTTTCATTATTTCTTCAGAGCGTCCAGCCCCTATTTTTAACATGGCATGAACAAAAGCATCATCCTCAGCACCATCTGCCACGCGGTACTCTTTTAGTTCAATCGCCCTTGAGCGAATTCCCCCTATCGGAAAAATCGTATCTCGTGCAATCAAGACTTTATGAATCTCTTCAAATAGCTTTGCAATATTCGCTTCATCTTTAATATTATCCGTGTACTCTACAATAAAATGTGGCAAGTAGATCCTTCTCCTTTTCACATTATCGATTTATAAAGGATTCATCTCCGATAATGGTATTTACCAAGCGTCCGATTCCCTCAACTTCCGTGACGACTATATCACCGACAGCTGTATTGACAGAACCTTTAGGAGTTCCTGTAAGAATGACATCATTTTCACTCAACGTCATAAAGCTACTTAAATACGCAATAAGAGCCGGAATATCGAAGATCATATCCGCCGTCGTTCCTTCTTGAACGAGCACGTTATTGACATGCGTCGTCAATTTTAAATTCATTGGGTCGGCAACATCTACCGCATCGACCATCCAGGGGCCGAATGGCGTACCCATATCACGATTTTTCACGCGCAAGTTGGGACGATAATAGTTTTCCAAATAATCTCTAATCGCATAATCATTAGCGACACTATACCCTTTAACATAGTTGTAGGCATCTTTTTTTTTGACGTTTCGAGCTGTTTCACCGATGATGACGGCCAGTTCACACTCATAGTGCATATACGTAACATCTGCGGGACGACGTGTATATGCTTGGTGCCCGATAAAGGTATTCGGTCCTTTTAAAAAGACAAGTGGTTCAGATGGAGCGGCAAATGCAAGTTCCGCCGCATGATCCGCATAGTTAAGCCCTAACGCAAATACCGTACGTGGCTCTATTGGCGTAAGCCAAGTTACTTTGCTCTCTTCTACTAGTCGACCATCATTTAATTTGAGTTGCCCTTCCCATTCAATTGCTTCATGGATGGCACCCCCATATGCTATTCGTGCTCTTCTCATATCGTCCCCCGCCATCTGGATTCTTTTTCGTCAACAATAACGTTGTCTAAACTGCCAATACCCGCTATTTCAATTCGAATTTTATCGCCTATCTTGGCTTGCGGTGCTTCTTCAGGAACTCCTACGAATAACACATCTCCTGGATTTAGCGTCATGAACTCAGTTACATCCGCGAGTAACCGAGAGACCGAACGAATCAAATTCGATGTTGAATTTTCCTGCTGCAGTTTACCATTGATGAATACACGGATCGTTAAATCATCTGGGTTACATACTTCTTGACGGTCGATAATCCATGGCCCGATAGGACAAAATCCATCACGTGCTTTATGTTGAACAGCTGGACGGTATACGCTATCATGTGGCACGCTGACATCGTTGACAATCGTATAGCCCGCCACATAAGTCAGCGCATTTTCTTCATCCACAGCAACGGCTTGCTTTCCTATGACCAATCCGAGTGCCGCCCCCATTTCCAGCCTTGATATCCCAGCTGGCATAGGGATTTCTGCACCGTAACGGTTGAATGTATTTGCCGGTTTTATATAAAGGACAGGAGCGATTGGCGGTGCATTATATGGTATATCATTTACAGCATCACCAAGTCTTTCAAGTGCCCCCTTATAGTTCAGCAACGTACCGAAAACTGTTCCTTTAATCGGAACGTCGATTTGTATTTCATTAGCACCTAACACGCAGTCCTCTATCGTGATTGTATTCGTAACTATATTCACATCCACTGAAACTAATTCACATACCCCTAACACTTTAATCTTTGCACTGCTCATTCATTCCACTCCTTTGCTACACATAAAGAAAACAAATTATTACACTGATAACAATGCTTTATCGCTCGTTAACTTTTCACCGCGAATGCGTTGGAATTCATCCATTAGTTTAGGAATGGTTAATTTCCTCTTCTCATCGGCCTCTATTTCTAAAATGATTTGCCCTTTATCCATCATAATAAGCCTGTTCCCTAGGTCGAGTGCTTGCTGCATATTATGAGTGATCATTAGCGTTGTTAGCTGATCTTTTTCAACAAGTTGCTTTGTTAATTTTGTGATTAATTCGGCTCGTGCTGGATCTAGTGCAGCTGTGTGTTCATCAAGTAGCAAAATAGATGGTTGTGTAAAGGTAGCCATCAACAGTGAAAGTGCTTGCCTCTCCCCGCCAGAAAGCATTCCTACTTTTGCATTCAAGCGGTTTTCAAGGTTTAAATGAAGGGTTTCAAGAGATACGCGGAATAATTCACGCCGTTTCTTATCAACAGCTTTTTTTAATACACGTTTTTTGTTTCGTGAATAGGCCATAGCAAGATTTTCTTCAATTGTCATCGTGGGGGCTGTTCCTGCCATTGGATCTTGAAATACTCTTCCAATCATTTGTGAACGCTTGTATTCAGGCATTTTTGTAACATCTTTAGTAGCAATTTCAATTACACCAAAATCAGGAGAGAGAGCGCCTGAAATCATATTTAGCATCGTCGATTTTCCAGCACCGTTGCTTCCGATGACAGTCATAAAATCTCCAGGATTTAATGTGAGATTAATTTGATCCAAAGCAACTTTTTCATCAGGTGTTGCTTCATTAAATAATTTATTTATCTGACTGAGCTTTAGCAACGGGATTCCTCCCCTTTTTTAGCAACTTTTCATGTTCAATTAACCGCTCTGCATGGCGTTTAGCTTTTCTATTTTTTTCTCGCTTCTTTTCAAAGAACTGCGGTAAAATCAACGCGCCAATTACAATAACAGCTGTAATTAATTTCATATCACCCGTATCGAGAAAGTCCACTCTAAGTGCAAGACCAAGTACAATTCTATAAATAATGGCTCCTGCAATGACAGCAAAAGTTGTTCGCATAATCGTTTTAGTACCAAAAATTGCTTCACCAATAATAACTGAAGCTAGCCCGATGATAATCATTCCGATTCCCATTCCGATGTCAGCAAATTTTGAGTACTGAGCAATTAATGCGCCCGAAAAGGCAACGAGTGCATTTGAAAAGCCAAGGCCTACAATAACGAGTGTGTCTGTATTAGCTGATAAACTACGAATCATTTTCTTATTATCACCGGTAGCCCTTATCGCAAGACCGACTTCGGTTTTCAAAAACCAATCGACGACAAATTTAATGAGCAAAACGATAATAATCATGATGAATAATGTACCCCAGGTTGAAGGCAAGTGTTGGAATCCCAGCATGCTGAAAAAATTGCTAATCGCCGTGTCGATACCTAAAGGGCTCCAAAATGTTTTGAACTGAACAAACAATGTTTCAGCATTTAATAAAGGTATATTCGGACGACCAATGGAATTCGCAGATGTCAGTCCCATTATGCGTAAATTTACGGAATACAAGGCAATCATCATTAATATTCCAGCTAGAAGTGCATTGATTTTCCCTTTTGTGTGCAGAAGGCCAGTTACACACCCCGCAAGAAAACCGACAACAATGGCTACTGCAGTAGCAGCCACCGGATGATATCCGAAGATAATCATTGTGGCAGCAACCCCAGCTCCTGTAACAAAACTTCCATCAACCGTTAAATCTGGAAAATCCAAAACTCGGAATGAAATATACACGCCAAGTGCCATAATTGCATAGATGATTCCTTGCTCTACAGAGCCAAATACAGCTGAAAACATGTAGAATCACCCTCCTATTTACTCACTAAACTCAGCTTTCCATTCATCTTTAATGTCGATTCCCAGAGTAGATGTCGTGTCTTTATTCATAATCAATTTTAGCTTTTGTGGAATTTGAACAGGCAAGTCAGCGGGTTTACTTTCGCCTTTCAAGATTTTTACAGCCATTTGCCCCGCTTCATAACCAATATCAAAGTATTCAAAGCCGTATGCTGCTAATCCGCCTCGTTTTACAGAGTCAAATTCACCAACCATCATAGGAATTTTATTGTCATTGGCTACTGAAATTACGGATTCAAGCGCCGAAACAACCGTGTTATCTGTGATGATGTACATAGAATCTACTTTACCAAGCAATGATTCAGTCGCTTGTTTCACATCTGCAGAAGTAGCAACAGACGCTTCGACAACAGTCATATCCATATCTTTCAACATTTCTTTGACTGCATCTACTTGAGCACGAGAGTTTTGCTCTCCAGAGTTAAACACCATTCCAACATTTTTTGCTCCCAATTCTTCTTTAAGGAACTTCATTGTATTGGTAATTGCATCAGGATGCGCATCGATTGTACCTGTTACGTTGCCTCCAGGGCTTTCCATTGAGTCAACGAGTTCTGCCCCAACCGCATCTGTTACTGATGTGAAAATGATTGGAATTTCCGTTGTAGCGCTAGCAGCCGCTTGAGCACTAGGAGTTGAGTTTGCGAATATTAGATCGACATCTGCGCTGACAAGATTTGTCGCTATCGTTGTGTTAACACTGTTATCGCCTTGAGCAATTTGAACATCATATTCCACATCAAGCCCCGCATCTTCTATAGCTTTTTTAAAGCCATCATAGGCTGCATTAAGGGATGGGTGTTCAACAATTTGGCTGACACCTATTTTATATTTCTTCGAAGATGTTTCCTTTTTCTGAACTTCTCCGCTATCCCCGCATGCTGCAAGTATTAATACAGCGCTGAAAATGATAGCCAACATTTTTTTCGAACCGTTCTTCATTACAATTCCTCCTTTTAAGATGCGTTAGACCGTCAACAAACCTTTTTTTTTTCCGGTGCAGCATGAATCGCTTGTCCGACTAACCCCTCTACCGCTTCAAGTAGTCCTTCATTAAATCCCGGATGTGCATAATGTGGAAATTTAATATCTTCTTCTTTCGCAGCCATTTCAAGCAACTGCACAAAGGAACCTGACATTTCTACGGCCCCTTCACCAATCATATGAATCCCTTGAATGATTTCAGTTGTTGCATCAGAAATAACTTTAATAAACCCATCTTTTTTACCAGTAATTGTTGCATAACCGTTGCCGCCAAGCGTAAATTGACTGACTCGAACGTCCAATCCAAAGTCGCGCGCACCTTGTTCGGTAAGCCCTACAGAAACGATTGGTGGAATCGTATGCGCAATAACCGGCATAAATGTCAGATCAACTTCTGTTTGTTCTCCTGCAATTGATGCCACAGCAGTTTTTCCTTGTTTAATTGCTTTCACTGCCGACATGGGACCTTCTGTTACATCACCAATTGCATATATAGAAGGGATCGATGATTGCATATTTCCGTCTACCTTTAAGAAACCCTCGTCTGTTTGTACAATTCCGAAGCGGCTTATGCCGAGAGCCTCTAAATTGGGTCTTCTTGTTCCAGAAACGAATAGATGTGATCCACTTATTGTCTTTTCTACGTTTTTATCTGTTTGAAAAGTTAGTGTAATTCCGGCTTCTGTTTCATTTGTTGCTATGAATTCAGATTCTTTATGGACTTTCATTTTACGTTTTTTATATAAACGATTTAATTCCTTATTAATGGATTCATCAAATGGAAGACCTGCCTGATCATCAATCACGATACTGACTTGTGCTCCTAATGCTGCAAAGCTTGAAGCTGCTTCAAGTGCAATGTAGTCTTGACCTCTTACAATAAGATGTTCTGGTATCTCTTCCAATTGAAATAGTTCATGCGGCAATAGAATTCTTTTCCCTTTTTCTTGAATTATAGATGGCATAATCGGGGAACTTCCTGTCGCGATAATGACTTGCTCAAATTCAAAAATATCGAATTGATGGCCATTTTCTACCCCTATCCTATCTACTGCGAGAAAAGTAACTTTGCCACGGATTATTTCAATTTTGTTGTCATTACATAAACTTTCTACGCCAGACCTGAGCTGGTCGATAACTTTGTTTTTATAGGAAACTAGCTTTTTGATATCGACTAGGTTATCCAATTTTCCAATCCCAAGATCTTGCAAATGGGCTGTTTCTGAGTGCTTATTTGCTGCATGTGTAAAGATTTTAGATGGAATGCACCCTTTATTTAGACAAACACCGCCCATTTCGCCCTGTTCAATTAATGTCACTGAGAGACCAAGCTGCGCACCACGTATGGCAGCAGAGTAGCCGCCCGGTCCCCCTCCAATGATAATGAGATTCCTTTCCTGACTGATTTCTCCAACAACCATTTCAAATCATCTCCATCATCAGCTTGTGAGGCTGTTCAATTAGGCTTGCAAATCGATTCGTAAATGCAATGGCTGTCGCGCCATCAGCAACACGATGGTCAAATGCCATGGATAATGTCATGATATGACCGATAACGATTTCATCATGCTCATTGACAATTGGTTGTTTTTTCGTTTTGTGGAAAGCAATAAGGGCTGTTTCAGGGTAGTTGATAATTGGTGTTGCACCTGTACTACCTAGAGGCCCAACATTACTCACCGTAAATGTACTATTTTGCATTTCAAACGGTTGTAATGTGCCAGCGATTGCTTTTGCTGTTAATCCTTTGACGCCTTCATTAATCTCTTTGATTGATTTCTTATCGACATCATGGATAACAGGGACAAGTAGACCGCTTTCTGTGTTTGTTGCAATACCGATATGATAGTTTTTCTTGAGTAGTATCCGGCTATTTTCTTCATCAAGTTCGGCATTGAATATTGGAAAATCCTTCAATGAAATAACGAGAGCCTTAATAAGAAATGCTGGTACACTAACTGATTCACCAGCAGCTTTCAATTGCTCTCTCATCTTAACTAAATTCGTCATATTGACTTCATCAAAGTGAGTGACATGCGGAATTGTAAAAAGTGATTTCGTCATCTTTTCTGCGATTTTTCTTCGAATTCCTCTAAAAGGAATTTCATCAGGAATTTCCCGGTCAACCTCTGCCTGCTGACTATCCTTCTTTAGTTCCATTTCAGTTTGCTGTCCTTTTATGAATCGGAAAACATCTTCTTCCGTTATTCTTCCAGAGGGATCACTAGCATGGACATCTTCAATATTGATGTTGTTGTCGCGTGCGATTTTGCGTGTGTATGGTGCAGCAAGTACTCGATTAAAAGGAATTGGCCGTGATTTTCCATCTATTTTAATTGACGGGATCACTTTCTTCTCAGCAATTTTCTTCGTTTCTGCGTGTGATTTTTGGTCTATCCGAACGGTTTCATCAATTTCAATATAAAGTAGACTTGTTCCCACCTGAACGACTTCACCAACTTTAATACGAATTTCTTTCACGATACCGGAGCAGGGTGAAGTAAGTTCTGCGACCATTTTGTCTGTTTGTACTTCGACAAGCGGTTGATCCGTCATAACCGAATCTCCAACTTTGACTAAGTAATGGATCACTTCCCCTTCGGTCATCCCTTCCCCGATATCATGTAACTTTACTTCGAGCATTCCATTTCCTCCTTAAAAATGAAGCACTTTTTCTATTCCTTCAACGACGCGTGCCGGTGTTGGAAGATAATGTTCTTCTAGTGTGAAAAATGGAACCGGTACGTCGAAACCCGTAACGCGTTCAATTGGGGCACGTAGGTAAAGGAAAGAGGTATCATTGATAATCGAAATGATATCGTTGCCGAGTCCCCCGGTATGATGCGCTTCATGAATGATGACCGCCCTCGTTGTCTTTTGCACCGACTCCGCAATAATGTCACGATCTATTGGATACAATGTTCGCAGATCGATTATTTCACAACTAATCCCCTTTTTCTCAGCCTGTTCAGCTGCCTTCTCAGCGATTGAAATCATAGCTCCCCAAGCAATAAGTGTGACATCCTCACCTTCACGTACTCGTTTTCCTTTACCAATTTCCACTGTATATTTTCCGACAGGTACTTCTTCTCTTTTCGAACGGTAGTTTTTCATAGGCTCCAAAACGAGTACAGGGTCAGGATCTTCCATCGCCGCAATCAATAACCCTTTCGCATCGTATGGAGTAGATGGACAGACAACCTTGATGCCAGGCATATGTGTGAATAAAATTTCCGTACTATCAGAATGGATTTCGGGCGCGCGAATTCCTGCCCCGTATGGCGCTCGAATAACCATAGGCACAGTAAAACGAGACATCGATCGCATTCGAATTCGTGAAACATGTGTCATAATTTGTTCGTACGCAGGATAGATAAAACCAAGGAATTGGATTTCTGCAACCGGTCTAAAACCATTCACTGCCAGACCAAATGACGTGCCAATAATTCCTGCCTCCGAAAGAGGTGTATCGACTACCCGGTCATCCCCAAACTGTTCCTGAAGTCCTTCTGTCGCACGGAACACTCCGCCATTTTTACCGATATCTTCTCCAAGTATGATGACTCGATCATCCTCTTCTAGCATCAAACGCATGCCATCATTAATCGCTTGAATTAGCGTCATCAGTTTTGTCGTTTCATTTTTCCGATTCGACTCTTTCAATTGGGTCATCAATCCTGCCTCCCTAGATGTGCAAGGTACGCTTCTTTTTGTTCAGCGAGTTGAGCTGGCATTTCAGCGTATACATGATTGAAAACGTCAGCTACATTCGGCGGCGGGAATTTTTCCATTTCCTCCACTGCTGCTTCGACTTCACTTATCGTTTTTTCTTGAGTAGTTTGAATCCACTCATCATTCCAGTAGCCGTAATTTTTCATAAACAATTCTAGTCGTAAAAGTGGGTCTACAAAATTTTCCCCTTGTTCTTCAGAACGGTATTTAGACGGATCATCAGCAGTCGTATGTGCACCTTTTCGCCATGTAACCGCTTCTATCAATGTCGGACCATTTCCACTCCGAGCATGGTCAAAAGCCTTTTTCGTTTCAAAATAAACCGCAAAACAATCATTCCCATCAATCCGATACCCAGGCATACCATAGGCAACCGATTTTTGTGCTATTGTTGCAGAATTCATCTGTTTTTCAATCGGAACCGAAATCGCGTACCCATTATTTTGATTAAAAAAGACGACTGGTACTTTGAATACGCTCGCAAAATTCAATCCTTCATGAAAATCCCCTTCAGAAGTAGCACCATCTCCGAAATAGGCAATCGCTACATTTTGAGTTCCTCTTCTCTTTTCAGCCCATGCAGCACCTGCGGCATGAGGGAGTTGAGTCGCAATGGGAACAGCTGGTGGGAATATATTTCTATCCGCTGGGGCTACACAGCCTTCTACTCTACCATTCCAGTACAAAAATGTTGTGACCATACTTTTTCCGAAGGTTATCGTCGCACCATGATCACGATACGTTGGGAAAACCCAGTCGGCGTCATTTAATGCGAGCGCGCTACCAACTTGTGCAGCTTCCTGTCCTTCAAAGGGCGCGTAAGTCCCTAGACGTCCCTGTCGTTGCAAATTAATCGCTTTCCTATCAAATGTACGAATTCGTAACATGTGATAGTACAAGTTTTTAACCAATTGGTCATCTATCTGCTTTTCAAAACTCATGTCAACAAGAAAGCCTTTATCATCTACTATTCTTTTTATAGGATAGTTTTGTTCCACTTAACTTGCCTCCAATCAGGATTGATTGCGAAACGACCGTTTTGGTTTAGCTGGCACTGAGTAAAAGCTATTCCTTCTTCCTCGATCTGCTATTCTCTTTTCACACATTGCATTCGCCGATTCCTCTGTTGTTTTCCCACTACTCGCAGCTTCCTCGTATACTTCTAAAATTGCATCGTATATGTGTTTCGTTTTGACAAGTACCCGTTCATGGTTAATGCCATACAATTCATCCGCTACTTGAATAAGTCCACCAGAATTGACGATATAATCCGGTGCATATAATATCCCTTTATCTCGCAATAATTTACCGTGTCTATCTTCTAATAACTGATTATTAGCCGAACCTACAATCGCTCTTACTTTAAAATGAGGTATTGTAGCGTCGTTTATAATCCCACCAAATGCGCACGGGACAAATAGATCCGCTTCCTGCGAATAAATAGCTTCATTTGCTACAATTTGTACGCTGCCCGTTGTTTTTGTTGCTACTTCTTCAATTGCCCGCAGACTTTCATCATTAATATCCGTTACGAAGATATGTGCGCCTGCTTCAAGTAATCCGCTTGCAACTTTGAATCCAACTTTTCCAAGACCTTGAATCGCATAGCTATGTTGGCCTAACCCGTCATTTCTATAGAGCATCTGATTGGTCGCTTTTATACCGTACAAAACACCTGCTGCTGTTGGAATTGATGAGTCACCACCACCTCCATAAACTTCAGGAAGACCATTGACGAAATTGGTTTCTTTCATTGCGTGAACGAAATCATCCATCGTCGTTCCCATATCCGTTCCCGTATAAAAACGACCGCCCAGTGAATTCACAAATTGACCGAACGCGCGGAACAATTCCGGTGATTTATCTTTTTTTGGATCACCGATAATAACTGCTTTCCCACCCCCGAAATCGACATCGGCAGCCGCACATTTATAGGTCATTCCTTTTGAAAGCCGAAGAACATCTTCTAATGCTTCTTCCACACTGCCATAAGGTTGCATGCGACATCCGCCGAGTGCTGGTCCAAGCGTTGTGTCATGTATTGCAATAATCGCACGCAAACCTGTTGAAGGGTCATTACAAAAAACGACTTGCTCATGCTCACTCATTCGATCGAAGAGTTCAAATTCCTTTGTCATTGACGTTCTTTCAGCTAGCATCATTCGATTCTCCCCTTTAAGATTGGTCATCAAAATCTCTTTTTTTAAGATGAAGCTTCATTCAATTTTTCCGCAATTTTTTCCTTTGGCAATATGACTTGCATCACTTCACCTTTTCCGATAAGCCCTAAATGATTTTCTGCAGTGACTTTTGTCACAACCCTATTATCACGAAGTTCAATTAAACTGGCTGTCAAGGTAACTCTAGATCCAAGTGGAGATGCAGCAAGATGCTTTAGTTGAACGGATGCACCCATTCCCTCTTCATGGTCTTCCAAAAATGGAAGAATAATTTTTCGTGAAACCCACTCCATATGATATGTCATTGCTACCGTTGAATAGACGGGGTGTACAACTTCCCCCTCAAACGACGCAAACATATCCTCTGTCACAATTATCTCGATCGTTTCTTCCCTGCCTATGTTTAACCCATGTTTCATCTGCTATCCCCTACTTAAGTTATAGTTAAAGCCATTCAATTCCCTTATTTATTTCGTGTTTTTCTAAATTCCCCAATCGTTTTATTCAGTTGATTTTCTGCTTCTTCCATCATGCTATTAAGTAGTTCCTTCACTGTCGGGATGTTTTCAATTAATCCTGCAATTTGACCGCTGTTGATAAAACCATTTTCCATATCGCCGGCAATTGCACCCAAGACATGTTGTTGCTCCGACGTCAGTTCACTATATTGTTCCATTGTCATTCCCGATTTTTCTAAGTCATTTAGCTTCATTGCATAAGGCGTCTTTAATATCCGCCTTGGCCGACCTACACTGCGTCCAATTAGTAACGTTTCCGTATCACTTGCGTTCACAAGGTTCTGCTTGTACGTGTTATGAAATGGCGCTTCCTTTGTCGCTATTAAACGGGTACCCATTTGTACACCACTCGCCCCCAACAGTAGCGCAGCTGCCAATCCTTTGCCGTCACCGATTCCCCCCGCAGCAATTACCGGCACGTTAACATTCCTCACTATTTGTGGGATTAGCGTAAACGTCGTCAGTTCCAGGTTAGAGTTAATGCCAGCTGCTTCAAACCCTTCTGCCACGAGAATATCGGCCCCCGCCGCCTCAGCTTTAAGTGCGTGTTTTACTGAGGCTACAAGCGCAATGACTGTCACGCCTTGTTCATGTAGTGCGGAAATATAAGGCGCCGGATTTCCTGCTGATAGCGAAACGACTGAAATAGCATGTTTGAAGACAAGGTTAATTAACTCTTTTGTATAGGGTGAAACACTTATTGCGATGTTTATTGCGAAGTTCTTTTTTGTCAGTTTTTTCGTTTCGATTATTATTTTTTCTACTTCATCTGGAGTCATTGTTCCGCATCCAATTGTGCCGAGTCCCCCTGCCTCAGAAACAGCCGCTGTCAGTTTTGCATTACTGATATTCCCCATTCCTCCTTGTATGATTGGAAAAGGAATTTGGAGCACTTTACAAACGTATATCATTTTTCTTCCACCCCTGTGCAATTATGTTATGCTAATGACAGTTAAAAGATAATTAAGATTAGTAAACTAATTTGAGGGGGAATAGTTTTGTTAATCACATTTAAAGGGAAAAGTCCTGTTCTCGATCCATCGGTTTTCGTCGCTCCGGGTGCAAAAATTATTGGAGATGTTCAAGTTGGGGCAGAATCTACTATTTGGTTTAATACGGTCCTACGGGGAGATGAAGGGCCAATTACAATCGGGAATAGATGCAGCATCCAGGATAATTCAACAATTCATCTATATGAAGATGCTCCCGTCGTTATAGAAGATGAAGTTACCGTTGGACATAATGTTATTCTGCATGGCTGCAAAGTAGGTAAGCGATCGATTATTGGAATGGGATCAACAATTCTTGACCATGCGGAAATTGGTGAAGAATGTATTATTGGCGCCAACACATTAATCCCACCCGGCAAGAAAATCCCCCCTCGTTCGCTGGTTGTCGGTTCACCGGGAAAAGTAGTAAGAGAATTGAACGACAAAGACTTTGAAATCATTCAATTGTCGATTGATTCATATGTTCAAAAAGGCTATGATTATCGGGAGATTTTTAAAATGGCGGAAAATAACTCATCTGTTGATTAATTATTTACTTGCTTAAAACACTAGTGAGTAGGGCTCGACCCCCATTTTCACTGGATCATTTCCGGTTCGCTTTCGGCGAAATATTCATGACAGTTTTACCGAAGGGGCATGTGTGGCTAGTTGCCTGCCGCGTTCCTACACTATTCAAGTGAAAAATGCAGTTATGTTTGAAAGAAACGAATAGATGACTTTCTATAG
>CAZWAW010000075.1:0-14918 GCA_964632025.1 uncultured Sporosarcina sp.
TGCAACCATTTTCGAAATCGCCTCGTCGTCATAATCAATGGCATCCAGTCGCTCGGAATCTTCCTCCACTTTCCGTTATCTTAAACGAGGAATTAGGCTTATGATCATCAACGATTGCGCCATTTTGTTGAATAAAACTTCTGTAATTATTCCTTACTTCTAAAAAATCGGCTTACCGAAGTTTGATTGCCAATTCCATACATACTGTATTATTTTGATAATGCAATTTTTATATGAGCTAAGTGGTGCTCTTCGTGCCAAGCTAATTTTGCAACTTTTGTTGCAACCGTTATTTCACCGTTTTTCTGGTGAGTAAAAGCTCGATCTAATTGCTCTTCAGTTAAACTATGTCCTAAAGATACGATGCGCTCATTTATACCTTCTAGCATTTTAATAGAACTTTCTATAGGAAGCGTTGTATCCGGTTGAATAGCCCATTTTTCTTCATCAAAAGCTGGTACTGTTGGATTCTCATCTGTTAAAGCCAGCTTCAAACGTTGATACATGTTCAACTGAGAATCTGCAATGTGATGAACAAGTTGACGAACTGTCCAGCTACCATCACGATATGTTCTGCTTAATTCCTCATTACTTAATGAATTAACAGTTTCTCTTAATCGAATCGTGTAAGTTCCGATTTCCTTTAGCCATTCTTGACTATTTTCTACTGTACCTTTTTTAGAAACTTGTAATTCCCCAATTGGATATCTTACACTCATTTTCAATCCCCTTTTCTAAATTTGTTATTTCTATTACTAATTTAGTATCACATAAATTATTTAATAATTCTAATTATACTTTGACATAAATATCTAATTCCCTTATTAAGTATTATTCAAGTAAATTGCCAGATTGCGGAAGTTTAGCATTGTACATTAGTTTGCTTTAGAAATGGATATTTTTAAATATGTCTTTTAACCACCATGTTCTTCAATTATCCGCATTGCAATGCCCGTTAACTCGCTATGTTCAGTAAATCGTTCACTAAGCATATCCGTAAGAATATGTTCTAGGAAGTATTCTACACAGTTCATATCTTGAAACAGCAGTATTGTCCTCAATGCTTCTTCGTATATCTCTAAAAACAATGGCTCTGGATTATCCTTTTGAATCTCACCAAATGCTTCATATAGCAAATCAATTTTATCAGCAACAGATAAAATGCGCCCCTCCAATGTTTCGTCCTTACCTTCTTTTAATCGCTCTAAATAAATGGCTTGAAACTCAGTGGGAAGTTCCTTTTCCACAAACTTTCTTGTCATTTCTTCCTCTACTTCACTGAATAGTTGCTTCAACTCTTTCGAAGCATATTTTACAGGCGTCTTTATATCTCCTGTAAAAAGTTCCGCGTAATCATGGTTCAATGCCTTTTCATATAAGATTCTCCAATCCACTTTCTGTCCAGATTCCTCTTCGACTGTTCCAAGAAATTGAGCAATTTTTGTCACCTTAAATGAATGACTGGCGACGGAATGCTCCTGGTATTTGAACTTTCCTGGACAACGAATAATTTGTTCTAAATCAGATAAGCTTTTAAAATACTGATGTACACCCATCCTATTCATCACCTTTCTATATTTCCGCTTTTTTAACAGAGCTATGTTCACTTTAAGCATTGTCTATTATTACTTTCCCTTATTCTAACTAAATCATGCAGGAAAGGGATTAACATCATACAATCAAGAATTTAATCGGTCAATTTAGTCACACATGACGTGCTTCGGTAGTCCGTTCAGCTACTTCTCAATAATATGATTAACTGGGGGATCTGGATTGTTTCCTTTTGATAAATACAAAAAGACCATTAATTCACGGAATGCTAATGAAACAATAGTAGTTAAAAGGCCAACTTCTATTTTTATATTTATAAGGCGTGGATTAGGTATTTATTATAATATCTAATCCATTCCTCAGTTATTGTGCTACACCGGTTAGCTTAAGTTATTTCGCTAGGGGCAATTCGCACTTCCTCTTGAACTGATTTTGCCGTCGTCGATGACGCATGTTGCACCGCCTGATAGTGCAGCTTTGTATAATTAATACGGTACCAATTCGTCTTGTCCATTTTCATCCGATTATACGAGGAAGTCGAAATAATATAGCTGCTATCTTCCAGTCTACGAATCGCTCTTTTAATCGTATCGACAGACCAAAATGAGAACTCTTCGTTTTTCCACTCTTCATATGTTTTTTATAACGTATAAAAAACAAGTAGTGCTTAACTTTGCAAACGTTAAGTACTACTTCTTTGTATACTGTATATAAGCATCTATTAGCTTAATAGGAATATATATGTTAAAAATAACATAACGATATTCAACAAACGGGCCAGATAGTTGAGCAATTAATAAGGGAGGAAAAACTATGTCCAATAACGTAAGAACAAGAAAAGTAATTTTAGATTTAGCTGTTACTTTAGATGGCTTTATTGAAGGGGTAATTGGAGAAGTTGATTGGTGCATCATGGACCCTGATATGGGGTTTAATGATTTCTTAAATCAAATTGATACTATTTTATATGGTAGAAAAAGCTACGATTTATGGGGACAATATACTCCAGAAATTGAAGATACTAATACTGAAAAAGAAATGTGGGAATTGGTTCACAGTAAAGAGAAATATGTGTTTTCCAGAACGCAAAAAGGGATTGATAATAAAGTAATATTCATAAATGAAAATATTCCAAGCGAAGTAAAAAAATTAAAGGATAAGCCTGGTAAAGATATCTGGTTATACGGTGGAGCAAGTCTTATTACAACTTTTATCGATTTAGGGCTTGTTGATGAATTTAGATTATCTGTTCATCCTGTTATTTTGGGAGAAGGAAGACCGTTATTTATTGATCTAAAACAGAGGTTGAATTTAAAATTGATTAATACAAGAACCTTCTCCTCCGGCGTTGTTCAACTAATCTATCATTTGAATAGAAATTAATAATCTAATTCATAAGGTAAGAATCCATTCTGATCAATTTTTTCAAAACGGATTCTTTTTATTTCCCCCAGAATGAGCTTTTTCGGGATACTGTTAATTAAACTTTATTCCGAAACTACAAGTGTTTCTTCGTTTTTAATTATTAGGACCGCAAAATCTTCTCCATCGCTTTACCATTTGCTAACTCATCGATCAGCTTATCCAAATAGCGAATTTCCCGCATAGTTGGTTCTTCGATGTCTTCCACTCGGACACCGCAGACCACACCTTCGATCAAAGCCCGCGAAGGATTCAGTTGGGGAGCTTCCGCAAAGAAGGTCTCAATGTCTGACTGTTTTTCCAGTTGCGCTTCTAACTCTTCCTGGCTATACCCTGTCAACCAACGGATGATTTCATCGACTTCTGTTTTCGTACGTCCTTTTTTCTCCGCCTTCGTAACATAACAAGGATAGACTCTTGCGACACTCATTGTATAAATCTGATGTTTGGCCATGATACATCCCCCTTTAAATGAAAAAGAGCGCTGATCTTCATTCCAGATAAGCGCTCGATTGTTAAATATCTCACAAACCATTTGCAACCAAATTACTCTGGCAAGTTCAACTGCCAGGATATGCCAAACTGGTCATTCAGCCATCCGAATTTTTTGCTGAACCCATAGTTATTGATAGGCATGAGTGCTGTGCCATTTTGCATCATTTTATCATAAAGGCTGTCAATTTCCTCTTCGGTATCACAGGTAAGAAATATAGAAAAAGATGGTGTAAACGTAAACTCATGGTCAACATGGCTGTCGATACACATGAACTCCTGGCCCTTTAACGAGAATATAGCTTGTATAACTGTACCTTCTTTACCGGGTCCATCAGCCCCGTATCGAGAAATGCTTTTAATTTCTGAATCCTCGATGAGTGATATGTAGTAGTTCATAGCCTCTTCTGCAATACCGCCTTGAAACATTAAAAATGGTTTTACGTTCTTCATAGTTAACTTCCCCTTCTTCACATACATTTTATTGTTGTTTCCCTGTTTCAACTACCTACTCAAACGATTTTTAACCTGTATAGCTAACTTTCCCTGTCTCAACTAATTCTTTAAGTCCCATAAACATATAATTCCAGCCATGTTCAGAGCCATCATGCGTTTCGCCAAGAGCTTTTTCGATATCGGACTCTGTCCAATGCTCTTCTTGAGAAACATGGATCACTTGTGTGAACGTCATCTCACAGCCTTGCTGGAGTTCTTTTAGCTCAACTGTAATGGTATCTTCTAATTCGCTGAATTGTGGCATCTTAAAAGTGAACACGATTTTTTTCGGAGGATCAATTTCAAGGTACTCCCCAATCGCACGGTAATCTTGTCCATCCCGATGGTCAACAATTTCCCATGTACCGCCTACTTGAGGATTATTTTGTGTCACCTTATTCGTGCCTTCCAATGTAAAAAACCATTTTCTCATCATTTCTGGGTTCAGCCATGCGTCGAAAACTCTTTCACGTTTTACATTAAATTCTCTTTTCATTAGTAATGTTCTAGTTGAGATGCTGTTCATATAATTCCCCCTCCGATAATTTAGTGTTCTCTATTCTTGGCTTTCAATAACTCACTTTCCAGAATATCAAAACGATTACTCCAATACTTCTCATAAAAACGGAGCCATTCAGAAGCTCGAGAAAGTGACGCTGCATTTATGCTACAGATATGCGTTCTTCCCGTTATGTTCCTCTCTACTAAATTTGCTCGTTCAAGAACCTTTATATGTTTAGAAATAGCTGCTAAAGACATATCAAAAGGCTCTGCTAACTCTGTAATTGTTCTTTCTTTTTGGGCCATCATATTAATAATTTCTCTTCTTGTTGGATCAGCTAAAGCATGAAATATTTCATTTAATTGATTTTCATTATAGTTAACCATGTAGTTGAATATAACAGTTCTCTCTTTTATATTCAACCATTTAGTTAAATGATTTAAATATAAAAGATTCTACCTTATTCTATATTATTGCCTTTTTACTAAAGTGATATGCATTCCAGATCCTTCACAAATCTGGACCGATTGTGGTATACAATCTTCCTTTGCATCACAGTTTTTCAATAAGGATGCCCGGCAGACTGTAACACCATTTGAAAAATGACTTCTCTTTTGAATTCATTTTTGGGAAGTGTATCAGTGCATCCAACTACAAGAAATGATATTATGTATGATGAGTAAATGATTTTGCAATAGAAAAATAGTGCTTTTATATGTTGCAATAGGAGGATAAAAATGAATAACGAACATAATTTTTGGCTTGATTTACCGAAGCCGTTTTTTATATTAGCACCAATGGAAGATGTAACAGACGTTGTGTTTCGCCACGTCATTAGTGAAGCAGCAAAACCCGATGTATTTTTCACGGAATTCACAAATACAGCAAGTTATTGTCACCCTGAAGGAAGAGACAGTGTACGTGGTCGGTTAACATTCACAGAAGATGAGCAACCGATTGTCGCTCATATTTGGGGCAATGAACCAGCATTTTTTGAACAGATGAGTATTGATATGAAAAAACTCGGGTTTAGAGGTATCGATTTAAACATGGGATGCCCCGTACAAAACGTCGCAGCCAATGGTAAAGGCGCCGGGTTAATACGAAATCCTGAAAATGCAGCAGAAATTATTCAAGCAGCAAAAGCAGGTGGCTTACCAGTTAGTGTTAAAACAAGATTGGGTTACACGAGTGTTGACGAGTGGCTCGATTGGTTAGGACATGTGTTGAAGCAAGATATTGCGAATCTTTCCATTCACCTTCGTACAAAAAAAGAGATGAGTAAAGTAGATGCACACTGGGAACTAATCCCTGAAATAAAAAAATTACGAGATGAAATTGCTCCAAATACATTATTAACAATTAACGGAGATATTCCTGACCGAGCAACAGGTTTAAAATTAGTGGAACAATACGGCATTGATGGCGTAATGATTGGCCGCGGCGTTTTCACGAATCCATTTGCTTTTGAAAAAGAACCTAAAGAACATAGTGTGAAAGAGTTTCTCAATTTATTATTTTTACATTTAGATCTTCACGATAAATATTCAAAAGAAATCGAACCTCGTCCATATAAGCAACTTCTTCGCTTTTTCAAAATCTATATTCGTGGATTTAAAGGCGCAGGCGAACTAAGAAACCAATTAATGGATACAAAATCAACGGATGACGTCCGTCGTTTAGTTCAACCATTTTTAGATGTAGAATTAGACTAAGTCAATCACGGGACGCGGAGAGAGTTTCCGCGTCCCTTAAAATTTTTATCTTTTAGCCGAAAGAAGTGATACTAAAGTTCGCCAACTAGATTGAGAGGTAGATGGATGACTATGACGATGCAAAAGCTCTATTTTGAACCTGCATGGGACAAAACAATTGCCCCTACTGATCGCGAAAAAATTACTCATCATTTCCACCAACAAACAAAACAGCTACAAGGCGGCGTCCATTTGTCATTTTTTAGGAACGCTCGCAATCATAAAGATGAACTGCTGATTACCGTACTCATTCACAATTTTGAGGACATAAACTTCCGCTTAGACAATACAGTCATTTCCTATTATGAACAAGACAAACAACTGGCCAATGCTACGTTTAGCTTACCCCGCGAAATTGCCGGTAATACTTCTATGCCATGGACGTTTATATTCTCAGAAACGAATAAAACAAATGCAGATCCGCAGTATACGATTTGGAATTAATATAAAAAAAATGCCGGAATTGACAGCGACAGCCGTCAATAAAAAAGTGACAGATACTCAAACAAACATGTTTGTTCGAACTTTCAAGATTGCATGAATGCGTGGGTACTGATTTTAAAAAGTACGCATTGAAATTGATTTAAATACGATAAAAAATCACGAAACTTATGTCTCGTGATTCTCTGGATTATTTCTTCGCTTTCGTTGCACTGTCTCTTTCAATCAGCTTCGTGTGAATCGTTATTTTCTTACATATTTCCCGTTTCGTTGCGATGCGCTCTAGCAGCAAGTCGACTGCGGATTCTCCCATGATTTCTGTGTACAGCTTCACTGTGGTAAGCGGTGGAACCATGTATTGCGCAGATGAAACATCATTGAAACCAACGATACTGAGATCTTCTGGAATTTTAACACCCAGTTCGTAGGCCGCTTTGTAGCACCCGATTGCAATTGAATCATTTGCAACAAATAAAGCAGTTGGTTTTTCATTTTGACTAAGCATTTCCTTTAAAATCTGGTAGCCATCCTTTGGATTGTAGCCTCCAATTTTAACGAATTCCTCTTTAAAAATTCCTTTTTCCGTTAAATAGGCTTCAAAGACGTCCTGCCGTAAGTCCTTGAATCGGTTACCAAACATATCAGTCTCTATGCCACCGATAAATCCGATATTTTCATGACCTAAATCTACTAAGTAGGTGAGCGCATTTTTCGTTGCCGAATTAAAATTAATAACTACTGAGTCAAAACAATTTTCATCGGGGTTTGCATCTACAAACACAGACGGTTTATCAAAGCTTTTTATCAATTCAATATCTACTTTTTTAAAAGTTCCTAGACAGATGATTCCGTCTAACTTCGGAAGACTTCTATTAGTATCATCTTTGGTAATTTTAAAATAGTCCATCCCCATACTCTTAAGCTTTTTTTCTAGCGCTACCCGAATCGAAAGATAATAGGTATCAACCAATTCCTCTTCAAGCGAATACGAATAGTAGAGCCCAATATTCCCTTTCTTTTTCGCCTTTTTCTGTTTTGAGGTGATAACATAGTTTAATTCCTCTGCCGCCTCGAAAACTCGTCTTCTTGTCTCTGGGGTCACATTAAGTGTTTCATCATAATTTAACACTCTAGAAACCGTTGACATAGAAACCTGCGCTAAGTATGCTATATCTTTTATCGTCGCCATTTTTTATACCTACTTTGTTTTTTACTTCTATATTTAAATTAATTTCAGCCGGCTTGCTTTCAACACTTCGCCTTGGTTCGCAAAGCCCGTTCTTCGTGAAGACTTTTGCTACTCTGCTTCTTTACGGTATTTTTTTTTGAGGAATTTCAGCTTTGTTTCCGAAATAATAATAGCTACAAGGATTAGTATCGCTCCGATAGCCATTTTGGCGGTTAAAACCTCGCTTAAAATAATTACGGAGAAAACCATTCCCCAGAATGCCTCTGTCGATAAAATGATTGCCGCCTTTGTTTCGCTTGTGAACTTTTGAGCGACTGTCTGCAGTAAAAAAGCAATCGTAGTGGAGAATACACCCAAATATAAAAGAGCAGATACTCCTTCAATATTTGCCGAAAAGTTCGTTTCTCCTTTGAAAATTACTACAATTAATCCTAAAACTGTTGCAGCTGCCATTTGAACCACAGTTAACAGTACAGGGTCTTCGTTCTTTACAAACTGTGCTGTGTAAAAAATATGGAATGCAAACGCTACGGCACATAATAATGTAAGTACATCCCCAAAATTGATGCCACCCGAAAGCTTTAGTGATAACACACCGATGCCAATGATCGCAAGTAATGCACCAAACAACTCAAACTTGTCCATTTTTCGTTTAAAAATGAAAAACGCAATAAATGGTACAATGACTACATTGACAGCGGTTAAAAAAGCATTTTTCGAAGGCGTCGTATATACCAATCCAACCGTTTGTAGAGCAAATGCCAAGTATAAAAAGATTCCAATGATGGAACCTTTAATAATTGTACTCTTTTTAATATTCTTTAGTTTCTTAAAAAAGACAAGACTTAACAAAATGATACCAATAAGGAAACGGATTGCAAGTATTTGATATGGTGTAAAGTGCTCGAGTGACACTGCACTTGCAACAAACCCACTTCCCCAAATAATTGCAACAACCGCAAGCCCTAGTTCTCCAAAATATTTCCGCATACTATCCTCCACCTACTTACTTTCGATTAACGATAGGAACACACTTGATGTCCAAGTAAAGGAAGTATCGACGAGCCCTTTTCCACTATGCGGATCAAAGTTTTCTGCCATACCGCCAACAAGCGTGAGATTTAAATATTTTTCTTTAATTCTTTCTCCAACCTCTCCGTAGCCAAAACTCTTTAATGAATCAATAAAAAGATAAGTAACAGGGGCCCAAATCGGTCCAAGCCAGTAACCATTTTCCTTATACAATGGACTTGATGGCATTTCCGTTGCAAATCCAAATTTCGTTTCAAAATTTTCTACAAGGTCCTCCACAAGTTGATCCATGACGTGTTTCTCTAAGCGATAGCCGATTAAAACCGGTAAACGCAAAATCAGACTGGAGCGTATGTCAATTTTCTCAGCATCTTTCCCTACACGACCAAAGAATCCTTTTTCATCATGAAGGCGCTCCATTAATAAGACGAAAAGTGTGTCTGCTTTTTCGGTAAATTGCTTAGCTTCTTCCTCTTCTCCAAGTAAACCAGCAAATTTCGTTAAAATATCATATGTGCGAATTAAAAAGCTAGCAAGATCTGGTGCCTCGACCGGCATACCACGATGGAACAATGAGGAATTATCCCAACCTGAGTCATTTCCATGCTTATAATGTGGTAGTCTACCTTCATACGTTCGGTATAAATCGAAGTAAAGCATTACTTTTTTAGTAGATTCATAGACTTCTCTTAGACGACTTTCTTCCTTAAAATAGTCGTTCTTTTCCATCAGTTTTTCATAAGCGTATGCGAAAACTGGTGGTTTAATACAGTTATAAGACACAAACTTATCATTCACAAAGTCTGGATATGCGCCAGATTCATCCTGCGTGTCCATAAAGATCTTCAGCTGAGAATAGGACAACTCCGGATACTTCGCACCAATATGTAACGCATTAAAGCAATTGTCCCAAGACCAGATGTTATACATCCAAAGCTTTGACATATACATGGCATAATTTTTTAATAATCCATCCGGGTGAACGATGCTTGACCAAGTAATATAAGCCGCACGATCAATTGAAGCTTGGTATACTTCATTTTTTTCGGTATTATTTTCTACCCACTCCTGATAGAGCTGCGCAACTTTTTCTTTCCCTGCTTGAAAGCTTGCATACTCTTTCGGTTTAAACACAGTTCGATAGCTTTCAATAACAAAATGACCATTACTCATGCGAATGTCGATATAGTCGTTGCCAATCACATTCCACGGTGCGTCAACAGACATCTCACCCGAAAGCTTGCTAATCATCAGCTTTAATTCCTTCGGATAGATATGATATTCATACATGCCATCTTCATATTCATGAAGGGTATCGTACTTCACTTTACTAGCTTGTAAACGAACTTCAACCCCATTTACCTCAAGATGAAGTTCATCTTCTTCTGGAATAATGATTTCTGCATATTTCTCACTATCTTTTACTAAATAAAAGCGCAAGGACGTTTCTGTAGCAGCGATGTCAAATTCTTGTTCAACGCCATCCTGTAACAATTCCAATTTAAATAATTTTGATGGCGCATCATCTCCACCATGAACATCACGTATATAAACTTCGTTTGTATCGTTTTCCTTTGATACACAAAAATAAGAACCGAATCGAGAAAAAGGGATTTCTTTTATATTTAATTTCATGGAATTTCGCTCCTTTTGTCTAACGAAATAAGAAGCAGGGTTTCCCCTGCTCACTTTTTACTGGACCGTGAAAAATTTACATTCTTCCACTAGGTTGCTTTTGTCTATTTTTCTAATTTCAAATTGAAGATGGAAATCCTCAATGACAGTTCGGTACGGAGGTAACTGTTCCTCACCACAACTATTACTTCCCACACCACTTTGCTTGTAATCAATCGTCAACACTGTAAATGGTGACTTGTTAATATTGCCGCGGTGCTTCGCCTCTTCAAGTGCACTTGTTTCGTAATCATGAATTGTAAAATCATACGTTTCTTTAAAATTAATCAAGTATGCTTGCTTATCATTTGCTACAGCTAGGAAAGAACTATCACAGCGTGAACCATTTTCCTGCGGGTAGACATAATCGGTATGCATGTCTTGAATGGTTTTATTGTATAAACCAATTGGTTGACTGCGTTTTGTATCCTGATACGATTCAGAATCACCGCGACCATACCAGCTAACTTGGTTATAATCTTCGTTCAAATGCATCGTTACGCCAATGCGTGGCAGCATTTCTGGAATTTCATGACCTCGTACTACTTTTTCACCTTGCAAATCAATATTCAAGGCACCATCTTTCGTCAAACGATAGTGATATGTCAGATGGAAGCCCCATGCTTGATTGACAGTAGATAAGAACTTCGTGATTTTGACATCCGCGAAATCTGCTGTCACTTCGTACGTCACTTCTGCTAATTGTTCTTTGGTATTTTTAAGGAAGTACTTATTGACCCAGTCATCTTTTTTGTACATATCATTGTCGATAATCGCTCTCCAAAGGGTTACTTCAGGTCCTTTGTTAATAATTTCTTCCCCTTCAGATTTGAACGATTCTAGTGTGCCATACACAGTTGAGAAAACAGCCTCGAACTGGTCGTTTTCAACTATCAGTAGAGCACCTTCATCCTTAATGACAAAGTCAGATCCTGATGAAGTGATAGACCGCACTTCTTTTTCAATTTTTGTAGATGCTAATAAGAAGCTTTCTTTTGTAATCTCATGATTTTTACCCGCATAGAGAGTATCTTCAGTCTCCAGATAGCTTAAGTAGATCCGAACATCGTCATGCTGGGCAGCTTTTACTACATCTACTGGAAGCGTAATAGCCAACGATTCATGTGCTCCGATACTTGGTAACTGCATGTCATGTGATTCAATCAGTGTACCAATTGATTTTACTTCAATACGAAGGGTTACTCCGCTTAAGTTTCTAAAATCGTATAGATTGTTAATACGAATTTCACCTTCAGCTAGGTTTACTTCCTCCGTGACAATTGGTTCAATTACTTTTTTATATTCCCAAAGTCCTGGTGACGGCGTTCTATCCGGGAACACAAGGCCATCAATACAGAAGTTGGTGTTTGTCGGGAAGTCGCCGTAATCTCCACCATATAAATAAACGATTTCACCTTTGTCGTTTGTCGTTTCAATTCCATGGTCACACCATTCCCAGATGAAGCCACCTTGCAATCTAGGATATTTTCTCATCAGTTGTTGATATTCCGTTAAGCCTCCAGGGCCAGTCCCCATTGCATGTCCATATTCACATAAAATATGAGGCTTCTTGCCTTCTGCATCCTTACCGATTTCTTCGAGTTTGTTTAAGCGAGTGTACATCGTTGTGTACACATCACTGTATGCAGCATTTCTGTCTCCCTCATAATGAACTAATCTAGTAGAATCAATCGCCTTGATGGCATTGTACATCGACGTAAAGTTTCTACCAGCACCTGATTCATTTCCGAGTGACCACATGATTATACTTGGATGGTTACGGTCTCTTTGTACCATACGTACTGCTCGATCTACATATTGCTTTTCCCATAGTTCATTGTCAGAAATCCAATTGTAATTTCCGGTATTTTCAAAACCATGACATTCAAGATCTGCTTCGTCAATGACGTAAAGACCATATTCATCACACAAATCATAGAATACATCATTATTTGGATAATGCGCTGTACGAACAGCATTGATATTGAACTGTTTCATCATTTTAATATCCTGAAGCATATCCTCGTAGTTGACTGTTCTACCAGTCTTCGCATGTGCGTCGTGGCGATTCACACCATTAAAGAAAACGCGTTTTCCGTTGACACGTATTTCATTGTCAATGACCTCAATGGCACGGAACCCTATGCGCAGTGGCACAACTTCCTTTTCACCCAACAAGCTATACTCGAGGTGTAGTGTATAGAGGTTTGGTTCCTCTGCATTCCATAGAAGCGGTTTTTCCTGAATTTTACTTACTTCGAATTTCCCGTCAACGACTTCCATGTCAAACTGGTCAACTTGTTTGTCATGATGGTAAAGCGTAGCGACTACATCTTTTACCTGGTCTGTTAAAAATGCTCCGCCTATTTTTAATGTGAAATTCTCATAGTTTTCATCGGGAAGTGTTTCAACATGGACATCCCAAAGTGTCTCTTTGTTGATTTTAAACAGTTCAACACTTCTAAAAATACCAGACAGCCACCACATATCCTGGTCTTCTATATAAGTTCCATCAGAAAATTGGTAGACTCTAACAGTGAGACGATTACTGCCAACTTTCACGAATTCTGTGATATCGAATTCAGACGGTAATCTTGAAACTTTACTAAAACCAGCATGCTGTCCATTGACATATAAATCAAATGCAGAATCTACGCCATTGAATTTTAAAATAAGCGCTTCACCATCTGCTAAGTCGGAAACAACAAGTTCTCTAAAATAGATACCCGTTGGATTTTCCTGCGGTACAAATGGTGGATTGATAGCAAACGGATACAAAACGTCTGTATAATGCATGTTGCTGTAGCCCTTAATTTGCCAGCTTGAAGGCACTTCCATATCGTCTAAACTGTCGATGCCGAAGTCTTCTTTTTCAAAGCCTTTCGGTGAAAGCTCAGGTGCATCTAAAAATAAGAACTTCCATACGCCATCTAGTAATGTATAGCCAATACTATTTTCTTTCGTAAATGTTTGTGCATTTTCTTTCGTTTCATATCTATAAAAATCAGCATGAGCGGGAAGTCTATTGATACCCGTTATCCTGATATCTTCCCACCTCTTCATTTCGCGACGCATATTATCTTCCCCCATATAATACTATATTGGTATTTCGGTATTTCTTACTTAACAGAACCACTGATTCCTTCAACAATGTACTTCTGCGCAAATAGGAATATCACAACTGGTGGAACGATCATGACTAAAGTAATCGACATAATTGGTAGAATTTGAAGATCATGAACTCCTTTAAATGCTGCTAATCCTAGTGCTAATGTATATTTCGATTGATCTTGCAGATAGATTAATGGACCCAGGTAGTCATTCCATACTGATAACATATTGAGCACCGCGATTAAGATCAGTGGAGCTTTCATAATCGGTATGAATATTTTATAGAAGATTTGGAATTCATTTGCCCCATCGATTCTCGCTGCACTTTCAAGATCCTTCGGTATACTCATAAGGAATTGTCTTAACAAAAAGATATAGTATGCCGATCCAAAAAATGATGGGACAATCAATGGCTTTAACGTGTTAATCCAACCCAACATTTTGAATTCCATATATAACGGAATCATTGTGACGTCCCAAGGAATCATCATTGTCGCAAGCATCAAGACGAAAAGAGTGTTTTTAAATTTAAAATCAAATCTAGCAAATCCATAGGCAATTAATGAACAGGATAGTAGCTGACCTATCGTTGTCATCACTGTAACGATGACGGAGTTCTTTAAATAGACGCCGAATGGTTGACTAGTCCAAGCATCAACAAAGTTTTTCCACTGAAGTACTTCTGGAAAAATCTTTGGAGGATAGCTAAACACTTCGGTTTCTGTTTTTAATGCAGAAAGGATTACCCACACAAATGGTAATACGAAGTAAAGTGAAAATAGTCCTAGAAGGCTGTACATGATGATTTTATATCCTTTTGATATTTTCATTTTTTTCTCCTCCCTTTCTTCCCTTCTTTTTTCACTTCATTTTCGTAGAACACCCATGTAGATGATGTCTTAAAGATTAGCATTGTTAAGACTAATATCACGATGAACATAAACCATGCGTTTGCACTTGCATAGCCCAGTTGATGGTGTTTGAAAGCGTTGTTATACACGTACAAACCATAGAAATAGGTGGACTTTAAGGGGCCACCGCCGGTTAACAGTAAGACCAAGGTCAGCTGCTGCAGTGCTCCGATGACTGATGTAATGACGTTAAACAGAATGGTCGGCGTAATACTAGGAATCGTAATACTGAAAAACTGACGGAACGGACCAGCACCATCAATCGCTGCCGCCTCATATAATTCAGCTGGGATCCCTTTTATATTGGTATAAAAGATTAGCATCATAATTCCGACGCCCCAAGC
>CAZWAW010000076.1:0-13476 GCA_964632025.1 uncultured Sporosarcina sp.
TTCCTTTCCGATTGAAAACCCTCTACCGCAATTAATTCAACAGCGGCAGGGGGCATTTCAACAGTGATTTATTTTAGTTCACAGATAGAATGGAAGTTGGTTTTTGTTTAAATTCGGGATGCAATTGTTCAAGCGTGTGCGCAACATTCAAAATCCTACCCTCACTAAATGCAGGTCCAATAATTTGCAGGCCAACAGGCAAATTGTTAACAAAACCACATGGCACGCTGACTGCCGGTAGGCCTGTTAAATTCAGTGGACCTGTAAAACGGATGATATGGTCGAGAACGCCGACATCGGTCCCGTTAATTTGACCCGTGTGACTACCGATTGGCGGTGGTAGGAATGGTAGTGTCGGTGAAATTAAGACATCTACGTCATTAAATAACGCCTTAAACTCTTTGTTAATTTGGGCTCGGATTTGCTGTGCTTGTATATAATCCACACCAGAAGGAATCTCGCCCAGTTTTAATAGAAATCGGACATCATCTCCGAAATCTTGCTCCCTGCTAATTAAGTTCTGATGATGAATTGCACTTGCCTCCGTTATAATAGTTATCATTTCCGCATATTCGGAAAGCGATAAAGAAGGGATCTTCACAATTTCAATAGTTGCTCCTTCTTTTTCTAATGAAGCTATTGCCTTTCTAACAGCCTCGTCCACACCTGCGTCCACATTGTTAAAAAAGTAGTCTTCATTTATTCCAATTGTTAATCCCTTTACGGATCCTGTCAATTCGTTCAGATAATTTGCTGTCGAAACACTGACAGAAGTAGGGTCTTTAGGGTCATAACCTGCAATTGCGTCTAACACATATGCAGCATCTTTTGCATTTTTGGTCATGGGACCGATATGATCCAGGGACCAAGCTAATGGGAAAGCACCATATTTACTCACTAAACCATGCGTAGGTTTCAAACCTGTAATTCCACAAAATGATGCAGGAATTCGTATAGAACCACCAGTATCTGTGCCTAGCGTCGCAATCGTCATATCCGCCGCCGTAGCTACTCCAGAACCACCGCTGGAACCGCCTGAAATCCTGTCCGTATCCCATGGGTTTCTGCAAGCACCAAAGTGCGGATTATCATTTGTAGCCCCCCAAGCGTATTCATGCATATTCAATTTCCCAGTGAAAATAACTCCATTTTCTTTTAGCTTTTCAATGACAGTTGCATTTTCTTTGGGAATAAAGTCTTTATGGATTTTCGAACCCATCGTCGTAATTTCATCTGCAATATAAATATTATCTTTAATGGCCATCGGAATACCATGCAGTGGTCCACGATAATTTCCGTTCAACACTTCGTTTTCCGCAACCAGGGCTTGTTCAAGGGCTTTTTTTGCAGTCACTTCGATAAAGGCATTCAGTTTACTATCCAGTTTTTCAATTTGTTCCAATACCGCCAGTGTTATTTCTTTAGGAGAAACTTGTTTACTTTTAATTAGTGGAGCAAGTTCAGAAATTGATTTCTCATGTAAAAGTTCACTCATGATAAACACCCCTTAGATCATGTGTCACTGCAATATCTGAGTCATCCAATTCAGCTTGTTCAAACGATTTTTTCAAAGACTGAATCCCTTCCCATTGATTTTTCAATGCCTCAAGTTCCTCTTCTGAAGTGCTGATATTCTTTGCAGATAAAATGGTTTTAATCGCTTTTAACATTCCAATCTCCTCCTTTTCCCAATAATACTACCATTTATTTAGAATATTTGCACATTAATAGATAGCATTCAATTCTGTACTAAAACTCAGTCACTACCTTCTTTTTATTACAAATAAATCAATGAGGTGAATAGTGTCACGCGATTGATATCTCCTGAACACAATTCTGTAACGGCTATGATATCTTCGGGTGTTATGCTAGTGCAGGTTAGTGAAAGGGAGGAAATTCATCATATGAAAAAACACATCATTGCACTAGCAGCACTGGCAACATTATCAGTAGGGGCGGCGGGTCAAGCATCTGCATCTAGCGTCCATACGGTAGAATCGGGAGAGACATTATGGTCTATTTCACAAGAGGCTAATGTAAGCGTAGAAGAATTACAAACGTTGAACGGATTAAATTCTACTCGTATATATCCGTCGCAAAAACTAAAAGTGGAAGATAAGATGGAAGAACACGTAGTTGTGAAAGGTGATACTCTTTTCGAAATTGCGAAAAATAACAACCTCTCAGTAGATGAATTAAAGAATAAGAATGGTATTTCAAGTGATATCATCCGCCCAGGAGAAAAATTAGTAGTAGAAGGTTCAAAAACTACTTCAGCACAATCATCTACTAACAATGTAATGAAGAAAGCTGTTGCTACAGCAACTAATGAAATGACAGTTACAGCAACAGCGTATACAGCCTATTGCGAAGGATGTTCGGGTGTAACGGCATCGGGTATTGACTTGCGTTCCAATCCTGACAAAAAGGTCATCGCGGTTGACCCTACAATAATCCCACTAGGAACACGTGTGTGGGTTGAAGGATACGGAGAAGCCGTTGCGGGAGATACTGGCAGTTCTATTAAGGGGAAAAGAATTGATGTCTTTATGGAAAATGAGCAAGACGCACTAAATTGGGGACGTAAAACGGTTACAATTAAAGTTCTAGATTGATAAAATTACAAGTACTGGTAGTTAGAAATTTTACTGAAATTGTATAGAAAAGAATGCAACTCAGCCTTGAACGTAAAAAGCGCTGAGTTTTTTGCGTAAAGTTATTCTAGCAAGTGATTTAGATCCGAAAGATAGTAATAGCACCCAAAGGATTCCGATAATGAAGAAAGTTAAAGGTGGTAATTCGAAATATCGTAGATGTCTTTTTTTATACTATCGTATAACCCTTAAGTGGAAAGAACCTCCATTCCACTTAAGGGTTATTTTCCCTATTTTAAAACAAAGGAGGATTCTCGCATTGAAAAGACTTCAACAAGCAATCGAACTGCAGCGTGAAGGCGATATTGTAGAGTCCACTACATTCTTAGAAAGTATTGAAGATAAAGACAGATAAAAATTAAGTCTTAGGTACCTATTTAGTAAAAACTCATGGGGATTTAAACATTCACGATAGTTTCTTAGACGGGTACTTGAAGTTATTTCATTCTTTTTAGTGAATGAGGACAAAAGTTTTCAGAGTATTTGATTTACTGCGGGTGTGAAGGTATAGTGGTGTTAGGGTATTAATTTTTTGAATATATAGACAAACACTTTGAAGGGGAAGTGAATGGGATGGTGAATGTTACGGTGGAAAATAAGTTTTTGAACTATCCGCAACAGCCTCACGGCGGGAAATTGGTGGATAAGGTAGTGACGGGAAAAGAGCGGGAAGAGGAGCTGGTCAGGGCTAAGCAGCTACCAACGATTATGGTAGACATGGAGGCTTCGATAACGCTTGAAATGATTGCGACGGGGGTTTTATCTCCGAATGAAGGCTTTATGAACGAAGCAGATTATAATTCTGTTCTTTCGTCGGGGCGGTTAACGAGTGGCGTAATATGGCCGGCGCCGTTAAGCTTTGCCCCAATCGGTAATCGGAACAAAGAAATCGTGAAGTCCCTTAAGGTTGGGGATGAGATCACACTTGCGGATGAAAACAATGAACCTGTTGCTATTTTACAAATAGAAGATATTTTTCAGTATGATAAGGAACAGCGTGCGTCGGCTCTTTTTGGTACGACCGATCGTAACCACCCGGGGGTCGATGCAATTTATAGAAGAATGGGCGATGTCTCTTTAGGTGGACCTATCCGGTTATTACGGCGAATGGATTGGGGACCATTTGAGAAACTCCGTCTGGAACCAAAAGATACGTGGCGTATCTTTTATGAGGAGAAGAAGTTTCGTACTGCGGCAGGTTTTATAACGGGGGCCAATCCCTTGCATAGAGGTCATGAGTATATTCATAAGAATGCTTTAGAAGAATTAGATGGCTTGCTTCTTCAACCTTTAGTTGAGATGGCCAAACGTGAGTATACACGTCATGAATACCGTATGCTGTCTTATCGAAGCGTTTTAGATACGTATTATCCACAAGGTCGGTCCATTCTCGCTCCTTTGCGAGTGACGTATATTTTTGCAGGGCCGCGGGAGACTGTTTTACATGCCTTAATTATGAAGAATTATGGCTGTACGCATGCGCTTATCGGGCGAGATCATGCAGGAATTGGCGATTATTATGATAAGTATGCGAGCCATAGTATATTTGACGAGTTTAAGCCGGAAGAGTTAGGGATTGAGATTCGACTGTTTCATGAAGTCTTTTACTGCACACGTTGTGATAGTCCGGCTACGGGACAGTCCTGTCCACATGATGAACAGTACCGGATTAATATTTCTGGAACAGGTATCCGGGAAATGCTTCGTCATGGGATTATGCCACCGAAGGAAATTGTACGTCCCGAATCAGCTCGCATTGCGATGCAGGGGGTTCAGCCAAAAGGACTTGATGAGTTTGAAAGATCCATTTCACCGGTTGGCAAAACGCTTAAAAGCATATTCCCTTTCTATTTGACGAGGACAAGGCTCGGTGGACGGAAACGCAATACGCCTTTGACAGTGGAGGAACTAACAAACCTTGATTTGGAAGCGGCGAACTTGGATGTCCGCACCAATGCAGACCGAATCTATCGGGATATTTTTGACGAGTTTAGTAGTGTAGGTGATGTTAATCGCAGTTTGCAACCGGAATGGATTGCAGATGCCCGGGAGTCAATACGCGTTCAACAGGAAATGGTCATTCAGGATTTGGAGGAGAAAGTGGCACTAGCGCCAACTACTGCTTCAGATGAATTCTTGTATCAGGATAAGGAAGAATCGCAACGTGAACTTGATGTAGCTAAAAAGATTCTTGCGGACATTCCGCTGGTGCTGAGTGATGAGCATTTAGAAGATCGGACTTGGAATCTCCTCCCTTATCATCGTTATCGTGGTAGTGATGAGCCAAATGAAGAGACAAAAGAAAAGTAAATTGTATTTCTCTAGATTGTAAAGCTATAAAGCGTATCACTTAGATGATTAAGTGATACGCTTTATTTTTTTAGTTTCGGGTACACATTGAATTCTGTATTGTATGAGTACACAATAATTTCACGTGCCAGTGATTGTAAAATATGACACAATGAAGTTAGATGCTATTAAAATAGTAGGGGGAATGAAAAGTGAAACCAAAAGTCTATTCAACATATTCGATGCCCGAACATGTGAAAGAGTTTATGGAAAAGTATTGTGATATTCGAGAGTGGCAGGGCGATGGACGAACTCCGAGGGATATCTTGTTAAAGGAAATTGCTGAAGTTGATGGATTATATACTGGGGGGAGCAGTATGGTTGGAAGGATTGATGAGGACCTGCTGAATCACGCCCCTCACTTAAAAGTCATTAGTAACGTATCGGTTGGTTATAATAATTTTGATGTAGAAGCGATGAATGAACGTAATATTATTGGAACCAATACGCCCTATGTATTGGATGAAACGGTTGCGGATTTAGCATTTGCCCTTATTTTATCCACTGCTAGACGCATCACTGAATTGGATCGATTCGTCAAACAGGGAAACTGGAAACCGACGACAAATTATCGCGAAATCTATGGGAAAGATGTACATAGTACTACGTTAGGCATCATTGGCATGGGGCGAATCGGAGAAGCGATTGCGAGAAGAGCAAAATTCGGATTTAATATGGATGTCCTTTATTTTAATAGGAACAGAAAACCGGAAGCTGAAGAGAAGTATGGTGCGGAGTATTGTGATTTGACGTCACTGTTAACACGTGCCGATTACATTGTGTTGATGACGCCCCTTACGCCTGAGACGTTCCAACTCATTGGTGAAGAGGAATTTAAAATGATGAAGAAATCAGCTATTTTCATAAATATTTCTCGTGGTCAAACGGTCGATGAACAAGCGCTTATTCATGCTTTACAAAATGGGGAGATTCATGGCGCCGGATTAGATGTATTTGAAAAAGAGCCCGTGGATCGAGATAACCCATTACTTCACATGTCGAATGTCGTGACAGTCCCTCACATAGGATCTGCTACAGCGAGAACGGAAGCGGCAATGGCGATGCGAGCGGCAGAAAATTTAGTAGCTGTTTTAACGGGGAAAGAACCCATAGACCCTGTCGGAAGATAAATCTTAGGTATGCTATATAAAGAAACATATCATTATCTGACATTAGAAGTTTGCCAGTTTTTTTGTAGTTGAATTAATTTCATAACTCTGAGCCCTTATAAAATAGGGGGAGTATCAAAAAAGGAGCCCCTCCCCATATGTCGAAATATGCAAGGGACTAAACAAACCTTTAGACAAGAAGCGGGACTCCCACCGTCTGCCCCATACATACGATAGGTGGTAACAGCATATATTTCAAATAAGGATATCCTTGTCTATACGGCAAAGATATCCTTATTTTTATTAATGAAAATATAATCAAAAGCAATCTAAATATCAGGAAATTAACGTAGAAAACCTCCTCCCATTACTAGGCGATTATAGAAAGTTCACTGCAATCAAATGTTACCCCAAAAAACTAAACTCATTTTAACTTCTGCAAGCTGTTGACAATTTTCTAATAAGTATCTAGTATATAAATGAGATTGATAATCGTTATCAATTAAAATCGTCGTATACTAGTCCTTAGAAAAGTAATAGAAGGAAAGAAACCATAATCAAACGATATGATTATTATAAGGAAAGGAAGTACTGAAAATGTCAGCTATTAAAGTAGATCGAGTTGCGATTGGTTACTCAAACACACTTATTATTGATGATTTAAGTGTCTCTATTCCTGAAAAAAAGATAACTACGATTATTGGTCCGAATGGCTGTGGGAAATCTACTTTATTGAAAGCGATTTCAAGCATCTCCATAGGAAATAGGTCGGCAATAAATTATCGATGGTGTTGCGGAATTCCTTCCTTAATTAAACAACGACAAATAAAATTGACATAGTTGGATAAATGTATTAAGTTGGTATTGAGAATGAAAATCATTATCAATTAGGGGGGTATTAATGTTTAAGAATAAATCTCAACAAATCTTTTGTCTATTACTCGTTATGCCAGCTATGATGATTGCTGCATGTAGTAGTACAAGAGGAAGAAGTAGCGGATATGCTTGTTGCTAAGAAACAGAGCGAAAAATAATTCATAAAGAAGAGGTTAGTTCTGAATGGGGTTTGATATCAGACCTAGCCTCTTTTCATTTTCACCGGAAGAATAGTTGATGAAGGATCTGCATAAAACCAATAATGTAAGGAACGTGATACCTATTGCTAAAACGTTTTTTCTCTTATTATAAACCATATAAAAAACTTTTCATTTTGGACTTTGCCTGTGCAGTCATAGCCGCATTATTGGAGCTTGCCTTTCCACTAGCGGTCCATCGTGTAGTGGATGATTTGTTACCAAGCTCAAACTGGACCTGGATTCTATGGGGGTGTGTCTCGTTACTTGGAATTTATATTATCAGTGCAGCTCTCCATTATGTTGTCACTTACTGGGGTCATAAGCTGGGCATTAATATAGAATCGGATATGCGAAAAGATCTCTTTACGCATGTACAGAAGTTATCGTTCAGATTTTTTGATAATAATAAAACAGGTCATTTGGTTTCCAGAATGACAAACGATTTAATGGATATTGGTGAAATCGCGCATCATGGACCTGAGGATTTCTTCATAGCACTTATGACACTCACTGGTGCATTTGCAATTATGTTCACGATAAACCCAGAATTAGCTGTACTCACTTTTATTATTGTTCCACTTATTATTAGTCTTTCTTTGTACTTCAGCAAGAAAATGTCTGTCGCATTTAGCCGCTTCTTTACGGATATTGCAGATTTTAATGCACGTGTAGAAAATAATGTGAGTGGAATGCGCGTTGTTCAAGCATTTTCCAATGAAGATCATGAAATTGCTCAATTCAATAAAAACAACGTTCGTTTTCGTGATTCAAAGTTAATCGCTTATCGTGTTATGGCTTGGAACTCATCGATTAGCTATATTCTCATGAAAATTGTCACATTGTTTGTTCTACTATGTGGAACGTGGTTTGTTATCAATAAAAACATGACGTACGGAGAGTTCCTTGCCTTTATTCTATTGTCGAATGTGTTTTTAGGACCGATTCAGCAAATCAATGGTGTTATTGAAATGTATCCCAAAGGAATTGCTGGATTCAAGCGATTTACTGAAATGCTAGATACAGAGCCAGATGTAGCAGATGCTCCGGATGCAATAGATGTCGGACATTTGGAAGGAAATATAAAGTTCCAGAACGTATCGTTTGGTTATGAAGGTAAAGATAATGTGTTGGAGAATATAAATTTAACGATTCGTGCTGGAGAAACAGTAGCCCTTGTTGGACCATCAGGTGCTGGGAAAACGACGATTTGTAGTCTATTACCTCGTTTTTACGATATAAAGGAAGGGTCTTTACTGATTGATGGAATTGAAACTAGAAAAATGACCCTTGCCTCTCTCCGTGCCCAAATTGGAATTGTTCAACAAGATGTCTTTCTATTTGACGGTTCGATTCGAGAGAATATCGCATATGGCGATCTTGATGCTTCAGAAGAGGAGATATGGGAAGCGGCGAAAAGAGCCCAGTTGGAAGATATTATTCTTGCTCAATCAGAAGGAATGGAAACGATGATAGGAGAGCGTGGTGTTAAGCTGTCGGGTGGGCAAAAACAGCGTCTTTCTATAGCCCGAATGTTTCTGAAAAACCCATCTATCCTCATTTTGGATGAAGCTACATCAGCACTTGATACTGAAACTGAGGTCGCAATTCAACAGGCATTAACTGAGTTATCTATGGGGCGTACAACACTTGTGATTGCACACCGATTAGCAACGATTAAAAATGCAGATCGGATAATTGTTGTGACAGAGGAAGGCATTGTAGAACAAGGAAGTCATGCTGAGTTGTTAGACGTACAAGGAGCTTATAGTAGGCTTCACCAAGCACAATTTGGGGTCTAACAATGGAACGGGAGAAGTTACTTTGGTGATTAAACTAAATATTTCGTGATTAACTATAGTAGTTAAATTATGCATGGCTATATTGAAGTACCTATAAGGGGGATATGTAGCAATGCTTCAACAATCAAGTATTTTACAATGATTTTGACACGTACTATCGATATGATCCAATTGACTTTGTGAAGGTAGCTAATAAAGCGGTTATTATACACTTTGTTAGCTTTTTTTAGGATAGTAACAATAGCTATGAGTGAGGGGGCCACAAAGAGTTCATCAAATTATTTGAGTTTTTTAGAAAAGAATTGTAAACGGGTTCATAATGTCTTATACTAAAAAAAAGATGAGAATGATAATCGTTATCACTTAATGTTTGAGTGGGTAATAATATGTTATTGGCGTATCGTGCAAAGCATAACAACAACCTAAAAAGGGAGCGTTTATAATGAATTCAGAACAATTATATGATGTAACAATTATTGGTGGTGGCCCAGCAGGACTTTTTTCCGCTTTTTATAGTGGTTTAAGGGAAATGAAAACAAAGATTATCGAGTTTCAACCTTATTTAGGCGGAAAAGTGCATGTCTATCCAGAGAAAATGATTTGGGATATAGGGGGGCTTACACCTGTTTCTGGAGAACGACTGATTGAACAAGTAATTCAGCAAGGCTTGACTTTTGAACCCGAGCTTGTATTAGGTGAAAAAGTGACGTCGATTAACAAAGATGAGGATGGAAACTTTGTTATTCAGACATCTACGAACCAAAAGCATTTATCCAAAACAGTCATTTTAGCTGTTGGTGGGGGAATCTTGAAACCAACAAAATTGGAAATTGAAGGCGCTGAACGTTTTGAAGTTTCAAATTTGCATTATACCGTAAAATCTCTTGCACGTTTTAAAGGGAAAACGGTATTGATTTCCGGAGGTGGCAATGCTGCTGTTGACTGGGCCAATGAATTGGAACCGATTGCGAAAAAAGTCTATTTAACTTACCGGAAAGACATGTTGAAAGGACATGAGGCAGAAGTATCGCGGCTATTCAATAGTTCTATCGAGTGCCTATTGAATACATCAATCCAAAAACTCATTGCATCAAGTGACCACGAAACCATTGAGAAGGTGGAATTAGTTAACGGAGAAGATGGAAATAAGATTCAGTTGTCTGTTGATGAAGTGATTATTAATCATGGCTATGATCGTGATAAAGAGTTGACATCAAATAGTGGTTTGAATATTGAAATGATAGATGAATACGCTATTGCAGGTAATCCAATGAGTGAAACATCGGTCTCTGGGCTTTATGCAGCGGGAGATATTTTGAATCACGAAGGAAAGCTTCATTTAATTGCAGGGGCGTTTCAAGACGCGGCTAATGCTGTGAATAAGGCGAAGCAATATATTATGCCAGAAGCTTATGGACATGGAATGGTCTCTTCACATAATGACATCTTTAAAGATAAAAACCGTGAATTAGTAAAACATTTGTATACAGTGAAAAACTAACTAATAGTGCAGCCAGTTGACGGTGTCTTACCGGAGACTGGCTGTTTAAATTTTGGTGCTTGACACTATTCCAGGATTAGTTGGCTTGCAAATGCCGCGTGAAAGGGGAAATTAGAAATGAAATTTTTCTACTACTCTGGGATTTTTTCGTATGCTAGCTTCATAATAATCTCTTCGTGTTGAGGATACGTTGTTAAAAGTTCGGCTTGTGTGAACAGTTCAAAGTCTTGGAACTCAAACCCTGGAGAAACCATACAACCTACTAGGGAGCAAGTATCATCCGCCGAGACAGATGATCCAAAGATTGAATTTTTGGGAACTAACGCTTGGGGGACTTCCCCATTATCTAAGTCCATGCCTAGTTTGATTTCTTTATAGTCTCCATTTTCATCAATGACATGGATCGTTAACGAACTTCCAGCGTGATAATACCATAATTCATCCGATTTTAAACGGTGAAAATGAGAGACATCATTTGATGTTAATAGAAAGTAAATACTCGTATAGAGCCTTCGTTGGCCTTCAAAATCACTCGTTAATTCTTTGTCAGACGTACGTTCTTCTGATTCAAAGGTTCTTTTATAATATCCACCTTCTGGATGAGGAAGCATTCCAAGTTTAGATACCCAGTAATGTGCATTCATTTTCTTCATCATAAAAATCCTTTCGTTTATGCATGGCTTGTTTTTTTGATTAATTACCAAACGACTCAATCAATCAACGATCATAGCAGTTCGGATGGAAACAAGAATGCCACTTACTAATAATAGCCATGTGTATTTTGCAACAAATCAAGATTTCGTTTCTCCTATTTAACCGGATCATGGCTGATAGGATATTGTATGAAAGTACCTTGTAACGTTATTTCCTCCTCTTAATAATTTGATGAAATTCAGATTGTAGTTTTTATTGATAAGTGAAAACTTGCATAAGTCAAGTATAAATGAGTACTTCGAAATAAACAATATTCACCAAATGTAGTGTGTGGGACAGCAACTATCTGCAAACATTTATATTTTGCTGAATAATTGACATTAAGATGTCAATTTTGTGTCTTGGAGGGATATGAGTTTATTTTTTGATGAATGTTCGTTAAGATACAAACTAAGCTTAAGAAATAATGAGTGGCAGATTTGAAAGGGGTTTATACGATATGAAGTTGAAAAAAGTACTAGTTCCGTTAATAGCAGGTGCGCTAGCATTAAGTTTAGCTGCTTGCAGTGGAGAAGAAAAAGCGGCAACAGATGAAAAACCCCAAGCAGAAACAAAGCAAGAAGCTACTAAGGACCAAGCTACTAAGGAACAAGAAGCATCTGCAAAAGAGATGAAAGAAAAGCTAGCGAAACAGCAAGTGGACACAAACAAGATCGTGGCTGTTGTAAATAAGGAAGAACTTACAGGTGAGGACTATAATGTAGCATTGACGTCAATTCAAGGTCAGATGCAACAAATGGGGCAAGACCCATCGAGCAAAGAATCAGCGGAACTAATAAAAATGCAAGCACTTGATATGCTTGTTAATCAGACATTAATTCTTCAAAAAGCAAAAGAAGCGGAACTAAAAGCATCTTCAACTGAAATTGATAAGCAATATTCAGCGCTTATAAAGCAATTTGGCGGTGAAAAAGAAATGAAAAAAGCTCTTAAAGACCAAAAAATGGATGTTAAAACGGTGAAAGAACAAATTGCTGAATCCATCATATTTGAAAAGTACCAAGATAAGATAGCACCAGCGGGAAAAGTAACGGATAAAGAAATTAAAGAATACTACGATCAAGCTGCATCTAAATCAAAAGAAGCTGGACAAGAGTTGCCACCGCTTACAGAAGTAAGTAAGGAAATCCAAGGAATACTTATACAAGAACAACAGCAGAAGCTACTTGCTACACATGTTGAAGAGCTAAAAGCTGATGCTGAAATTGAGTTGAAAATTTAACTCGATTTGGTGTAAACAGGTACTGAAATAAGGATTTACGAATAGGTGTATTTTTCGGAAGTCTTTATGGATAAATAATAAGACATGGAATGCTTGGCCTTCTTGGTTGAGCATTTCATGTCTTTTTGATTTTTTTAGCAATACAATGGTTTTAATTTGAACTTCACTTCATTAAACATAGGAACTTCTTTTTGGGACAACCTAATAACAAAGAAAAAGTCAAATGAGGTGATCGTTATGATAATTGAAAAGTCGTCTGAGTGGAAAGAAGGCTTTACGGAGCGACTGGAGAATCGTGAAGCATGGGATAATTGGACATTATATAGAATGAGTTATGAGGCAGTAAAATCGAACTTGATTACAGACTTCAACGGTCTTCAATCACCTAAATATTTACCCAATCTTACGCCTCTTGCCCATCAATTGAAGGTGGCAGAAACGGTCATTGAAAGGATGAATGGAAAAGCAATTCTTGCAGACGAAGTGGGGCTCGGTAAAACCATTGAAGCGGGTTTGATCTTGAAAGAGTATTTAATAAGAGGCCTTGTGAAGAAAGCGTTAATTTTGGTCCCAGCTTCTCTTGTCAATCAATGGATTGACGAGCTAAATCAAAAATTTCATATTCCAGCTATGCAATATAAAAAAAATTACGATTTAAACCATTGTACGATTGTCGTTATGAGTATAGATATGGCAAAAAGAAGCCCGCATAAAGAAAACATCTATGAACAAGAGTATGATTTGATCATCATTGATGAAGCCCATAAATTAAAGAACCATAAAACGAAAAACTACGAGTTCGTACAAAACTTAAAGAAAAAGTTTTGTTTGTTGTTAACTGCCACGCCAATTCAAAATAACGTATTTGAACTCTTTTATCTCATTTCATTACTAAAACCAGGACACTTAGGTAATTACGAAACGTTTCAATCGTCGTTTTCCGTAAGTAAACACAATGTAGAACACGATGATTATTTAAAAGAATTGGTAAATCAAGTGATGGTAAGAAATAGAAGACAGGATACTGGAATTGAATGGACAAATCGTCGTGT
>CAZWAW010000076.1:13576-14762 GCA_964632025.1 uncultured Sporosarcina sp.
AAAAGGAATCACAAGCGTCCCTTTTAACGGGCAATTCAACAAAAACAAACGAGAGTGGATGAAGCAGTTATTTAAAGAAAAAGCGCAGGTGCTTATTGCGACGGAATCGGGTAGTGAAGGGATTAATCTACAGTTTTGTCACCATGTCATTAACTATGATTTACCTTGGAACCCCATGAAGTTAGAACAACGCATTGGACGTGTTCACCGGTTAGGGCAAGAGCACGACGTTCATATTTACAATTTAGCCATTCAGAATACAATCGAGGACCATATATTGGATTTACTCCATGTTAAAATTGGGGTCTTTGAACAAGTAGTGGGTGAGTTGGATGACATACTATCCGCTTTCAAAAAATCCATTTGAGTTGAAAATAGTTGGTGAGTTAGAGGAGGAATTACATGTACCCACAAGAAATTCACAATTATTTACTACAGTTTTTTAATGAAAACAATTGCCAAGTATTAAATGACAATGATCATTATATTAACGTTCAATTAACGATTGAAATGGATAAAAAAATCATGAACAGACCATTTTATTGGAAGTACTTAGAAAGTACTGATGGCGAGCCCAATCCAGCGCAACTAACTTTTATCACTGATAAAAATAGGCTTGTTGAAGATATCAAAGGGGAAGTTATACACTTCGGTTCCCCTCGGCTTAGTCAACTGTTTCAAGCAACGAAAGAGATGGGCTCATTTGTCCAGATGTATGAGCGAGTAGTAGGTAAACTTGAACAACAAACCATCTTGACACCTTGGTTAGCGGTTAATTATAAAATATCGTATTACAGCGATCAAACGAAAGAAATTCTTTATTCGTTAGGCATTAACTTAATGACGGGCCAGGTGAAAGAGGGGTTTCAGGAATTGTTAAATGTAGTGGATGTAGATACTACTATGTCAGAAAACACCTTCAATTTACCCTATATTATTAAGCCCATTCGTGCCCTTGAACGATTGGATGGAATAATTGATAACTTCATACAAAAGGCGGATCACACATGGGCTGAAGAAGCGAAGTTGAGATGGCAAAAGGATCGCAGGGTATTAGAATACTTCTATGAAGGGATAGAAAACAAGCCGGATTGTTATGAGACAGAGAAAGAAGCTATGGACCAACAATACGAAGCGAGAATTAAAGTTGACATCATAAATGGTGGATTGTTTTACTTGAAGTGAA
>CAZWAW010000077.1:0-14649 GCA_964632025.1 uncultured Sporosarcina sp.
GTTGTTAAGACATAAGTTCGATAATCCATACGATGAAAATGACGATGATAGCAGTAGGTGCTGCATACCTGACTAGGAATTTCCAAAGGCTATTCATCACAGGATGCATGCGAAGCTCGTCATCTGTTTGCGATTTCGTCAAAACAAAGCCCGCGAATATCGAAACGAGTAATGCACCGAGTGGCATACCGATTTTGCTCGTCAATGTATCTGCAAAATCAAAGATGGAACCGCCGAATATTTTCACATCAGACAGGATCCCGAATGACAGTGCACTTGGAATACCAACGATGAAAATAAGAATTCCAAATACCAGTGAAGCGCGTTTTCTGCGCTCGATTCTCTCTCTTATACCACTAGACACAACAATTTCAAGCATCGCAATCGATGAAGTAAGCGTAGCGAAAAGCATCAAGATGAAGAAAATGATCATAAATACATTGCCAAACGGAAGCTGGCTGAAAATTGCCGGTAAAATGACGAAAACTAACCCAGGTCCTTCAGCAGGTGAGTGGCCGAGTGCGAACACTGCTGGAAAGATGACAAGCCCAGCTAAAATTGAAATAGTGATATTCAAAATCGCAACGTTCATTGCCGATTGCCCTAACTTTTCTTCTTTCGGTAAATAAGACGCATAGGTCATCATTGCTGTCACCCCAACGCTAAGTGAGAAGAAAGCTTGACCAAGTGCAAGTAAAAATGTCGAACCTGTCAAGTGCGACCAATCAGGTACAAACAGGAATCGAACACCTTCCATTGCACCATCCAATGTTAATGAACGGATGGCAAGAATAATGAAGAATATGAACAGCATTGGCATCATCCACCTGCTCGCCCGCTCGATACCTCCCTTAATCCCACTTTGGACGATCCAAATTGTCAGCCCCATGAACACGGCCTGAGCAAATAGAACTTCTACTGGATTGGCAATGATTGTATTGAAAAGATCGCCATGATTCGTGGCATCGAGTTTGAAGAAAATCGCTCGTGTTAAGTAGGAAAGAATCCACCCCCCGACCACGCTATAAAATGACAGGAGAATGAATGAAACTGCAAGTCCCATCCAGCCAATCAAAGGCCACTTTTTACCTGGCGCCAATCGTTTTAGTGATGTAATTGCATCGGCCTGCCCCATACGACCGATGACGAACTCTGCAAGCAAAATCGGAAGCCCGATTGCAATTGTACAAATAATGAACAGTAGAATGAAAACACTTCCGCCGTTCATCCCTACCATGTATGGGAATTTCCATATTGCACCGAGTCCGATCGCACTGCCGGCTGCAGCAAGAATGAAACCGATTTTTGATGACCATTGATCACGTTGTTTCATAGATATTCACTCATTTCATTAGGATACAGATTTTCTAATTGTACACGAAAATACCATGAATACCATGGTATTTTGAAACAAACTTCGCCCACTATCTATCTTTGGTATAATTGAAATAATTAGACAGTTCCTTTAAAGGAGTGCGTTGTGCGTGGTGGAATTCGAATTGATGCAAAAGGTGAGAGCTGGAGAGAAGGATGCTTTTGAAAAATGGATGGGCATTTATTCAGGGGACATTGAGCGTTTCGCCATCCAGTACGGCTGTGCGTCGAAGCAGGCGGCGGATGTAGCGGAGGAAACGTTTAGAAAGTTATATAATCAGTTAGATTCTATCGGCAATGAAGAGTCGCTTGTTTCCACGTTATATAAAAATGCATTAAATAGACTTGCATATGTTCAATTTACTGATGCGCCAAATGAATCAATTTTTCCTTTTGAAGAGGATCAGGAATTGCATGACCAGATTGTCCAACTTGAAACGGGCAAGAAAGTGCCTTTCATTCTATCGCAATTTCACAAACTGGATGAGTTAGAAATTGCGACAATTATGGATACTTCTGCAGAAACAGTTGAACTAGCTATTACGGAAGCGTCCCGTGACTTGGGAGATGCACAACTGGAAAAGAGGTTGGAATTCCTTAATAGGTCATATGGGCGAATGAAGTCTTCATTCAGAAAAGAGCAGGTTTTTGCAAAGCCACAAAAAGAGTTGCAGGCGACTGGAAAGTTAAAGCAATCGAAATCGAAGAAGCCTATAATTTCATGGATTGCGGGGACCCTAATCCTTTTGTCGCTTATAATAGTTCCCGTTGTAACAAGTGAAGAATATAAAATGGCTTCGGATGAAAAGTACTTAGAACGGCTGGGTGCCTCATTTGAAAAAGAAATCGGAAATCGGTACACCGAATTGGGTCTTAAGGAATCGACCGAAGAGGATATGGTGGAATTTAATCCAAATCAGTATGGTAAACAGCAACGCGACGATTTTGAATCAATGGTACACCGCTATGAAAAAGATTTAACTAAAACTGGCACACTAAATAAAAAGAAGATGAAGAAAGAATACCGAAAAATAACAAAATCATTGGAATTACCTTCTGAAATGACTGCGCGGTTGTTTAAGAATCCGCTTACAGATGACATGGAAAAAAGTGATGAATTCATGAAAGCCTATTTGAAGCAGTTTATTGTAATTCAACAATCCTATTACATGGTACTTATTAAAAGCAGTAAGATTATCGAAGATGCAATCGTCGACGGAGAGATAGATATGGACAAGTTTATGGAAAAGAAAGATACGTATCCAGAAGAATTACAGTTAGCATTGGATGGCATGATTAAACAGAATATTTATCCTGAATCCATAATGAATTGGGGTGCAATTGCTCCCGTATTCAAAAAGAATAAGTTCAGTGCCGAGTTTCGATCATCAATCCACCCTGATCTCGGCGGCTTTCTTACCGTATTGGAAGTTGTGCCATTGGTAACGTATCCGGGTCTTGTACACTCCCTTGCAGACTCGATTGACTATTTGCTAGAAATGGAAAAGACATTGTTAGCGACGACCCTCAATGATGAAGCTACTAACAACTTCAGTTGGACATATAGCGAACTGTTTCATGAAATCAGTGGGGGGGCAGAACCTGATAAGATTTTCGGTCCTAATGGCGTTGTGAAAGATGAGTTTCGTGAAGGATGGAAAAGGATCGCTTCTGCCGGTGAAGGTTCTCCAACAGCTTTTATAATGCAAGTGATCATCTCTGAAATGGAAGTAACAGATTGGACTGAATCAGAAAGCCTCAATCGTTTAGAAATATATGATGTTCATCAAGCACTGGAGCTTGCGAAAGCGGGAAAACTGGAAACGTTTAGCGTGAGCGGGGTTATGCAAACTGAAACGGGTATGGAAATTGTGACGCTTCCCAACCCTTACTTTGAGAACAAAGTTCAAGAGATATATTATTCATTCTCCTCGAATCATGATCTATCTGAATTAAAAGAAGTCAGTCCCTTGGTTATTATTGGTGTTTACTTTTACGCGAATGATCAAGAAGATCCAGAGACGATGTGGCATCTTTATAGTAAAACAAAGAATGTCGTCAAACTTGAAGAATTCGTTGATGAATGGAGTCATTTAGATATAGATATTTACAGTCTCGATAGTCTGCAATTTGAAGGTAGCGAAGAAACGGCGGGTTCAATTGGGTTTCAGCGTGGAAATTCTAGTTCTGTTAGTACGCAGATGGCTTTGAATGAAGATCTCGTATGGGAAATCGAGCATATTATAATAAACCCAATGTTTTTTGAATAAAAGGGTGGAGCCGTGTGAAAGAGTTATATTTTATACACGCGGTAAAATCGCCGACTTTTTGCTCGCACTCTGTAAACATGGTATAATTTTAAGTGGCCTTAAGGGCAGAATCGATACCAAAATAGATTGGGAGTTGTTTGAATTGGCGCGAAAATATGAAGTAGGCGAAGAGTTTTCGGGCAAAGTGACAGGTATCCAGCCGTATGGTGCATTTGTTGCACTTGATGGCGAAACACAAGGGCTTGTCCATATTTCCGAAATAACGTACGGATTTGTAAAAGACATTAATGAGTTTCTAACTGTGGGGCAAGAAGTCCAAGTTAAAGTGTTGGAAGTAGACGAAGCTGCAGGGAAGATTAGTCTATCAATCCGTGCTCTTCAAGAAGCACCGGTCGCAACACGAAAAGAAGACCATCCGCGTAAGTCACTGCAAGCGCGTGTCGACGAAAGTGATGCAGAAGGATTCAATTCACTGAAAGACAAACTTCAAGACTGGATCGAGAAGTCTGGACAATAAGAGTAAGGCAGTCTAAGTTCGCGACATCGTGTCGCAACAAGGAGGGATGAAGTTCAATCCCTCCCCACTGCATGACCTACATCCTGTAGGCCCAAGCTAGACAATAAAAAATGAGGAAAAAGGCAATTCTGCCTTTTTCCTCATTTTTTTAATTTCCGCAATCGGTACTGCAAATTCTGCCTGCTCATACCAAGCGCATTTGCGGTTTTCGTGACGTTCTTATCATTGAGTTGCATCGCTTTTTGTAAGTAATACGCTTCCGCCTCACGCAAAAACTGGTCAAGCGGCAACAACTCTTTACCTGGCTGAACTATAAAATCGGCCGCCTGCGTTGGTTCGTCGGTGATATCAGCGCTTTTCATACGGAAATGGAGAGGGAGCAGATCATACGTAATAGCCGTTTCGGTCATCGCTAGAGAAGAGATTTCATCGAGAAGAAACTCGAGCTCACGCGTATTCCCCGGCCATTCATACCCGAGGAAAAGATGCTGAACTTCGGGTGTAATATCTTTAAGTGTTGAACCATAGCGTTCACTGCGGCGCTCCAAATAAGCGGAAATGAACGGCAATATATCTTCTTTCCGTTTTCGCAGTGGCGGAATTCGAATTGTGAATGATGCAAAGAAATAATATAAGTCTTTTAATAATGTCCCCGAAGCAATTAATTCCACAGGGTCATCCCCGATGCTGGCGATGAATTGCTTGTTACTGTTAGGTGATTTTAACAGAATCGATAGCAATTTTTGCTGTAATGGAATGGATAACAAATCGATTCTTTCACAAAATAATGTAAGTGGATCCTCCACATTTAAATCTTTATCTAAACGACCTATAAGTATTGGGTCTGAACTATGACAGAACAGGGTATAGAGTACGGTGCTGGAAGGTGATAATTCGTTATGTATACTTTCAGCGATAAGATCTTTACCTGTACCTGTTTCCCCGATTAACAATACCGGTAATTTTGCTTTCGCTGCTTTTTTTGCAGTCGCAATAACCACTTTCATGGGCGGGGAGGAAGCAATTATTTGATTGAATGTAACAGGATCACTGTTTTTTCGAAATGGCTGAAGAACGAATTTCTCGAGAGCTGTTACGTCACGAGCTAATTCAACAGCTCCGATGAGTGTTTGTTGGTTAAAGATTGGGTATGTGTCATTAATGGACGTGATTTCTGTACCGTTCCTATTCCAGTATGTCTGTTTTACATTTAGTTGTTCTTTGCCGCTTTGCAAAACTTTTAACAGCGTACTTTCTTCTTGTTCAAAATTGAAAAGTTCCAAAATCGAACGGTCACCGACATCCTCGAGTGCAAGCCCTTCGATTTCTTTCATCTTTTCATTATAGATGACAGTTCGACCATTGTTGTCAATGGCGTGTATGCCAACCGCGGCACGACGCACTGCAAACTCATAAAAAGGGAAAAGTGAAACGTCTATATTCTTCGAAATAATCACCTTCCAAATACTTTTTTTGAAAAACTAATGAATAATGCTTGATATCTGCAACAATCTTTTGCATTATTATATATGTAATCAATTACTAAGTGCAAATAATCTTTGCGTTTCACAGTTGAAGAGGAGGAATAATATGATCCCGTATAAACACGAACCATTCACAGATTTCACAGTAGAAGAGAATAAACAAGCTTTCCTTGAAGCTTTAAAGCAAGTTGAAGGATACCTTGGTCAAGATTATCCACTTATTATCGGTGGAGAGCGCATCATGACTGAAGAAAAATTAGTATCAACAAACCCAGCAAACAAAAAAGAAGTAATCGGTAGCGTTTCTAAAGCAAGCAAAGACCTTGCTGAAAAAGCAATGACAGTTGCAGACGCAACGTTCAATACATGGAAAAAAGTTAAACCTGAATTCCGTGCCGATGTACTATTCAAAGCTGCTGCAATTATTCGTCGTCGTAAACACGAATTCTCAGCATTACTAACAAAAGAAGCTGGGAAGCCTTGGAACGAAGCGGATGCAGATACAGCTGAAGCAATCGATTTCCTAGAGTTCTATGCACGCAAAATGCTTGAACTGAAAAATGGTATCCCTGTTGAAAGTCGTCCGGGCGAATTCAATCGCTTCGACTATATTCCTCTTGGAGTAGGCGTTATCATCTCTCCTTGGAACTTTGCATTTGCAATCATGGCGGGAACGACAGTTGCTGCTCTTGTAACAGGAAATACAGTACTTCTTAAACCAGCATCGACAACACCAGTTGTTGCATACAAATTCATCGAAGTTCTTGAAGAAGCGGGCATGCCAGCAGGCGTTGTCAACTACATCCCAGGTTCTGGTGCTGAAGTAGGCGACTATCTAGTTGATCACCCAAGAACACGTTTTGTGTCATTTACTGGTTCACGCGAAGTTGGAACACGCATCTACGAACGTGCTGCTAAAGTGAACGAAGGCCAAATCTGGTTGAAACGCGTTATCGCTGAAATGGGTGGTAAAGATACGATTGTTGTTGATAATGAAGCAGATCTAGAGCTTGCTGCACAAGCAATCGTGAAATCTGCATTCGGATTCAGCGGACAGAAATGTTCAGCTTGTTCACGTGCGATCATTCACGAAGACGTTTACGACCAAGTTGTAGCACGTGTTGGCGTATTGACTAATGAATTGACGTACGGCGATCCAGCAGAACTATCTAACTTCACTGGCCCGGTAATCGATCAAGCGTCATTCGACAAAGTAATGAGCTACATCGAAATTGGTAAAACAGAAGGTCGTTTAATTGCAGGAGGAACAGGCGACAGTTCGAAAGGATTCTTCGTTGCACCAACGGTTATTGCGGATCTTGATCCAAAAGCACGCGTTATGCAAGAAGAAATCTTTGGCCCAGTTGTCGGTTTGTCGAAAGCGAAGAGCTTTACTGAAGCAATCGAATTTGCAAACAACACGGACTACGGTCTTACTGGTGCGGTCATTACAACTAACCGTGACCACATTGAACAAGCACGTGAAGATTTCCATGTTGGTAACTTGTACTTCAACCGTAATTGCACAGGCGCAATCGTTGGTTACCAACCATTTGGTGGATTCAACATGTCAGGTACAGATTCAAAAGCTGGCGGACCGGATTACCTACAACTTCATATGCAAGGTAAAACAACATCAGAAACATTTTAATTTAAGAAAAGCGGAGGGCGTCTAGCGCCCTCCGCTAGACATTGATTAACGGACCCATCTATAGGGTGGGTCTGTCTCTACATATAAAAGGGGAGGGAAATGTATGACGGTATCAGAAAAAGTAATTGTACAAACAGAGAAATTTGGGGCAAACAACTATCATCCACTGCCAATCGTTATTTCTGAGGCACAAGGGGTTTGGGTAAAAGATCCAGAAGGCAATAAATTCATGGATATGCTTTCCGCATATTCAGCAGTAAACCAGGGGCATCGTCATCCGAAAATTATTCAAGCATTGAAAGACCAAGCTGATAAAGTAACGCTTACTTCTCGTGCTTTCCATAACGACCAACTTGGTCCGTGGTACGAAAAGATTTGTGAACTGTCCGGCAAAGAAATGGCACTTCCTATGAACACAGGAGCAGAAGCTGTTGAAACAGCTATTAAAGCAGCACGCCGCTGGGCTTATGACGTTAAAGGGGTAGCAGAAAATCAAGCAGAAATCATTGCGTGTGAAGGAAACTTCCATGGTCGTACAATGACAGCTGTTTCTTTATCATCAGATGCTGAGTACAAACGCGGATTCGGTCCAATGCTTCCGGGTATTGATCTTATCCCTTACGGAGACATTAAAGCGCTTGAAGCAGCAATTACACCAAACACTGCTGCATTCCTTATCGAACCGATTCAAGGTGAAGCGGGTATTATCATTCCTCCAGCAGGTTATATGAAAGCAGCACGTGAACTTTGTAAAAAGAATAACGTACTATTCATTGCAGATGAAATTCAAGCGGGCCTTTGCCGTACTGGAAAAATGTTTGCATGTGAATGGGAAGATATGGATCCGGATATGTATATCCTAGGTAAAGCGCTAGGCGGCGGCGTATTCCCAATATCTTGTGTACTTGCTGACAAATCTGTTCTTGGTGTATTCAATCCAGGATCACACGGTTCAACTTTTGGCGGTAATCCTATGGCGTGTGCAGTATCAATCGCGTCTTTAGAAGTGCTGGAAGAAGAAGAATTGGCGAAAAAATCTCTTGAACTCGGAAATTATTTTATGGAAGAGTTAAAGAAAATTGAACATCCGTCGATTAAAGAAGTACGCGGACGCGGATTGTTCATTGGTGTTGAATTGACGGAAGCTGCTCGTCCGTATTGTGAAGAGTTGAAAGAGCTAGGATTGCTATGTAAAGAAACACACGATACAGTGATTCGTTTTGCTCCACCGCTTATTATCACAAAAGAAGAGTTGGACTGGGCAATCGAAAAAATTAAAAAAGTTTTCGTGAATTAAAATACTTAACAATCTAAGTGTCCGATATGTTACAATGTATGCATAGAAACCATTATGAATCAAAGAGGCGAATCATTAAATGACTGAAAACCTGAATCTGTTTACGTCTACACAAGCTCTTTTTAAAGATGCACTTGATAAACTAGGCTACGATGAAGGAATGTACGAACTTCTAAAAGAACCACTTCGTATGATAGAAGTACGTATTCCAATAAAAATGGACGATGGCAAAGTTAAAGTATTCACGGGTTACCGTGGACAGCATAACGATGCTGTTGGACCGACAAAAGGTGGAGTACGTTATCACCCTGAAGTAACGTTGGAAGAAGTGAAAGCACTATCTATGTGGATGACATTAAAAGCTGGTATTGTCGATCTTCCATATGGCGGCGGTAAAGGTGCGATTGTCTGTGATCCACGTGAAATGTCTATGGGCGAACTTGAGCGACTAAGCCGCGGTTATGTCCGTGCTTTAAGCCAAGTAATGGGACCTAACAAAGATATTCCAGCTCCTGACGTCTTCACAAATGCTCAAATCATGGCATGGATGATGGACGAGTACAGCCGGATTGACGAATTTAACTCACCAGGCTTTATTACAGGTAAACCAATTGTTCTTGGTGGATCGCAAGGTCGTGACCGTGCGACTGCCGAAGGTGTAACAATCATTATCGAGGAAGCGGCGAAACGTCGTGGAATTGATATGAAAGGTGCACGTATCGTAATTCAAGGTTTTGGAAACGCGGGTAGTTTCTTATCCAAGTTCCTTCATGATGCAGGTGCAAAAGTAATCGGAATTTCCGATGCTTACGGTGCTCTTCATGATCCAGAAGGTCTTGATATCGACTACTTACTAGACCGTCGCGATAGCTTCGGAACAGTAACTACACTTTTCGATAACACGATTTCGAACCAAGACTTACTTGAACTCGATTGCGATATTCTTGTGCCTGCAGCAATCTCTAATCAGATTACTGAAAAAAATGCACATAAAATCAAAGCGACAATTGTTGTTGAAGCAGCAAACGGGCCGACAACAGCTGAAGGAACTAGAATCCTTAAAGAACGTGGAATTCTTCTTGTTCCCGATGTTCTTGCAAGTGCGGGCGGCGTAACGGTTTCATACTTTGAGTGGGTCCAAAACAATATGGGCTACTACTGGTCTGAAGAAGAAGTACGCGAAAAAATGACGAAAAAAATGGTTGAAGCATTTGAGAACGTATATACAACTGCAGAAACTCGTAATATCGACATGCGCCTAGCAGCATATATGATTGGTGTACGTAAAACTGCGGAAGCATCACGTTTCCGTGGTTGGGCATAATAAGAAAAGCATCTGGCACCTGAAGCTTAGACGCTATTTTAAGTGAAAACTTATACTTTCTTATAATTAAAACAGTAAAAGGCATCCCCCGGTTTAAACGGGAGATGCCTTTTATGCTTTTTCAGGAACCGAAACAACTACCTGGTCACGATCTCGCCGATGATCAAATAACAAGCCAAGATTGAATAGCCCCGAAACGCCTATGATGAGATAAATAAATCGTGCGAGCGGTTCCGCGGAACCACCGGCGAATTGTGCCACTACATCGAAACGGAATATTCCTGCCACTCCCCAATTGAGCGCACCGATAATTGTCAGTGCTAGGGCTAATTTATGCACTTTTCCCATTTAGCAACACCTCCTAAAATTACTATGCCCAGAAGACTAAATTTCATACTTGCATCTTTATTTTTGCAAAATGGCTTATTGTTTCGGATAATGGAAAGAATAAAGGGAGGCAATATAGAATGAATGAATTTGTATTCCACAATCCAGTAAAGCTTATTTTTGGAAAAGGCCAACTTCAGAAATTATCACTAGAACTAGCGAGTTATGGTAAAAAAGTGCTTGTCGTTTATGGGGGCGGTAGCATCAAGAAAAATGGTCTATACGATGAAGTAATGACAATTTTAAAAGAGAACGATATGGAAGTGCATGAACTTTCAGGTGTTGAGCCAAATCCTCGTGTATCAACTGCGCGAAAAGGTGCGGAAATTTGTAAGGAAAAAGACATCGACGTTATCTTAGCGGTTGGCGGAGGATCAGTTATCGACTGTGTAAAACTCATTGCATCGGCTGCGAAATATGACGGCGATGCGTGGGATCTTGTAACAAGGAAAGCATTCGCAAAAGATGCGCTGCCATTCGGTACAGTTTTGACGCTTGCAGCAACAGGTTCGGAAATGAATGCCGGATCGGTTATTACGAATGAAGAAACGGAAGAGAAGTATGGATGGGGCGGTCCATTCAATTATCCGAAATTCTCTATTCTCGACCCAACCTATACATTATCTGTACCAAAAGACCAGACGATTTATGGGATTGTTGATATGATGTCCCATATTTTCGAACAATACTTTAATAATGCAAAGAACACACCTGTACAAGATGAGATGTGTGAAGGTGTGCTACGTGCAATAATGGATAGTGCACCAAAACTCGTCGAAGACTTGGAGAATTATGATTTACGTGAGACGATTCTATTCGCGGGTACTATAGCGTTGAATGGCTTCCTTCAAATGGGTTATCAAGGGGACTGGGCATCACATGATATTGAACATGCAGTGTCCGCGGTTTATGATATCCCGCATGCAGGTGGACTTGCGATTCTTTTCCCGCATTGGATGAATCATAATGTTAACGTTAATCCAGCGCGATTTGCCAAGCTTGCTGTCAACGTATTTGGTGTTTCACCAGAAGGCAAGACGCCAGAGGAGATTGCGACGGAGGGAATTGTGTCTCTAAGAGCATTTTGGACATCTATTGGAGCGCCCGAAACACTTGCCTATTATGACATCGACGATTCGAAACTTGATCTGATGGCAGAAAAAGCAACAGTTAACGGAACACTAGGGAACTTCAGTAATCTTAATAAGGACGATGTACTGTCGATTTTAAAAGCTTCATTATAAGAGGATTGAAAAGCGTCACATATGGAGTCATATCTCCGTATGTGACGCTTTTTATTATTCTGGTAACTTTGACCTCACTTGCTTCGCAGTATCAAGAGAATTGGATCTTTTCCATGTTGACACACCGTCATCTTCATCAAAAGAAATTAAAACGTCCTGTACACCTTTTTGCTTGAGGATAATATCCATAAGACGGTCCCGCACATCGTCGACATAGGCGACTGTATGAGATGGGTCAACTTCTGCGACGATTTCAACATGAAGGAATTCGCCTTCTTTGATAACTTCAATACGTTGAATATCTTTTACGTCGGGATCTTCAGCAACGAGTAGGGAAATATGATTAAGCATTTCCTCATCCGTTTCTCCGATAGCACCACGTGCATTTTCGAGAAATACTTTACCAACCACATAGAACATCATCATACCGATCATAATGGACGCAATGCCTTCCGCTACAAGTAACCCAAGGAAATAGGCCAACAGAACAGCGACGAATGCGAGAAGTCCGCCTACTGTTGCAACAAAGTCCTCCATGAAGACGAGTTTTGTCGCGGGTTTAGCACGATTAAGATTTCGAAAACCAAGTGTAATGGGGGCGATCCCACCTTTATCAATCCCTGCTTCATGAAGAACTTCTTTACCTGCCTTATAAAGTACAATGCATTCAAGGATGATACCAATGCCGAGAACAGAGAGGTTAATAATTAAATTTCTCATTCCTCCCGACTCAGCTGGATTCAGGATATGATGCCATCCTCCTATAATAGCCTCATAAGACATGATTCCAACAATAATAACAGCGCCTAGACAAACTAAGTTAACGACACGGCCGAATCCATTAGGAAATTTCGGGGTAGGTGCTTTTTTCGAAAGAGCTGATCCAATGAAAACAAAAAACTGGTTCGCTGCATCACCGAATGAGTGCATCATTTCCGCAAATAGGGCAACATTTCCTGTGAAGATGAATGCGATGGCCTTTAAGAAAGCGATGACTGTGTTAACAATTGCCGCGAGTAGTGACGGCTTGTTGCCTTCTTTTAAAAGTGTTAGTATGTCTCTCATAATTTTCCTCCATTATGGAAATATTTCGATTTCAACTGATTCGATATAAGGTAATGTTGTTAACTCGATATACAAACTAGACAAAGGTTTATCGGGAAGCGTCGAAAGTCGAAAATTCAATTCATGAAGCACTTGATGATTAAATGAATCAATTTGCCGAATCCGCAAGTTTTCGATTACCATGTTTTCTGTCTTGAGATAAGTAAGTAAATCCTCGATCTTCGATTTGTTAGATAAAACAGCAATGAAAGAAACTTCCTTTGTACGCAATCTTTTTGGACCGAACCTACCAAGCGTAGGCGCGAGGACCTCGATAACAAACATAACGATTAATACCGCAAACGTTGCTTCAATATAAAAGCCGGCTCCAACGGCAATCCCGATACTCGCAGCTCCCCAAATCATCGCTGCTGTTGTTAATCCAGAAATGTTATTATTATCACGTCGTAGTATGGCCCCTGCTCCGAGGAAACCGATGCCACTAACAATTTGTGCGGCAAGGCGAAGCGGATCCATCGTAACATTAATGTCATTACGTGCAGGAACGAGATAAGCTGCTTCTATAGAGACGACTGTTAGAAGGCAACTGAAAGTAGCGATAACAGCACTCGTTTTTAATCCAATAGGTTTCTTTTTGATTTCCCTCTCTACACCAATAACTAAACTTAAAACTAAAGCGAGCGTGATTTTAATTAGTACTTCTGGATACATCGCTTCATTTGCAATCCAAGTCATTATAGTGTCCCCCCTTGTAATGTTCTCTCTTAATAACCATGTTATACTTACAATTATCTATTGCCTATTAAGATAGAGATGTAACCTAATTTTTTTTGAAAGAGATGTGTTAGAAATGGAAAAACCACGAATTCACCCGTACATACCAATTATCATAGGAGTTATATCAGTAGCACTTTCTGCGATTTTTGTGAAACTCGCCACAGCAGATGCTGGAGTGATTGCATTTTATAGAATGTTCTTCTCTGTTCTGATTATGTTACCGCTCTTCCTTATGAAGTATAGGAAGGAAGTATTGACGCTCAGTAAAAAAGATTGGATATTTTCAGCGATTGCAGGAGTGTTTTTAGCCTTTCACTTCATTCTATGGTTTGAATCTCTAAATTACACATCGGTCGCCAGCTCAACGGTGCTTGTTACCTTACAACCTATATTTGCATTTGTAGGAACGTACTTCTTCTTTAAGGAGAAGTTAGCGTTCAAAACAATTTTATCTGCTTTGATTGCTGTAACGGGGAGTGTAATCATTAGCTGGGGAGACTTCAAGTTGAGTGGCACTGCTTTTTACGGAGATATGTTGGCGTTGATTGCATGTGCGCTTATCACAACCTATCTGCTATTCGGGCAGGATGTGCGTAAACGTCTTTCTCTTATTACATATACATTTGTTGTTTACTCGATCAGCACAATCACATTGTTCTTTTATGTTCTAATCAAAGGAGAGTCATTTGGCCCTTATCCAGGGTCTGATTGGTTCTGGTTTATAATGCTTGCACTCATTCCAAATCTGTTAGGGCATACACTTTTCAACTGGGCCATTAAGTGGGTAAGTACCAATGTCATATCTATTGGTATACTATTTGAGCCGGTCGGAGCAGCAATCTTGGCGTTCTATGTCTTTGGTGAAACCTTATCCATATCCCAAATAGTCGGCGGAATGATTGTGATAGCAGGGATTTTGCTCTTTGTAATTGATGGTAAAAAGTTGCGGGATAAATTATTTTCAAAAAAGGCTTGATTTCTTATAACGTTCTGTAGTATATTAATACATGTCCTCAGGGAGCGAGAAACAACGGCAAAAAAGAAGTTGAAATAAAATGTTGACTCGTTCCGGAAGAGATGTTATATTAGATAACGTTGCACTTCGAACATTGTTGAAACAACGAAAAGAAATTGAAATTAGTTGTTGACATGAAGAGCGTAACTTGATATGATATAAGAGTTGCTGCTGAAAACGACGGTAACTAAATGAACCTTGAAAACTGAACAGCAAAACATCAATGAAATACAGCGAGAGTGCT
>CAZWAW010000078.1:0-11877 GCA_964632025.1 uncultured Sporosarcina sp.
GTGTCCAACCATTCTAGAAAAGCATCCAATCATCCCTAAAAGTAACTGGCAGTCAATTCTTTTCTCAGTTTTGCGAGCTTGCACTCCCGTAACTGTAATTCCGTAGCACTTTATTTTAGGCATCTTTCATTGGATAAATAAACAGCTTTTAATTCTCTAATTATTTATCTTATTTGCAATTTCATGAGATTAACAAATTACTCTATAATTTTGTTGTTGTTATTCTCCTAAATATGTTCTACAATACAGATGCAGATGATAATGATAATCGTTATCAATTAAGCTGGTGATTGTAACGGAGGTGAAATAGTGAAGAAAAAGGATCTAAGCAAAATAGGGATGGGCAAAAGTTATTATGTCTTTATTTTTCTTCTAATAGGCATCATTATGCTTTCGGCTGTCTTTTCAGTATCAATTGGACAAGTGAATATTCCTTTCACGCAGTCTATGGATATATTATTGCATGCATTAACAAATGGAAGGCTTGGATCACTAGATCATGTCCAAAGCGAATCCTATTTGAATATTATTTTACAGGTGAGGATGCCACGTGTTATTTTCGCACTGCTTATCGGCATAGGGCTTGCATTATGTGGAACGGTTATGCAAGCAGTCGTGCAAAATCCACTAGCTGACCCATACATACTTGGGATTTCATCGGGCGCATCATTAGGTGCAACTTTTGCTATTCTCGTTGGATTTGGAAGTAGCGCATTTTTGTCGCAGTTTGGCGTGGCATTCGGAGCCTTTGTTGGCGCGATGATAACCTCAATGGCCGTCCTTATTTTATCGAGTATCGGCGGTAAGGCAACATCTGTGAAACTCGTTTTATCAGGGGTTGTAATCGGTGCATTGTGTAGCTCCTTCTCTAGCTTAATTATCTATTTTGCCAATAATGCAGAAGGGATTAAAACCGTTACTTTTTGGTCAATGGGAAGTCTAGCTTCAGCAAGTTGGGATAAAACACCGATTTTAGCCATAGTTGTACTGCTTGGATCAGCTCTATTTCTTTTCCAACATCGCGTGTTAAACACGATGCTGCTAGGTGACGAATCTGCTATTACACTAGGCATTAACTTAAGTGCATTCCGAAAACTTTATATGATCATCACTGCTCTTGTTACGGGAACAATGGTCGCCTATTCAGGAATGATTGGCTTTGTTGGTTTAATTATTCCGCATATCACTAGGGGGATTTTCGGAGCAGATCATAAGCGTTTAATGCTTGGAACGCTGCTTTTAGGAGGACTTTTCATGATTTGGGCCGATATTTTGTCAAGAACGTTAATACATAATGTTGAATTGCCCATCGGAATCATTACCTCTGTTATTGGATCTCCATTATTTATCTACATGATTGTAAAAAGAGGCTACAACTTTGGAGGGTAGAAAATGGAATTGATTGCAAAGGGAATAGATATTACTATCGGGAAAAAAGAGATTGTGAAAAATATTTCAATCCTTGTGAAAAAACAACAATTTGTAGGGCTGATTGGACCAAATGGTTGTGGAAAATCAACGCTGTTAAAGGCTATCTATAAGAGTCTTGTGCCTCAAAAAGGAATGGTTTTTTTAGATGACATTGATGTACTGAAAAGTTCAGAGAAAAAAGTTTCACAGCGATTAGGTGTAGTGGGGCAATTTAATGAAATGAGTTTTGATTTGTCCGTACAGCAAATGGTGATGTTAGGCAGAACACCACATAAAAAAATGCTAGAGTCAGACAAACAAGAAGATTTTCTGATCGTGGAGGAAGCTTTGACACGAACAAATTTACTCGATTACAAACAGCGTGGCTTCTTATCGTTGTCTGGTGGAGAAAAGCAAAGGGTTATCTTAGCGAGAACCATTGCGCAACAGCCAAAAATCATGGTTTTAGATGAACCCACAAACCACTTAGATATACGGTATCAGCTTGAAATTTTATCATGTGTTAAAAATTTGAACATTGGTGTATTAGCAGCTCTCCATGATTTAGAAATGGCAGCACATTACTGCGACTACCTGTATGCCATAAAAGATGGGGAAATCTATGCACATGGAACACCAGAAGAGGTTTTAACGCCAGCTACAGTTGAAGCATTATATCAAATTAAATGTCAAACATATACCAATCCTGTTACAAATGGATTAGGTTTTGCATATGGCATATAGGAGGAGCACCATGAAAAGAAAATTATTACTTGGTATCGGTTTAGCTGCACTTCTAACATTAACGGCTTGTGGAGATTCGAGTAAAGGTACTTCAAAGGAAGCCGAAACGAAAGAGCATTACCCGTTAACGATTCAAAATTATACGAAAGCTGAAGGCGGAACAACTTGGGAAAAGAAAGACCAAGTATTTGATGCAGCACCTGAAAGAATCATGGCTAATACGCGTCCAGCAGCGGAATTATTATTGCATTTAGGCTTAGGCGATAAAATCGTTGGGGTAGGGGCAAACTTTGGAGCTCCTGACAAATCAGTAGAGGAAGAATACTCGAAATTAACTATTCTAAGTGATGAATATGTCGGCAAAGAGGTGACGTTAGGGACCAATCCAGATTTAGTTTTTGGTAGAGGCGGCTTGTTTGATAATGCGGATTGGGGTGTAGGTACAGTAGATACACTCAATGATATGAACATTAAAACGTACGTAATAGAGTCATCCGTTACAGGCGGAACGTATGATTCTATTTATAAAGATATTGAAAACATCGGTAACATTTTTAGTGTCCAAGACAAAGCGGAAAGCTTTATAAAAGAGCTAAAAGACAAACAAACATCTATTGTTTCAAAATTAGAGAGCATTCAAGAGCATAAAACATTTGCTTATTTGCATACAAATGATCCAAATGAGATTTATGTATATCCAGCAGGCGATGAAACATTCTTCAACGATGCCTTTAATATGGTCAAGCTAGATAACATATTTAAGAAGGAGACAGCTGATGTAAGTATTGAAACGCTTATTGGGGCTGATCCAGATGTATTAATCTTACCGAAATGGGATGACGCAGACCTTGAAAAAGTGAAAGAAGGAATCTATGCGAATCCGAAATTATCAAGTATGAAGGCCATCAAAAATAAGCAGATTTATATAGTGGATTACAATTATATGTTTGGCTATGGTTATAACACGATCGATGGAATGGAACTATTAGCGAAAGAAATATACCCAGACTTGTTTAACTAATTTCAGGTGCCTTTGCACGAAACCACCCAGACAATTGCATAATAATAGAATGAAGACCAGACAAATTAGCAATTGTCTGGTCTTTTTTGTAAACTATTTCTCTTCCACTTTCACTAAAAAATAGGCCGTAATCCAGGCGGTAATGGGTATTATCAAGGCAACGCCAATGCCAGCACAGAGGATCGTAATCATTTCGGCGCCGAATACTTTGGAATTGACGATTTCACCAACAGAATAGGACAAATCCTTAAACCAGATCAGCAACCCTAAATAACTTCCGAAAAAGGCGAAGAACAATGTGTTCGTGTCTGTCCCTAAGACATCCCTGCCGATTTTTAATCCGAATGTGAATAACTCATTCCTGTTGATTGATGGATGATGATGAACTAACTCGCGCATGGGAGAAGCAATCGAAATGGCGATGTCCGTTATCGAACCGATGGCACTCATAATGATGATTGCAGCCCCGACTTTCACAAAATCCACACCTATATAAAGAGAAAATACACCGATTTCCTCAATTTCTTCTTCTCCGAATCCCTGTATCATCGCCTTTTTTGTGACGAACACAATAAAAATGAGTAAGATGACAATGGTAATCATCGAAGAGATGAATGCTGTTTTTGTTATCCTATTAACGCCGTTAATATAAAACAGGTTAATGCAACTAATTGCTATACAGGCAATGATGGTTAAGATAATTGGATTCACGGCGGGGATGGACATGATAATCATCGTAAAGAGAAGCACACCAAAATTCAGGAATAAAGTGAAAAAAGAGCGTACCCCTTTTTTTCCGCCAACCAGCACCATCAGGAGGAATAAAATCGCCGCAAGTACTACTTGTACAGTCATGATTTTGCCCTCTTTCGTTTCACAAAGAAAATAGAAGCATACAGGCTGATTGGTATGGCCAACACGATTCCGATACCGCCAGCTAAAGCACGGGCTACTTCCAATGATAGATTCATGGAAAGGGTATACGACAGTGGCACCCCATTATTTAAATACAAAATCATCATTGGAATCGAGCCACTGATATAGACAAAAAACAAGATATTGGTCATCGTTCCCATGATATCTTTTCCTATTTCCAATCCCGAGGCTTTGAGTGCTTTTAAGGAGATATTGTTATTCTTTTCGTAAAGTCCGAAAATCGAGGAAGACATCGTAATGGCAACATCCATGACGCCCCCTAAAGATCCGAGGAATAATCCGGCCATAAATACCTCCTGATAGGGACGGGTGAGAAATTGCATTTCCTCATAACGAAGTCCGTTTTCGGAAGTGGCCCATAACGTAACATACGCAATGAAGAGCGACATAAAAGTTCCGAGCAGCGTCGCTACAATGGCCGCATATGTTTTTTCATTCAACCCGTTAATGAGACACAAAGAAATGACTGTAAATAATACTGCGCTTACGCTGCAAATGGCTAACAAACTCAACCCAAAATTGTTTACATATACATCCAATGCATAGGATAATAAAGCGGCATTCACTGCTAAACTGATGATTGAAAACAGCCCTTGCTTTTTGCCGACGATCAGCAAAGTGAAGACAAAAACCCATGCGACCATCAATATGTATTTATCACGCTTAACGTCTATGATCGTCCCGGTTAATGTAGCATTATTTCCCTTGCTCTGATCAATGGAAACAAATAGTTCATTGCCGGGCTGATAGGCTTGATCATAAGCACCTGATGACGAATACTCATTCTTTAAATGAATCAGTTGTCCTTTTTCTGATCCGTTTATTAATTTGGCTATAATCTGTTGGGTAAAAAGATTATCTTCATCAGTGATAGGAGTCGTGTCTTCCAGCGTCGTTTCGATGACTTCAACAATGGGTTGTTTATAAAAAGAATGATTATGATTTATAAAAACAACAGAGGCGATAAAAACAAGGACGAGTAGGATGGTGAAAAAAGTTTGTTTGCCCGTTCTTTCGTTAAATTTGTTTACAACAACATTCAACCTAACCCCTCCAATGGTAACGATGTGATTTGATGAACAGGGACTTAGAATAACAAGAATATTTTCGGCGGTCAAGGAAACCCCGATTCTATGGTGATGGAACGTTAATTGTTGTTGGAGTGACGATGTTGCAATGGAAGTTCCAAAACCGTTCTGAACTGCTTCGGACCTTGTCGCAACACAAACCGCCACCTACATTTGAAAGCAGGTGGCGGCTGCATGTTGGTTGTCTTTCGAAAACGAAGTGGTCATTATCGAGATTCATTTTAGTCATCAAAATGTCCAATCAATGAATGGGCTTCCAACAAAAGCAATGAAGTGTCCAACCAACCCCGAAAAGCATCCAACCAACCCCGAAAGTAACGGACATCCAGTCAGTTCAGTTCAGTTCTCAGTTTCGCAAGCATGCGCTCCCGCCGTTTCTTCACTCCCGCAACTGTAATTTCATATAGCTCTTGTTGTGAGACTACGTAAGATAATGGTGATATTTATCATACGGGTTGATTAGCCCAAAGTAACCAGTAAATGACTGCTTACTTTTTTGATGAAACACCAGCCACTTTTAGCTTCCAGTAGACTACTTCACAGCACAGTAATCGGATTGGGTCTTCCGATGATAGGGTAAGAAATTCGACTGGCTAGTAGAGAAATAGAAATCATAAGTTACTTTAGTTTGTTTATTCTGAATTTATGATACTATATACTTATTGGAAGGATTTGTACCGGTTTTAGAATTGTGTGCAAGTGTTTCGAACCATGGCTGACTTACTGTACTTTTTATTATTAATGAGAAATGGGGTTATATGTATGAGGGCTTTTATCATATTGGGCAACAATAAAGATACACAAGAATTGATCGATCATCTGAGAAAGAGAGATAGTGGGACAATTACAATAGTTGATGAAGAACTTAAAAATGGGCTATCCAGAAGAGGCGATCTTACCTATGTAAATGGAACTTATGTAGATAGCGTCAAGGACATGGATCTCCCATTCGTGTATTACCACCACATTAAACCAATACATCGTAGGGATGGACGGAAATGGAGACGGAGTTTAAGTAGTGTAGGGTGAATTTTGTCCGTTAGAAATAGGGAATTGCGCTTAAATTTCAGGTACCTTTAGTCAAACCTCATAAAAATGGATAGGTTAAAATTTCATAAAATCAATAAGAAGGCAACCATATTAACACTTGGTTGCCTTCTTATTGATTTTTCATTCAGATCCATACGAAGGTAACTTTCCGATTCATATATCGGGAGCGTAGCAGGAAAATGATTGCTTGACTAGTACTAAATATACATTAATGAAGAGATAAATGAAGAAGCCATTAGTAGTTCAAAATACATATATGGTGTGTAATCCATATGAACTCTTCTTTCGTTAAAAGGTATGTGGTTGTAACTGTTTTCATTTTTGTGGAAGGGATTGGCAAGCGGGAGAGGGAATACCCTCTGAGTAGTTAAAATATTCAGGGGATAGGAGTGTGTTCGTATTAAGATTAAAAAGGAGTTTAGTATAGTCATGCTGTCTACTTTAGTTGTTTAATACCTGGACAAGTATTATAGCTGGGGATTATCGGAAAATGGGAAAAGCAATGAACGAGGTTAAGGGCTTGTATTACTAAAAATGGGTAAGGGGAGAGATTTTTCATGAAAAAAGTCGGTATTAATCAAATTAGGATGAAGAAAACGTTACTATCGTTTACGCTTGCCGGTGCTATGGTACTTAGCTCATCTCCGTTTTCATCGGCGATTGCTGCACCTGTTGAAAAAACACCGATTAGTTACACGATAACTGCAAATAACGCAAAATCCGATGCCTCACATGATAATAAAGTTGTTAAAAGGGTCGAAGCGCAAAGAGCGATTGACCATGTAAAATACTTGTCAGAAACAATCGGTCCAAGACCCGGCGGACTTGAAGCTGAAAAACAAGCTGCCGATTATGTAGCTACTACACTAAAAAGCTATGGGTATGAGGTGGAGTATCAATATTTTCCTGTTGCGGATCAATTAATAGCGAATGTTTCGTTTGCTGATGGATCATCATGGCAAATGGGAGCGGCAGCAAATGGCAAAATAAGTGAAGTGCCAGTGAATTCAGAAGTCATCTACGTCGAAGATGGAACAAAGGCAAGTGACTTTCCGGAGAATACTGCAGGGAAGGTCGTATTAGTGAAGCAGGCAAGTTCGACTGCTAACTACCGTTTGCAAGTCGAGAATGCCATGAATGCTGGCGCAGAGGGTGTCATTATTCATAGTGTTGTGGGGAGTCGTGGAAACTATGGACAGACATTTAATCCGAATCTGACAAAAGCAGTTGATATTCCAGTGTTTGGTGCAGCTTATATCCAAGGTGAATGGTTAAAAGAACAGCTAGCTAAAGGACCAGTTAACATTGGATTAACTGCAAAACGCCATTCGAATTTACAATCGGTGAATGTGATTGGGACGAAAAAAGCGAAAAGTAACAAGGGTGATGGAAAAGAAGTGCTGCTAAGTGCACATATGGATAGTGTTGTTGGTGCGCCAGGCGCTAATGATAACGCTTCTGGAACAGGTCTAATGCTTGAATTAGCGCGTGTTTTCAAAGGCTATAATACGGACAAGGATCTTAAATTTATTGCCTTTGGTTCAGAAGAACGGGGCTTGCTAGGGTCGAGATATTATGTAGACCAATTAACTCAGGCAGAAAGAGCTAATATTGAAGCGGTCTTCAATCCGGATATGGTTGCAACAAAATACGAAGCGGCTACAAACCTTTACGCTATGACTGTCGATGGAAAGACGAATCTTGTAACTAATTCAACTGTAGCCGCTGGTGCCCGCTTAGGTAATTCTGATATTTTACCAGGTAAATTTGGCTCTAGTGACCACGTTCCTTTCCATAATGCAGGTATCCCTGCAGCGCTGTTTATTTGGATGGGGATTGATAGCTGGGACCCACTTGTTTACCATATTGAAAAAGTGTATCACACACCGCAGGATACAATTGCTGACAATATCTCCGCGGATCGTATGCAATCTGCTTTAGAAATTATCGGAGCGGGTGTGTTTGATATCGTGCGTAAAGATGTGCCGGGATTGAATAGGTAAGTAGGTTTGTAGAGTTGAAAATAGTGAACTGAAACAATAGACAAAATAACGTAAGAAAAGGGAGAGAAAAGAATGAAAAAATCCATACTCGCATTTTCACTTGCAGGAGCACTGGCACTAAGCGCATCACCGTTCGCATCGCCTATCGCAGAAGCTGTAGGAAATGGGCCAAACTATGGCGGTAATGAAACAATAAATACATCTATCCTACACACGTATGACGAAATGGTAGCTAATCTTAAGAAGCAGGAAGCCAAACAAAAGGATATGAAACTTGAAGTGATTGGTCAAAGCGTTAAAGGGAGGGATTTGTATCTTGTAAAATATATGAAGAATCCTGAAAATCCAACAATCCTTTTCCTTACGCAGCAGCATGGGAACGAACAATTGACGACGGAAGGGGCACTCGAGTTCATCAAACATCTAGGGTCCGGAAAAATGAAAGGTGTCACTGACGGAGTGAATATCTTGATTGTGCCAATGCTCAATGCAGACGGAGCAATGGGAGATGTCGACTTTTCTCTAGATGATTATATCGCTAGTGGAGGACGCAATTTAACCCGCTTTAATGCGCTAGGCGTGGATTTGAACCGCGATCACGTAACGAAAATTCAACCCGAAACGAAAGCGCTTCATGACAAGGTTATGCGTGCATATAATATTGACTATATGATTGATTTGCACCACCAAGGCTCTCAAAGTGAGCGTGATGGAGAACTAGTGTCGGGCTCGATTCTTTACCCGACAACACCTAATGTCAGTCCAGACGTATTGTTGAAATCAAAACAACTTGGTGCAGTTGTGTTTGATGCAGTCGATTCAACGGGTTGGGGCCATCTCGGCAAATATGATGGAGGGTCAGCCGAAACGATTAGCCGTAATGGAATCGCGGTGGAATATGGTATTGCCACACTTCTGTTTGAGATGCGCGGCATGTCGGATCATTATGCTGAGTCTGCCGTTCTAGGACAGAAAAGCAACGGCTACCTGATTAAGCAGACAATCACGACGCTAGATGCAACGGTGCGTGCGATAGCTGACCGTTCTATCGAAAACAAGGACATCAGTTTCTGGGATACACTGGCTACACAGCAAACACGCCCATCTGATGAGTAACTATGAGGTAAGTCATCACGTTCAACAAGTACGGCATGGCATAGTATAAAACAATATCCCCCTTCATGGCGTTATGATATGAAGGGGGTATTTGTGGTTTCAAAAGCGATGCCTGTGGACCGCACACTTTAAGGCATTCCTTCTTGTTCAAGTGCGATTTCAGACCTTCGAAGACGGAAATCTAACTGTGGTCCATTTCCGTGTGTAACGACAACCATAAAGCCGCCAAAGATGCAATTTTGGCGGCTGAACGATTCTCGTATTTGTAGTACTGCTACTTACTAATTCCTTTCAGCCTGAATCATTTCCGCAATAACCTTCCCCTCAATGAAATCAGGTGTGTTTAGATTCATTAACTGATACAAGGTCGGGGCGATGTCCAGTGTGGAAACTTTTTCTGTAATCTTTGCTTTCGAATAAGTACCGCCCGTCACATACAAAATAGGGCGTAATTCCATCCGCTCCGGATTGCCTCCGTGACTCCCGCGGTCCGATGCTACTTTAACTGCAGATCCGACATCATCTTGGCCGATGTAATAGCCTTGCTTCGCAATAAGTAATACGTCACCCGCCTGTTCGTGTTGAAGAATCTCCATGTCCTGATCCTGATCCCCTGCTGCAACGACTTTTTCAAAGGGGTTCTCTTTCGATCCAACCAACACTTGAAATAAAGATCGTTCATCCTCATTACGAAGATTTTCATGCCGCCTATGATATAAATACTTAACTCTGTTAATAAAAGAGGGTTCTGTCGCTTTTAATTCTGTAAAGATATCCATAATTTCTTTTTGAACTTCGGGGTACTCCTCTTCTGACACGATGCCGTTCCGTTCTCTATCCTCTAAATTAATGTAAATATGTGCAATGGCGCCACTTGCGACAGCGAATGCTTTCGATTTTTTAGAATCGACTTGGCCGTCTTTATCTTTTACTAAAAGTCCAGCTTCCTCAAGTTCATGATTTGGCGAAATCATCGTGTGTACGGGCTCCATACCGTGATCAGAAACGATTAAGAGTCGATCGTTGTCGTTCATGTTTTCTAAAACAGTGCCAATCGTTCGGTCAGCAAGCTGATAGGACCAAGTAATGTACTCCATAAATTTTTCTGATTTTTTCTTCGTATAACCCGGCTGCCTTGGATCTACCAATAAGTATTTATGCTCTTCATGGTCAATTTGGGGATAATAAAAGAAAAGTATATCAGGTTTGTATCGTTCTTTAATATAAAGGGATACTTCGGTTGTCCACTTCTCAAAACGTTCATGGACGTCCTCGTATTCCTGGCGTGTAATCCAACCCTTTACAAACGCCTCGTCATCGTACTCAACAGGAAGAAATCCAAACTTCGATGCAATGTTTTTTTGAAATTGTTCCGGTCCATGTAGGACTGCTGAAGTGACAGCAGTTCTATAAAGTTTAACGTTTTTGAGCGTGGGATCCACATCTTTTAGCTTGAACGAAAAGCCGGCGAGGTGATTCCCTTTGATTGGAAATGAAATTGAACCCCAATCGTTTTCTGAAATCGTATCGATTATAGTACCGTTTTTCTTCGTATAAAAATAAAAAGTATCATAGTCCGTTTTTTTGTTATCCGTAGAATCTGAGGATAAAATATAGATTTTCTGATCCACTGTTTTCTCAAGTTTCAGTGAGATGGTTGCTTCTTTTACAGGACTAAAACTTTCGGGAAGTTCTGTCCAGTGATTGGGTAACTTAAATGTTAGTTTATCCAACGCATTTTCAGCCCAAGTCGTGCCGTAATAAACGGCGTATGTGGCTTTATTTCCCTCCGTGGGATTCGAACCTGGGAAGAGAACAGTGGCTGTTGTTTTTCTTTGTTTCCTTGCCTCAGCCCAAATCGGTGTAGCATCGAGTGGTGAGAAAAATGCGCTTTTATTATCAGTTAAATCCGTGTTGGGCATACGCAGGTGATTACTAATCATGCCCGTCATTCCAGGCTTTGCTCCAGTGGAAATCGCCGCGTGGGAAGCCGACGTTAAAGATGGATAAATCGTTCGAATATCTTCAGCCACAAGACCGTTATTTTGTACCTTCTTAAAGTTCGGCAGCACTCCTTCGTCTATGTAGTTTTTTGTGAAATCGTGACGCATTCCGTCAAATGAAATAACCATATATGTGGGACTGTCCACATTAGTTGCAGAAGATGAATGCGGAAAAATTAGTTGCGTGACTAAAAAAAGTATAATAAGGGAAGTAAATTTTACGCTCACTTTCAAAGTTATGCACCTCTTTCGTTGTAAGTAGATTCCTAGTGCATATTCCCTTTTTTTGAATAGGCAAAACCTATGTGAAACGAGTAAAGTTGTACTCCTTATTGAACACGAAATCAGTTTTTGTACAACAAGTATAAAAATTACTGACGCCGAAATTGTAAATACTGGATTCTTCCAAAACTTCCTATCCGCTGTTCCCGTTAGAGCCGCCGCAGGAAAAGTATCCAACAAACGGGGGAGTCTCCAACGAAACAAAGGAAGTGTCCAACCAAACC
>CAZWAW010000078.1:11977-14402 GCA_964632025.1 uncultured Sporosarcina sp.
TTTTTTGCATGTTAATTAAGATATGTAAATAGTTCATCTTTTCGTCAAGCGCAGCTACCCTTCAGACACCGACAAAATCTACTCATTCTTATCGAAAATCTCTCTAGCTATTCCCATTGCCTGAACGGCTTTTGGGAACCCGACATACCCGACACACTGGATGATGATTTCGATAATTTCTTCTTTTGAGACGCCGATGTTCAAGGCCGCCTGCAAGTGAACTTTAAACTGATCAAAAGCGCCCTGTGTGATGAGTGTAGTCAGTGTTATGTATTCCCTGTGTTGGAGGGAAATTCTATTTCTGGCGTAAAGTTCTCCAAAGCCGAAGGACACAATCATATTCCAAAAGTCAGGTGAAATCTCCTTCATTACTTCCATACCAGTACGTACTTCTGGGGAGAATAATTCTTCCATTACATTTTTACCGGACTCGTATCGCTTGCTATTTTCCATATTATTGCCTCCCCATAGTTGGTGGAATTTCATTTTCAAGAACTAATGCTTCAATTACGATCGGTTTGTTAGTTTCTTTAATCATCTGTAATGCTTCTTTTATAGCGTCGGCTACATCATAAGGATTATGACATGTAGTTGCTGTTAGTCCCATTGATTCGGCAAATTTAGCTACGTCGAGTGGAGTCTCATAAATACCACCTATGGACGTGCCAATCATTTTTTGCATACCTTTTTCCACCATGTCCAATCGGCCATTATTTAAAACGATGAATAGGACAGGGGAGTTATAATTGTACGCTGTCGAAATTTCCGTACCATGCATGAACATACATCCATCACCAACTAAGCAAACAATTGTTTTCTCGGGGGCTGCTAGTTTTGCACCGATGGAATAGCCGATTCCGTTGCCCATCGCACCGAATATATCATCGAAGAAGAAAGTCCCTGGGTTGTAAATATCAAAGTATTTGATGCCGTAGAAAGAGTGGCTCCCGTCATCTCCAAAAACAATCGCGTCATCTGGAAGCGTGTTTCGCATCGCCCGCAATACTTGGACTGCAGACATTCGCTCACCTGACTGATTATCCTGAAGTGGGCTAAACTCGATTGGTGATAAAAAGGCTTCACTGTTTGTTTCCGGTATATCCTTTAAAATCGCTGTCAAATTCGATTTAATATCGCCAAGAACAGGAGTAGTTGGTACTTCGATCGACTTCCCGATAAAGGTTGGGTCATAGTCAAAGTGGATAATGTGCTCCGGATACATCGAATCGGATAAGCCGGCGATCGACATGTCACTTAATCTTGAGCCGATGACAATGAGTAGGTCAACCCGCTCATTAAAGTATTCTGTCGCTTCCACGGTACCACCTAGTCCAAATGCGCCTAATGAGAGCTTATGATTGGATGGAAATGTACCTTTTCCTCCCGGCGTGGTGATGACAGGGATGTTCCAATGCTCAGCAAGATGCTGGGCTTCTTCGTAGGCGATGCTGGAATGAACGCCTTTTCCCAGGAATAGAAGGGGACGCTTTGCCGCATTCAGTTTTTCAATTACTTCACTCGTTTTGGGTGAAATCATTTCATGGGACACTGGAAATTCGATTTGGAATGGTTCGATTTCTTGTAGTAAAATATCAAACGGAATGGACAGATGCACAGGTCCTTTTACACCTGATAACGCCTTTTCAAGGGCATGCTGCAGGAACGGCTGTAGCATATCACCTCGTTCTACCCGTGCGCTGAACTTGGTGACGGATTTGAACATATCCACAAGATCCGTACCGAATATGCTGGAGTCCTGTCCCATTGCTTTTCCAGTATCTTTCATCGAAGGGTGTCCTGTGATAATTAATAAGGGTAGATTAGAGGCTTTCGCCTGACCGGCAGCTGTCAGCAGGTTGGTCCCGCCAGGTCCGGACGTACCAACTGCGACCCCGATCTTTTGATTCATTAAGGCATAGCCAGAAGCTTCAAACCCTGCAGCTGCTTCATGTTTACTTAAGACGAATTCCAAATCATGCTTTAATATCTCGAATAATATAGGAGATATTGCCTTTCCTGGAATGCCGAAAATATGATTAATTCCCCACTGTTTAAAATTCGCTACTAATACGGACGCAGTTGTACTCATGCTATATGCTCCCTCTATTACCTTATTGTACTAAATAAATCTTCTCGATTTCCTCAACTGGAAGTGGTTTGCTGAAGAAAAATCCTTGTGTTATATCACACTGGTGATTTTTCAGGAAGTCAAGCTGTTCCTTAGTTTCGACACCTTCTGCAATCACTTCCTTATGAAGGTTGTGCGCTAACTTGATAATCGCGTTTACAATAATGGCATCATTCGGATCGTTCATTAATTCACTGATAAAGGATCTGTCAATCTTAATATAATCAATCGGAAAGTTTTTTAGATAATTCAGCGAGCTATAGCCTGTCCCAAAATCATCAATACTGATGCCGATGC
>CAZWAW010000079.1:0-14334 GCA_964632025.1 uncultured Sporosarcina sp.
GATCATATAACTCGGCTAACCGATCATATCCCCAGCCAACCAATCACATCCCCCCTCACAAAAAACCAACAATATTCCCAAAAACCTTCCAAACACCATACCCATTTTTACTGTATAATAAAAGGAAGTGTGAAAGGGGATTGACCTATGGAAAACCATCGTATATTCATCGTTGAAGACGATAAGAAAATCGCACAACTGTTAGCAGACACGCTCCGGAAATACCAATATGACGTTGCAATCGTCAAAGATTTCGACCGAGTTACCGAGGAAAGCCTCGCATTTAATCCGCATCTTATTTTGCTTGATATCAATTTACCTTCTTATGACGGCTATTATTGGTGCCGTCAGCTTCGCCAACATACGATGTGCCCTATCTTATTTATTTCCGCGCGTTCTGGTGAAATGGACCAGGTATTTGCACTCGAAAATGGTGGAGATGATTTCATCACGAAACCATTTCATTATGAAATCGTCCTTGCTAAGATAAGAAGCCATTTACGTAGAACATTTGGCGAATATGCTCCCAGTCAATCAGAGCGGACCGTGAAAATCGGTGCACTTCATTTATATATCGAACGGATGGAGCTGCATATTCGTGAAAATAACGTACCACTCCAGAAAAAAGAGTGTGTCATCCTTGAGTTGCTGATGGACGCGGCGCCGAAAGTTGTGTCGCGGGAAAAACTGCTTGAAGAACTATGGGATGATCAATCATTTGTCGATGAAAATACATTAAACGTAAATATGACTAGGGTGCGTAAGAAGCTTGCTGATTATGACATCAAATCTTCGATCGAAACCGTGCGTGGTGCGGGCTACCGGTTCTTAGTAGCGCCGGAAGAATCATGAAAAAGCTAAGTCTTTTTCTAAGAGAACATCTATCTTTCCTCGTTTTTCAACTAATTCTTATGTTGTTCATTATGCTGCTGTATTGGCTAGATGGTTTCCGCAATTTCAACACTGCTGTCTATTCAATCAGTATGAGTATGTTGTTGACCAGCGGCTATTTACTGGGGAAATTTATTATGAGGCGTTCATTTTACGACGCAATAACGCGTAAGCCAGAAAAGATGGAAGATGCACTTATTCGATTTGCACAAGCACCGGAGCATAGGCAAACAACCGAGTTTACACGTGAATTGTACCGGTTGTATCAAAATGAAGTACAGCGATTGTATGCAGCCCAACATCGCCAGCTGCACTTCATGAACCAGTGGGTCCATCAGATGAAAACGCCAATTTCCGTTATGGGACTTTTACTGCAGGAAAAAGATGACCTCGACCGTGAAAGCATCACTGAAGAGGTAGAGAAAATTCGGCGTGGGCTCGATGCGGTTCTTGTTAATGCGCGGCTCGAAACGTTTGAACAAGATATGCAAATCGAGCGTATTGGTTTGAAAAAACTGGTGCAAGAAATCGTGACGGAACATAAGCGGCTGTTCATCACAAATGGCGTATTTCCGGTTATTTCAATTGATGACAACTTTCTTGTTGCCACGGATGTAAAATGGATGAAAATCGTCATCGGGCAGTTCATTACTAATGCGGTGAAATATACATTCGATGAAGGGAAGAAAGTCCATTTATCCGCGGCTTGTAAAGGGGATGGACTGAAGTTGATAATTCGCGATGAAGGAATCGGCATTGTATCTTCGGATCTGAAGCGAGTTACCAAAGCTTTCTTCACTGGTGAAAATGGTCGACTGACTGGCGAATCAACAGGGATGGGACTTTATATAGCGTCTGAAGTGTGCAATCGGTTAGGTCATCCACTGTCAATTGAATCTGAAAAAGGAATCGGGACGACGGTGACAGTACTATTTGAAAATGGAGAGGCAGGTGAGGTGGGTGAAACGGAAAACGATTGTGGAACTGACGGAAGTGACGAAAATTTATGAAGGAAAAGTGATGCATCGGGCATTGAACCGTCTGGATTTTGAAGTGGAAGAAGGCGAATTCGTCGCGGTAATGGGCCCTTCTGGAAGCGGAAAAACAACGTTGCTGAACTTGATTTCGACGATTACATTACCGACATACGGACGTCTGATGATAAATGGAATTGAGCCAGAAGCGCTCAAGCAAAACGACCTAGCATTATTCAGGCGACGCAATCTCGGTTTCGTTTTTCAAGATATTAACCTGCTTCAAATGCTGACGGTAGAGGAGAATCTTGTATTGCCCCTGACCCTTGATGGCTTATCAGTTCCAGAAATGGAAAGACGCATTGCAGAAACTGCAGCACGTCTTGATTTGACAGCTATTCTGAAACGCAGACCCGACGAACTATCAGGGGGACAAGCGCAACGAACAGCGATTGGGCGGGCACTTATTCATAAACCCAAAATAATCCTCGCTGATGAACCAACTGGAAATCTCGATTCGAAGTCCGCGAAAGATGTGCTCGAATTGCTAAGTCATATTAATAAAAACGAAAAAACAACTGTTGTTATGGTGACGCATGATCCGATTGCCGCCAGTTATTGTGACCGTGTGCTATTCATCAAGGACGGCGAATTTTTCAATGAAATCTATAAAGATGAAAGACGTCAAACATTTTTTCAACGTATTTTGAACGTCTTGTCTCTTCTCGGAGGGAATGTCCATGACCTTTCGTCAGTTCGCTTACCGTAATGTCATTCGAAATAGACGTGTTTACACTGCGTTTTTCATGGCAAGTGTTTTCTCCGTTATGGTATTTTTCCTTTACTCCATGTTGTTGTTTCATCCGTCCATAGAAAATCGATTTGTTCAAGAAATTGCTATCATGGGCATGGTTATCGCAGAAATTATTTTGTATATTTTTACTGTGTTTTTCCTGTTTTATTCGATGCGGGCATTTCTTCAGGCGAGATCGAAGGAATTTGGTATCTTGCTGCATTTAGGGATGGCGAAGCGACAATTGAACCGCCTTATTTTCATTGAGACAATGATTATCGGGGTTGCATCTATTGTGGCAGGTACTATTCTCGGCTTTATGTTTTCGAAATTCTTTTTCATGATTATCCGGGAAATCGTTCTTTTACCGGCTTTGCCACTTTATGTATCATGGGAACCATTCGCACTGACAATTGGTGCTTTCATGAGTCTCTTTATGATTATTTCGTATGTCGCACCGGTGTTCATCCGGACCGGGGAGGTGGCTGAGCTCATACAAGGAGATGCAGGAAGTCGGGGGGCGTATGGTTATTCAAAAGCGCGTGGCTATCTGGGATTACTGGCCCTTGTTATTTCCTATACAATGGCTGCATCGACAACGAATTCCGTCGTTATTGGCCTAATCTTTTTCTTGCCACCACTTGCAACAGTTGGGACCTTTTACTTTTTCACGGATTCCTTACCCATGCTCCTTCATAAGCTACGCAATCGAAAAAGATTGTATTGGCATCATTATTGGTTGCTGTCGATTTCTGAAGGTGTCGTGCGGCTGCGTGAAAATGCGCGCATGTTTTTCATCGTGACAATCGTGTCCACTGTGGCGTTCATGTCGGTTGGCATACTTGCATCGCTTACTTCGTTTGCTTCCCAGTACCATGAAATGCATCCGCTAGGTCTTGTTTACAAAAGTGAGCCAGAGAACGAACTTGAAAGGAAGCATATCACACAGCTAGTTGATGAATTGAATGCGGAGCAGATCGATTATTCACTTGTCCGGTTCGAGGTGCTCGAACAGACTTCGACGTTTACGGAGAACGCTGTTGCGATACTAAAGCTATCCAATGTGAATTTACTTGCTCAGTCATTTGGTTATCAAGCGATTGACATAAAAAAAGGCGAAGCCGTTTTCCTACCACCTTCTGCTTCATCATATGACCAGCTGAAGAATCGTACTGTGAAGACGCTACTCGAAGAAAGTAACGTCCATGTTACGATAGATGGGGCGTATCCCTATCATTTATTTTCAGCGTACTCGATTGCAACGAACGCTATCGTTTTGAATGATGCAGATTATGAGTTGGTCTTTGAAAAAGGATTCACTCAGGGAGGGAAGTCATTTTCCTACTATGCGTTCAATGTTCCTGATTGGCAAAAAACACAGGAAATCGGCTTAACCATCGATGCAAAGGTTTCAGAATCATTTCTTGCAGGAGGATCTAGTAATTTACCGTATTCATTTGAAAATCCGGGCTTGAATTATTCGGTCATTCGGACAACATTTTCACTGTTATTGTTCATCGGCTTACTCCTGGCGGCAGTGTTTTTCCTAGCGGCAGGAAGTTTCATCTACTTCAGATTGTATACATCGCTCGAAAGTGATCGTAAACAGTTTGACGTCCTGCGGCGCATGGGTATCACGGATCGCGAGTTCAAGAAAATTGTCAACCGGCAATTAATCCCGCAGTTTTTCTTCCCATGGGGAGTTGCATTTGTCCATAGTTCGTTCGCATTTCTGTCCTTACAAGTAATTTGGGATGCACTTGCGGAAATTTCGATTGTAAAAGAACTAGTCCTCGTTCTTGCTGGATTTACGTTGATGCAAATCTTTTATTTCTATTTAATACGCTGGCGCTATCTTGCGCATATTAAAGCCTCGGCTTGATGTTTCCGATGCTTTAATATGTTCGTGTACTTTACTAGTCTATTGTATTATCAGAACTTTTCTTATATAATGATTATGGTGAGAATGAATGATCATTCATTTAATCAAAAGGGGATGAACGTATGAATTTAGTTACGCGAGTACACGAAACTGCAATGACACAGCCTGAAAAAGCGGCTTATCACTTTATGGGGAAAGATACATCATATGCAGAATTCGATCAATCGGTATCCATGTTCGCATCTGCACTGCAAGACCTCGGCGTTGGCAAAGGGGATCACGTCGCATTTCTGCTAGGCAATACACCACATTTCCTTATATCGCTTTATGCGACAATGCGCATTGGTGCAACAGCAATTCCAGTTAATCCAATTTACACGCCAGACGAAATTTCGTACATCATACATAACAGTGATGCGAAGGCAGTTATCGCGCTGGACCTTCTGCTGCCACTTGTTGAACAGGCCGCGGGTGCATTTCCGACTGTTGAGCACTATGTGATTTGTGAAACCGTTGCGGAAACACCAGAGAAAATCGCCGCACTTCCAGCTGCAGTAAGGTCGAAAGTCCATTCATTCACACAACTTATTGCTTCAGGAAGGCCTAATCAGGAACCGGTTGCTGTGGATGAAAATGAAACCGCTATCATTTTGTATACATCAGGCACGACGGGGCAACCAAAAGGCGCGATGCTGACACATGGCAATCTGTATTCAAACGCGCGCGATGTGGCGGATTACCTGGATTTCACGGAAGATGATCGCGTTGTAGCGACGTTGCCGGTATTTCATGTATTTGCACTTACAGTCGTTGTCAATGCGCCACTTGTGAAAGGTGCAACGATTTTACTGGTACCGCGCTTCAGTCCAGCAGAGGTATTCAAAGTCGTGAAGGAACAGCAGGCGACTATTTTTGCGGCTGTACCGACAATGTACAATTTCTTATACCAGTACCCTGAAGGAAATCCGGCTGACTTCAAATCTATCCGGCTGGCAATTTCGGGTGGATCATCACTGCCGGTTGCATTGCTGCACAACTTCGAAGAGAAGTTCAGTGTGCGCATTTCGGAAGGTTATGGCTTGTCCGAAGCATCACCTGTAACATGCTTCAACCCGCTTGACCGCGAGCGTATTCCAGGTTCAATCGGGACGAATATCATCAACGTAGAAAATAAAGTCGTCGATGAATTGGGCAATGAAGTACCAGACGGGGAAGTCGGCGAATTAATCGTACGCGGACCGAACGTCATGAAAGGCTATTACAAAATGCCTGAAGAAACGGAGTCCGCTATTCGGAATGGCTGGTTGTACACGGGGGATATGGCTAGACGTGACGAAAACGGCTACTTCTACATCGTTGACCGTAAAAAAGACCTTGTTATCGTCGGGGGCTATAACGTTTATCCACGTGAAGTTGAAGAAGTATTATTCACTCATCGTGACATCATCGAAGCGGCAGTCATTGGTTTGCCCGATCCTGATTTTGGCGAAGCAGTCCATGCATTTGTTGTCTTAAAAGAGGGTATCAAAGAGGACAAAGAAGCGCTAATCGCATATTGTGCGGCGCGTTTGGCGAAATACAAAGTACCAAAACAAATTGAGTTTTTAGATGAATTGCCGAAAAACACGACTGGTAAAATACTAAGACGGTCATTGAAAGACCAAGTGAAAATTTAACTAGAAGGACATCTCCGGGATGTAAACGGGGAGGTCCTTTTATTGGTGAGTAATGGTGCTAAATAGAAAAAGGGCTAGTCCCAGCAAGCCGCTCAATTGCGACTTACGGGATAGCCTATAATCCTATTAAAACCCGAAGTTACAGCCGCAAGAATGGTTTTTGCGGTGGCAATGTTGACGATCAGAATTCCTACACTGGTTGCAACCAGTATCAGGTCTCCAAACACGACTTTCTCCGGTATGTCTGAATGTGATTGTACACGTATTTTGTGGTCTGCTTTGCGAATGGCATTGTGAATGACTGTGCTGTGGTTTGTGCGAACCACATCCGCATCTGCAATCATTACGATGTTTACCGGCATTTTGGTTGTTATTCATTGGAAAAGTTGACATACCCTAACCTCCTTTCACTTTGATTAAGAGAAAGAAAGTGGATAACTATTCTTAATAGAAGAATCATATCGCTGTCCGTAACTAATCTTTCCCTTCTCTTAAACTATGTGGCTGTCCCACAAATGAAAGGGACAAACGTTTACAGTGTGAAAATAAATAATGCGGTAGCTCATTGAATATGACGATAACGAAACCCCCTCTCCAATAGAAAGGGGGTTTCGTTTGACTACATCTAGTTATAAGAATTGCTATGAAAGCGAGTACTAAGCTGGTTAATTAGTAACCACCGCAACAAGGGCGTCTCTTGTGGCATGTTTGCTTTTTCTCGCAACAATCGCGTCGCTTTTGGCTTGGAAGTTGTGGACCAAAGCAAGGAGATTGATGTGATTTCTTTTTGTGACAAGAGCATCGTTTGTGGCATGTGCGTTTTTTATTGCAAGTCCGTTGTTTTGTACAACATGTGCGTCGTTTGTCGCATGTATGATGTTTCTTACAGCATGTGCGTTTTTTGTTGCAAGTCCGCTGTTTTGTACAGCAAGAACGTCGATCGCTACTTGTCCGCCGTTCATGACAAGATGTTCGGCAATTGTCATCTGAGTGTTTTTTTGTACTAGAAGGCTCTTGGAACATAAAGTTGTCTAATCCTAAGCTAACAACCTTATTTATCGCTTTTTGAATGTCATCATTAAATAATAGTGACATGTTAAAACCTCCTTTCTTAGTAGGTAGGGAATGAAGATTTACTTCTATTCCTCTGTACAGAATAAATGCAGAGTTTCTACAACTCCTTACTCTCCTCCTAATGTACGTAGCTACATGAAAAGTGTAAGGGGCAAACGCACAAGCTTTGGAAATAATGACAAGTGGGTCCATCCCTCATACAATTGTAGTGGCGTCCAGCATTACTCTGACTACTTGCTATTTCTCCTTCTATTTGGCCGTTTTCCGGAATCATGTTGATTGTTGTTCGAGAATGTTTGAGTGTGTGAAGCGCGTCTGTATTTGTTCGCTTGACTCTGGGTATCACGAGGATCCTGTGACATTAAGTTATCTAACCCTAAGCGATCAGTTCTTTTCTTTACTTTTTGTATTTCATCATCAAAAAATAGTGACATGTCCGCCCTCCTTTTCCGCTTATTGGGAGAAAGTAAATTTGTAATCCTTCCTCTCTCCTTAAAGTACGCGGTTGTACCCACGGCATTAGAGACAAATGCATACACATAAAAAATAATTCGCTGTTTGGAGTAACGTTGAGCATTTGAATACATACGAATAGGATAAAAGGGAAGGGGTAGAATTCACGTGAATGCTGGCATGGAACTACCTGAATACCAACTATTTATTCATCCTAGCGCTGTAAGTGAACTGCGAAAAGATATTTGGATGGAGGATCCGGTTGCCGCAAAACTGACGATAAATAAAAAAAAGTATGCGGTAGATATTGCCTATCGTGGCTCTCATATTCGAGATTTATCAAAGAAGTCCTATCAACTTTCTTTCTATAAACCAAGTATATATAGAAACGCCAAAGAGGTTCATTTGAATGCGGAATTTAAAGATCCTTCATTGTTAAGAAATAAATTATCTTTTGATTTTTTTAATGATATCGGTTGCCTGGCACCCAACTCTCGTTTCGTATTTTTGAAACTGAATGGAAAAGATGAAGGGCTATATTTAGAAATAGAATCAGTGGATGAACATTTCCTGGCGAATCGGCAGCTCCCAGAAGGACCGCTATATTATGCAGTTGATGGGGATGCTAACTTTTCGTTAATGAGTGATCTTGATAAAGAAGTAAAGAAATCGCTCACGTTAGGCTATGAACAAAAATATGGGCCAGCACAAGCTGATGAACAATTACAGCACTTAATCATGAATATTAATACCATTCCTAGAGAGGAATTTGAGTATGAAATCGTAAAGTATGTAAATGTGGATAAGTATCTTCGGTGGCTTGCTGGGGTTGTTTTCACTCAAAACTTCGACGGATTTGTTCATAACTATGCACTGTACCAGAATGGGGACACGGGTCTGTTTGAAATTATTCCTTGGGATTACGATGCGACATGGGGAAGAGATGTGAATGGAGAAAGCATGCGCGAAGACTATTTGAGAATCGAAGGATTTAATACACTTACCGCACGAATTCTTGATGTGAAAATATTTCGCACGCACTACAAGAACCTGTTAGAAGAGATTTTAACTAGCAAATTTAATGTGGATTATATGAAACCTAAAATACAAGCCATGCATAAGTTAATAAGGCCATATGTTCAAAAGGATCCCTATGAAAAGGGAAATATCGACGTATTCGATGCAGAACCGGAATTCATATTGAATTATATTGAGTCTCGAGGAAACTATATAAGAAGCCAATTGGATGCATTGGATTAGGCGGCAATTTGAAAAACCCTTTCCGTGGAGGAGAGGGTTTTTGGCTTGATTAGTAGGCAAGAATTTGTTTTGTGAAAGAAGTGAAGTCTTCTAGGTGGTTCTTAATAATTTCATTCAAGATGTTTGTATTGATGGTTTGGTAATCATGGACCGCGATATTGCGGAAGCCAACCATTGCTTTCATATTGGCAGCGGATTCTTCAGTAATTACATGATTCGCGTGTAATAGTTCGAATGCTTCTCTACTTTTTTGCGGAACACCGAATTTATTGGCAGCTGATATATGCATGGCTAAGTCAATACACGCTTCGCAAGCACGTTGGATATTTAAAACAATGGAATCTTGCTTTGTGAAATCCGTTAAATTGTTTGCATCTTCGGCGTATACATCTTTAATTCTTACAATACATCTTTCAATAACACTGATTTTATTCAGAATCACATCATTCACCATATACTGACCCCGTTTCAATAATTTTATCGATAATCGGTTGTCGTTCTTCGTTGAGCTTTGCATACATGCTATATGTCCGCATGTGTAATTCCATTCGTAGGTTTTCATTTTTGGAATAAATGACTTCTCCAGTTGAAAAGATTTGGGTTGCAAAAACAGTGGATGCTTCTTTTAAATCGACAAGATCGACTTCAATGCCAATGATGTCTGCGAGTTGCTGCGCAAACATAAAAAGTTCGTAAGCAGAGAACACCTTATCTTCGCGATAGATTGCTACGTCAATATCGCTTTCATTATGCGTAATCCCTTTTGCGTAAGATCCGAAAATAATAATGAAGTCAGGTTTTAGTTTTTCTATACTAAATTCACGAACCTTGTGGAAGATTTCGTCGTGCATAAAAATCACTCCCTTATCTAGTCTTCTCAGTATAGCAAAACTGGACAGTGAAGGGTCCGGTTCCTCCGTGATTTACGCGATATTGCATAATCTACCCAAAATAATAATTAGAAATCTGATTGATAAACTCTTCTTCAAGCTTGCCTTTCTTTTTCACAATAATATATGTCGAAACGGTTGGCAATTCGAATAGGTCAAAATGTGGCTGCATAAGTCTACCTTCAATCAGTTCACGCCGAACGATGGAATGAGGGAGAAACGAGACGCCTAGTCCTTCTTGGATGAACCGTTTTGCGATGTGCGCTTGTGTGACTTTCATCGTCCGGATGCCAGGAATATGTTTATTAAGAGTGAAAAGTAAGTCGTCCCAATAGACGGGATGATGATGCGTAAATAAGTAGTTTTTCCGCAGTTCATTAGAAACGTCAATGGGTGGACCACTTTCTTCATCGTATGGATCCGTTGGCGTGATGAATAATATGGGGTCCTTGTAAATCAGAATGGATTCAATATTTTTGAACGTAGCATCGAGTGCTGAAACACCGAGATGCACATCACCATTGTCGACAAGCTGCTCAATCATATCCGATTCTTCGATGCGAATGGATAGTTCGACATCGGGATGACGTTCCATGAATGTGCGCAACAAATAGGGTAATATCGTTTCTGCCATTAACGGTGAAATGGCGATGGTCCAATAGCGACGATAGCCTTGAGAAAATGCATGCATCCGATTTACACTCGCGTCCGCGTCCTGGGTAAGTCGAACAGCTTCAGGATAAAAAAACTTGCCGGCATCTGATAAAGTGACGCGGTTGTTCATTCTATCAAAAAGTTTGGAGCCAAGTTGCTCCTCCAAAAGGCGAATATGTACGGTCACGCTCGGTTGGGATAACATCAATTTCTCAGAAGCTTTACGGAAATTTAAGGTCTCAGCGGCTATAATAAACGTTTTTAACCATTGGTAGTCCATTTTGCGGGCCTCCTTCTTGATTAATAATGTTAATTGATTTGATGAAAAACATTCAATTTCCATAATTATACCTCCGCCTTATACTAAAGAAAAGAAGGAGGAATAATCATGTTTCAAAAAGGGTTGAAAGATGTTATTGCGGTACACACGAAGATTGCGTCGGTCGATGGAGAAAAAGGAGAATTGCGTTACAGGGGCGTTACTGTAGGTGAACTCATAGCGAAGCATTCATTTGAAGAAGTGGCTTATTTTATGTGGACGGGAGTGTTTCCTGGAGGAAATGATCGTCGCGTATTGAATGAAAAAATGATTGCAGGAAGGGAACTTCCACTGCATATTGTGACGATTATAGATGCACTTCCTGCTGATATGCCACTAATGGATGCGATGCGGACGGCGGTTTCCGCTTATGGATATACTAAGTTTAAGGATGAAACAATCGAGGATCAGGCGATTATATTGACAGCTGCACTTCCAGTGATTATTGCGCGTCATTATCGAAATCAACAAGGACAATCAATCATTCAGGCAGATCCGGCTTTATCGCACACAGCAAATTATTTGTGGATGCTGACAGGCGTTCTTCCAACTGAAGTACAAGTCGAGGCGCTCGAAACGTATTTGAAATTAACGATGGAACACGGATTGAACGCATCGACTTTTGCGGCACGTGTCACCATTTCTACCGAATCGGATTTGACATCTGCAATCACGTCGGCAATCGGAACGATGAAAGGGCCGTTACATGGAGGCGCGCCTTCGGGTGTCATTGATTTGTTGGAAGAGATGGGAGCGCAGGGGAATATCCGTTTAGTCGTTGAAGATAAAATGAAGAACGGCGAACGCATTATGGGATTTGGCCACCGAATTTATAAAACGGAAGATCCGCGGTCGATTTTGTTGAGAGATAAATGCATCAGTATGTCGGGGGAAGATGACTGGTTGGACTTGGCAACGGCAGCTGAAAAAGAAATTATTTCTTTGCTGGAAGAATATAAGCCGGGACGCAAGTTGTATACGAACGTCGAATATTATGCCGCAGCTATCATGCGTTCAATCGAAATGCCGCCGGAATTGTTCACACCAACGTTCAGTGCAGCAAGAATTGTCGGCTGGACAGCGCATGCGATTGAACAGTTAAGTGATAACACCATTTTTCGACCACAATCGGTGTATGTAGGCGAATTGGTAGATTAGGATGGGAGGTTTCATGTAGAGAGCTGATTGTTAGCGGGATGATCATGACAGTTCAGTGTTGCCGTCATAGTTTTGGAGATAGCCATTTGAGCCTCATGAATAGCCCTTATAGTCTCGCGCCAGATCTCCTTTGCCACACAAGGAGATCATTTTTCATCTCCCATGAAAAAGGGAAACCGTTATGAATGTCGAAACAAGTAGATAGAGAAGAAATAAGGGGGAATTAGCAATGGGTAAACGTAAATTGCAAGTAGATGACCTATTCAAGTTACAGTCTGTGACGGATCCGCAATTGGCACCGAGTGGCAAGGAAGCGGTGTTTGTGAAGACGCATATTGACCAGGAAGACAATAAGTATATAGCGAATTTATTTCACATAGATCTTGAATCGAACGAAGTGACGCAGTGGACGCATGGCAAAGGGACGATTTCATCACCTGAATGGTCTGCCGATGGGAAGCAAATCGCCTTTTTATCGGACCGTGAAGAGAAAAACCAGTTATTCATCCTACAGGCAAGAGGCGGGGAAGCACAGAGAGTGACGTCATTTGAACAAGGCGTTTCGAGTTTCCTTTGGTCGCCGTGCGGCAAGAAAGTTTGGGTGGACGCAGTCGTGAAAGAAGGCAAGACGTTCACAGATAAAGAGGAAAAGGACGACAAGAAAAAGCCGGAACCATACCGTGTCACAACAATGAAATACCAGATGGACGGAGCGGGCCTGTTGCCGCAAGATGCATTCCGGCAAATCGGAGTTGTCGATATCGAAACGGGAGAGGTAACGCAGTTCACAGAGGGGAATTTCCAGCATGGATTGCAGGCGATATCGCATGACGGCAAGAAATTAATCATCGGTGTCAACCGAAAGGATAATTTGGATTTCGAATTCCGTCAACCGCTAGTTATTATCGACGTTGAAACGAAAGAAGAAACGGTTCTTGTCGATGAAGAGGGCTATTTCGGCGGCGCTCAATTTTCCTTTGATGACAAATACATCGCCTACGTTGGTTCAGACCGGACATTCGAAAACGCGACGCATAGCAGTTTGTACGTTTATGACACGGAAGACGGTATGCGCATGAATTTAACCGAGAGTCTCGATGCACCGGTCGGGGATGCAGCAGTTGCGGATCATCAGCAAGGGGCGGGTGCACCTTCAGCAGTTTGGACAAAGGACAACTATTTGTATTTCCAGTTGTCGACAATGGGCGATATCCGTCTGTACTTTGCTTCACTTGAAGGTGAATTATACCCAGCAACAGCTGAAAATGAACATATCTATGGCTATGATCTATCGTCTGACGGTGAGTTTGCACTTGTTGCAGTAAGCAATGCAGTCAATCCGGGCGAACTATATATGCAGACAATCGCAACCGGCGAGCGGCAAGCTCTAACTTCATTTAACGCGACGTATTTGGAGGAAGTTGAACTAGTCGAACCGGAAGCAATTGTCTATAAAGGCGCGACAAATTGGGACGTGCATGGTTGGCTAATGAAACCGGCAGGCTACGTTGAAGGAGAAAAGTATCCACTAATCGTCGAAATTCACGGCGGTCCGCACGCCATGTATGCCAATACGTTTTTCCATGAGTTACAGCTATTGGCGGCGCAAGGGTATGGCGTCTTATACGTTAATCCGCGCGGTAGCCATGGGTATAGCCAGGAATTCGTAGATGCGGTTCGTGGTGATTATGGCGGCGAAGATTATAAAGATATCATGGCTGGACTAGACTATGTTATTCAAGAAAATAGCTGGATTGACACGGACCGGCTTGGCGTAACGGGTGGTAGCTACGGTGGTTTCATGACAAACTGGATCGTTGGCCATTCTGATCGTTTCAAAGCGGCTGTCACGCAACGTTCAATATCGAACTGGATTAGTTTCTTTGGCGTATCTGATATTGGTTACTACTTCAACGATTGGCAAATCGGTGCTGATATGACCGACGTCGACAAGCTGTGGGAACATTCACCGCTGAAATATGCGAAAGACGTTGACACTCCGCTGTTAATATTACACAGTGAAAAAGATTTCCGCTGCCCGATTGAACAAGCAGAGCAGTTGTACATTACATTAAAAAGCATGGGGAAAGAAACGGAATTTGTTCGCTTCCCGGATGCAAATCATAATTTATCACGCACTGGTACACCGAACTTGCGCATTGCAAGGTTGGATGAGATAACAGGCTGGTTCGCGAAATATCTATAAGAGGAATAGGTGACAGTTAGTTGGATAATGCGATAGAGGGCGTTACAATTCGCTCACCGGATATGCTCGGTTGAGGAGAAATATGCTCGTTCGTGCACCGGTTA
>CAZWAW010000080.1:0-14124 GCA_964632025.1 uncultured Sporosarcina sp.
GGCATATATGATCGATTTTCGGTCGATATGCTCGGCTGGGCGGCATATATGCCCGGTCAAACAGTTTGCAACCGAAAACTTATTCTTTTCCTGCCATTACTGCTCCGATAAATTCACGGAATAACGGTTGTGGACGTGTTGGGCGTGATGCGAATTCTGGGTGGAACGAGACGCCGACGAAGAACGGGTGATCTTCCAATTCGATGATTTCCACAAGTCGGTCATTCGGGCTTATACCAGAAAGAGTCATGCCAGCTGCTTCGAATTGCTCGCGGTACTCGTTATTAAATTCATAGCGGTTACGGTGACGTTCGTAAATCAACTCTTCGCCGTAAGCAGCACGCGCTTTCGTTCCTTCTTTTAATTTACATGGATAGACGCCAAGTCGGAAATAATCTTCCGGATTGCCATTGCTTTCAGCAGGGCTCTCGATGATTTGATTTGTCGTATCTTTATCAAATTCAACCGAGTGGGCATCTTTGATTCCCATGACATTGCGGGCGTATTCAACTGCAGCCAATTGCATGCCAAGGCTGATTCCGAAAAACGGTACGCCATTTGTACGTGCATATGTGATTGCTTCAATTTTACCATCAATCCCGCGGCTTCCAAATCCAGCTGGAACAAGGATTCCGTCAACATCCGATAATAATTCAGCTGCATTCTGTGCTGTCACATCTTCCGAAGAAATCCACTTTATTTCGATTTCTGCGTCGAAACCGTAACCTGCGTGACGAAGTGCTTCAACCGCAGAGATATATGCATCTTGCATTTCAACATACTTCCCTACAAGCCCAATGCGCACTTTTTTCGATAGGGATTTCACTTGGTTTACCAGTGCTTTTATCTCCGTCATGTCTGGTTCGATTGTGTCCAGCTCCAGGAAATCTACGACAATTTTATCCATATTCTGTTCATGCAATCTTAGTGGTACTTCGTATAGCGTCTCTGCGTCAAGCGCTTCGATCACTTCTTCCGATTTAATATTACAGAACAATGCAATCTTATCTTTCATCTCTTGTGGTACTGGATATTCGCTGCGTAAGACGATCATATTTGGCTGAATACCAAGGCTTCGAAGTTCCTTAACACTGTGCTGTGTTGGTTTTGTCTTCATTTCACCGGCTGCATGCAAGTAAGGAATGAGTGTGTTATGGATATACATAACATCACTTTTCCCAAGATCAGTTTTCATCTGACGTAGTGCTTCTAGGTACGGGAGAGATTCGATATCGCCGACACTACCACCAATTTCTGTAATAACAACGTCTGCATTCGTTTCTTTTCCAGCGCGTTTGATTAGGCTTTTGATTTCATTTGTAATATGTGGGATGACTTGGACTGTTGCTCCATTATATTCACCGCTACGTTCTTTTCTCAGTACAGATGAGTACACTTTCCCCATCGTAACGTTCGAATACTTGTTCAATTTGATGTCGATAAAACGTTCATAATGACCAAGGTCTAGATCCGTTTCCGCCCCGTCTTCTGTAACGAAGACCTCACCATGCTGCAAAGGACTCATCATCCTTGGGTCAACGTTAATGTATGGATCGAACTTTTGGATTGTTACCTGAAGTCCTCGAGATTTTAATAGTCGTCCAAGTGATGCTGCGTTGATCCCTTTACCTAGTGATGAGACAACACCACCGGTTACGAAAATATACTTTGTCATGTTTTACTCCTCCATTCGTCTGGTTCGTTCTAGTTAAATCAAATTCGCCTTGACGTATTTGCGTCCAGATTTTGAATTGAGTCTGCTTAATTCAAAATCTGTGACACCCGCCGGAGGCTTTAACATTATTCGGCAGGGGTTTGGAGTTCTACTGAATAATGTTAAAACAATAAAAAGCGCCCCGTCTGTAGACAGTATCTACAGGAGGAGCGCATATACACTGGTTCATGTCCTTTTAAGGAGCCCAGTCAAAATCTTATAGCGTCAGACGCCTGAAGTCAAGTAATTATTCCTTGATTTCATCCTCGTCTTCGTCTTCTTCGTCTTCTTCATCAAGTTCAAGATCTGCATCATCAGGGATGATTTCAAGCTCGTCGTCTGGGTCAATAAGATCTACTTCGATCTCGACAACTTCCTCTTCTTCATCGTCGTCGTCATCTTCATCGTCGTCTTCATCGTCATCGATCAGTTCGTCGAATTCTTCGTCGAACAACTCATCCTCGTCATCCTCGTCATCAATGATGTCATCGTCTTCAAGCAACGCTTTTTTCTTTTTCTTCTTGCGTACTTTTACGACTGGAGCTGTTTCTACTTCGATTTGATCGACCGGATACCATTCGCGCAGTCCCCAACGGTTGTCGTTGATGGCAAGGAATCTCCCATCAATGTTCATGTCCGTATAGAATTGTTGCAGTCTTGTTCTCATAACTCGTTCCGTTACGCCGTTCAGTTTACGGATTGCATCCATAAGCTGAAGCAATGTTAGCGGTTCTTTTCTTTCCGCCAGAACTGCATAAGCGATGTCAATCATCGATTCTTCTATCAGTTGTTCTTTCGTCATTTCACGGATGTTCAATTAATGCACGTCCTTTCTATAAACACAAACATACTTATCATTATAAACAATGCAGTCCAAAATATGCTACATTCTTTTATTCTTTTTGGAGTGTCGAAGTTCTGTTACACAAATAAACAGCAAATATGCTCCAGAAAGCAATAAAGGAATCGCTCCCAATCCTTTATTATAAAGCACAATAGTAAGGGTGGCAAGGATGGCTATGATCAATATATGTATATACAGTTTCACGCCAGCACCCCTTCCATTCATTCTCCCCATTATACGTGGTAATTACAACCGATATCCATTGAAAAGAAAAGTAAAAGCCAAACAATCACAAAAAAACGGAAGGACATAGAGATTTCCTTCAACACGCTTCGGCGCTTGGGGATGCCTCTCTCTCGATTTACTTAGATAAAGCAATCCCAGTAGCATGGTGAAAAACGCATTGTGCCAGTTACTGACATCATTCGCGCCCTTCGAAACAAAGAAGAATTTCCCACTACACAATCACGAAAAAGGAAAATCCGTGCTAAACCGAAGTTTGCACGGATACCAAAGATCCTTAATTACATATTTCTTCTATACTGCCCGCCTACTTCATACAATGCATTGGTAATTTGCCCCAAACTCGCAACTCTCACCGTTTCCATTAGTTCTTGGAAGATGTTGCCACCTGAAACTGCTACTGCTTTTAGCTTCTTAAGGGCTTCTTCGGTTTGATCGGCATGCAAGCTTTTGAATGCACGTAAGTTGACAATTTGTGTTTCTTTCTCTTCTTGTGTGGCACGCGCGATTTCCATATTATCGACGTCATCAGACGATGGTGGATTCGGGTTCAAGTATGTGTTAACGCCGATGATTGGCAGCTCGCCCGAATGTTTTTTCATTTCATAGTGCATCGATTCTTCTTGGATTTTACCGCGTTGATATTGTGTTTCCATCGATCCGAGTACGCCGCCACGGTCGTTTAGGCTTTCAAACTCGCGCAAGACCATTTCTTCAACGAGATCCGTTAATTCGTCGACAATAAATGCACCTTGAAGCGGATTCTCATTTTTCGATAGGCCATGCTCATTTGTGATGATCATCTGGATAGCCATCGCACGACGGACTGATTCTTCCGTTGGCGTTGTAATGGCTTCGTCATACGCATTCGTGTGGAGCGAGTTACAGTTATCCTGCAATGCCATAAGCGCCTGCAACGTTGTGCGAATATCGTTGAAATCGATTTCCTGTGCATGCAAGCTGCGCCCTGATGTTTGAACATGGTATTTCAATTTTTGGCTACGTTCGTTGGCGCCGTATTTCTCGCGCATCGCGACTGCCCAAATGCGGCGTGCAACGCGTCCGATAACCGTATATTCCGGATCAAGTCCATTCGAGAAGAAGAACGACAAGTTCGGAGCGAAATCATCAATATTCATGCCGCGGCTTAAATAATATTCTACATATGTGAAGCCATTCGATAGCGTGAACGCCAATTGTGAAATCGGGTTTGCACCTGCTTCAGCGATATGGTAGCCAGAAATCGATACAGAATAGTAATTACGTACTTTTTCATCGATGAAGTACTGTTGAATATCCCCCATCATGCGAAGCGCGAATTCCGTCGAGAAGATACATGTATTCTGCCCTTGGTCTTCTTTAAGAATATCCGCTTGCACTGTTCCACGAACTGCTTGAAGCGTTCCTTCTTTGACTGCAATGAATTCCTCAACTGTCAGTGTGCGCCCAAGTTTTTCCTCATTGATACGCACCTGTTGATCGATTGCTGTATTCATGAACATAGCAAGAATAATTGGTGCTGGACCGTTAATCGTCATGGATACAGACGTCGCTGGTGCACACAGATCGAAACCTTCGTACAGTTTTTTCATATCTTCCAACGTACAGATACTGACACCAGATTCCCCGACTTTCCCATAAATATCTGGGCGTTCATCCGGGTCTTCTCCATACAATGTCACAGAGTCAAACGCCGTTGACAGTCGCTTCGCATCGTCATCTTTCGATAAATAGTGGAAACGACGATTCGTCCGTTCCGGCGTTCCTTCTCCTGCGAATTGACGTTTTGGATCTTCGCCTTCGCGTTTGAATGGGAATACGCCAGCTGTATACGGATACGAACCAGGTACGTTTTCTTTATAAACCCAGCGAATAATTTCTCCGTAATCTTTGAACTTTGGCAACGCGACTTTCGGGATCTTCAATCCAGAAAGGCTTGTTGTCGTCAAAGCAGTGCGCAGTTCTTTGTCGCGCACTTTTGTGATGAATTCATCGCCAGCGTAGGCTTCTTTCAACTTCTCCCAGTTTGCGAGGATACGTTTTGACTCTGGCGTTAATTCTTCTTTGATGCCCTCCGCAAGTGATTGCAGCGAAGTTACAAGCGCATCGTCTGGCGCTTGTTCGTTGACCGTTTGAATGGCCCCTTCGAGCTGGAATAATTTGCGTGCAAGCGTTTCCTGCACTTCGGATTTTTTATGGTACCCACGGACCGTGTCGGAGATTTCACGTAAATATTGCTGACGGTCGTTCGGGATGATGACGTTTTGTTTTTGTGTTTTGACGAATTGCCCATAAGACGTTTCCCAGTCGAGGCCGCATTTGTCGTTCAATACGGAAACGAGTGCTGCAAAGAGTGAATTCGTCCCTTTGTCGTTGAATTGGCTTGCGATTGTGCCGTATACCGGCATTGTATCGAGGTCTTTATCCCATAGAAGATGGCTGCGCTGATACTGTTTCTGTACTTGGCGCAATGCATCTTCAGAACCTTTACGCTCGAATTTATTGATGACAATCAGGTCTGCGAAATCAATCATGTCAATCTTCTCAAGTTGTGTCGGCGCACCGAATTCGCTTGTCATGACATACATCGAAGCATCAGAGACTTCCGTAATTTCCGCGTCCCCTTGCCCGATTCCGCTTGTTTCAACGACGATTAGGTCGAAACCGGCTGTTTTTACGATGTCTAGCACATCGCGAATCGCTCCAGAAAGCTCTGTTCGAGAACCACGAGTTGCGAGACTTCGCATGAATACGCGTTTGTTGAAGATGGCATTCATGCGAATGCGGTCACCAAGTAACGCCCCACCTGTTTTCTGTTTCGTCGGGTCAATCGATAGGATTGCGACTCTTTTTCCAGGAAGTTCATGGAGGAATCTGCGAATTAATTCATCAGTAAGCGAACTTTTCCCTGCTCCACCTGTCCCTGTAATCCCGAGAATCGGCGTATTTTTAGAGAGTGTACGTGCTTTTTCGACGACTGCCGTTGCTTGCGCGTCGCCTTGACCGTACATTTCTTCCACGTACGTAATTACATTTGCGAGTATTTCCGGCTGATCGACAGTGATCTTTTCAAGGTTTTCCATTTCATTGTCAGTCGCTGTGACGTAATCACATTGCTCCATCATTCGATTAATCATCCCTTGAAGGCCCATTGTGCGCCCATCTTCAGGTGAGAAAATCCATGTGATGCCGTAGTCATGCAGTTCTTTGATTTCCTTCGGGATGATGACTCCGCCGCCACCTGCGTAAATGCGAATATGCGGCGCCCCTTTTTCCTGAAGAAGATCATACATGTATTTAAAATATTCAACGTGCCCGCCTTGGTACGAAGACATCGCAATTGCTTGAACGTCTTCTTGAATTGCCGCGTTGACAACTTCCTCAACGGAACGATTATGGCCCAAGTGAATCACTTCTGCGCCACTCGCTTGCATAATACGACGCATGATATTGATGGATGCGTCATGACCATCGAAAAGACTCGACGCTGTAACGAACCGAATATGGTGTTTCGGTTTATAAATCTCAACTGTTGCCATATGTGGAACACCCCTTTTATATTAGTGAACGTTTCCCCCAATTAAACCATTAAAAAGCTGATCTGTTTGAACACGAATATAATCTTCTATCGTATAATTTTTATGCAATGCCCATCTACGAAATGCCCACATCTGTCCTTGAACGACGATGTGATGTGCCGCGATGCCGACTGTTTCTTTTGAAATGCGCAATTCCCCCGAATTTGCACATGCATCCAGCAATTTTTCAAACAAAGCGACCATTTCCATTTCTTTTTTCAGAACGTATTGCAAGGCATCTTTAGGTAATGATTTCGACTCTTGGTACATGACCAGAAATTCATCCGACATATCATCAATCAAGTGATAATACTGGTTAATGGCCACTTGTAGCCCCTCCACTGTCCCTTCTTGAGTAGGCAGGGCGGAAAGGCGGTCATGCACTTCGTTATAAATACTGTCACAAACGAGGTAGAGTACATCTTCCTTGGTACGAATATATTCATAAAGCGTTCCGATACTAAATCCCGCTGCTTTTGCAATTTCGCGGGTCGTCGCGCGATGGAACCCTTTCTCTTTAAATAGTTTCACCGCACCACGAATCATCTGTTCACGCCGTTTTTCAATCAGACTTTCATCTTTGACAGACGATTTCACTTCTCGTTTATTCACTTTCCTACACCTCCCTGCTTATTTTGTCAGCATACGGGAGATAACGAGACGCTGAATTTCTTGCGTTCCTTCGTAGATTTGCGTAATTTTTGCATCACGCATGTAACGCTCAACAGGATAGTCTTTTGTATACCCGTATCCTCCGAAAACTTGAACAGCGTCTGTTGTCACTTTCATTGCTGTATCTCCAGCCATTAGTTTTGCCATTGCAGATGCTTGGCCATATGGTAAGTTGTTTGACTCGAGCCAAGCTGCTTGGTATGTCAACAGTCTTGAAGCTTCCGTTGCTGTCGCCATATCTGCCAGTTTAAAGCCGATGCCTTGGTTTGCAGCGATTGGTTTACCGAACTGAACGCGCTCTTTCGCATAACCAACAGCTGCGTCAAGTGCCCCTTGTGCAATCCCGACTGCTTGTGCAGCGATTCCATTACGGCCTCCGTCGAGTGTTTTCATTGCGATGATGAAGCCTTGGCCTTCTTCACCAAGAAGGTTTTCTTTCGGTACACGACAGTTGTCGAACATGATTTCAGTTGTAGGCGATGAACGAATACCGAGTTTGCGTTCTTTTTTCCCAACAGAGAAGCCAGGGAAATCTTTTTCTACGATAAATGCGCTCGTTCCTTTATGTTTTGAATCTGGATCAGTGACTGCGAAGACGATGTAAATGTCCGCAATGCCGCCGTTTGTAATGAAAATCTTAGACCCATTTATTACGTAGTCGTCGCCATCTCGTTTCGCTGATGTGCGCATGCCGCCTGCATCAGAACCTGAACTTGGCTCCGTTAGACCGTATGCACCCATTTTCGTACCTTCCGCCATTGGACGAAGGTATTGTTGTTTCTGTTCTTCCGTTCCGTAATTAAATACTGGCCACCCAGCTAAAGACGTGTGCGCAGAAAGTGTAACGCCTGTTGACGCACAAACGCGTGACAGTTCTTCTACAGCGATACAATACGCGAGGAAGTCACTGCCGATGCCGCCATACTCTTCAGGCCAAGGAATACCCGTCAGGCCAAGGTCCGCCATTTTCTTGAAGATATCCATGTCGAAACGTTCTTCTTCATCACGTTCTGCTGCTGTTGGTGCGACTTCGTTTTCTGCAAAGTCGCGGACCATTTTACGGATCATTTCGTGTTCTTCGGATAGTTTAAAGTTCATTGGGTTTCCCACCTTATTTGGTATTTGGTTGGTATTTATCAGTAAAAACGTGAAGTTGAAATTAGAATCTCGAAGTTGAAGTTACGATTGGAAAGTTGCAGTTAGAATCTCGAAGTTGCAGTTAGAATTAGATAGTTGCAATTAAAACTCCAAAGTTGCAAGTACACCCTAAAAACGCGCACATCACTTCATCAGATGTTTCGAAATAACAATACGCTGGATTTCACTTGTGCCTTCGTAGATTTCAGTTACTTTTGCGTCGCGGAAATAGCGCTCGACTGGGTAATCTTCTGTATAGCCATAGCCTCCGAATACTTGAACTGCTTCAATCGAACCTTCGACTGCCGCTTTTGAAGCAAACAGCTTAGCCATCGATGCTTCTTTTCCGCATGGCAGTCCTTCTGCGCGCAGTTGTGCGGCCCGGTAGACGAGTAGTTTGGCTGCTTCGACTGCAGTTGCCATATCCGCTAACTTAAATCCTACGCCTTGCTGAGCAGCAATTGGTTTACCAAACTGGACGCGGTCTTTCGCGTACCCTGTTGCCGCTTCAAGTGCTGCTTCTGCGATACCGAGTGCTTGCGCCGCGATGCCGATACGACCGACGTCGAGATTAGCCATCGCAATTTTGAATCCGCCGCCTTCTTCACCGAGTAAATTTTCTAGCGGAACTTTCATTTGATCAAACGACAACTCAACTGTTCTCGAACCGTGAAGTCCCATTTTCCGTTCATCTTTTCCGATGACGAGGCCTGGTGTATCTTTGTCGACGATGAATGCTGAAATACCGTACGTCCCTTTAGATGGATCTGTCGATGCAAAGACGATGTAAACATCCGCTTCGCCACCGTTGGTAATAAACATTTTAGAGCCGTTAAGCACATAATGATCGTCTTTCTTGACTGCACGTGTTTTAAGGGATCCCGCATCAGAACCGGATGATGCTTCTGTCAGGCAGAAAGCACCAAGGTATTCGCCGCTTGCCAATTTCGGGAGGTAACGGTTTTTCTGCTCGTCGTTACCGAAATACATAATCGGGTTTGTTCCAACCGATGTATGAACGGAAAGAATGACACCGACTACGGCGCTTACTTTCGACAGTTCATGGATGGCGCTAATATACGAGATGAAATCCATGCCCGCCCCACCGTATTCTTCTGGAACAGTAATGCCCATCAAACCGAGCCCGCCCATTTTCTTTAAAATTTCACGTGGGAATTCCCCAGCTTCCATTCGTGGAATGAACGGTTCGATTTCAGTCTTTGCAAAATTTTGTACCATGTCGCGCATCATCTGCTGTTCTTCGGTGAATGTTAAATCCATTATGATTTCCCCTTTAAATGTAAGCGTTAGTTAGTCGTAAACGTAGAATCCTCGGCCTGACTTCTTACCTAACCATCCTGCTTTTACATATTTCCTAAGCAGTGGACATGGACGGTATTTCGAATCGCCAAATCCTTCGTGTAGCGTTTCCATAATATATAGACATGTATCGAGTCCGATGAAATCTGCGAGTTGAAGCGGCCCCATTGGGTGATTCATGCCGAGTTTCATGACTTCGTCAATCGCTTGTTCTGTTGCGACGCCTTCATAGAGCGTGTAGATTGCTTCGTTAATCATCGGCATAAGAATACGGTTTGCGACGAATCCTGGGAAGTCATTTACTTCTACCGGGGTTTTAGATAATTTCACTGTCATGTCTTCAACGGCTTTGTACACTTCGTCAGCAGTTGCAAGACCGCGGATGATTTCAACCAGTTTCATCACTGGAACCGGGTTCATGAAATGCATGCCAATCACTTGTTCAGGACGTTTTGTTGCCGCCGCGATTTCTGTGATTGGAAGTGAAGATGTATTGGATGCAAGAATGGCATGTTGCGGAGCAATTTCATCCAACTTCGCGAAAATGGACTTTTTGATGTCCATATTTTCAACTGCTGCTTCGATAACAATGTCAACGTCCGACGCATCTTGCAGATTGAGTGATTTCGTTATGCGACCGAGGACTGCGAGTTTTTCCTCTTCTGTCATGCGACCTTTTTCGACATTGCGGGAAAGATTCTTTGTAATAACCGCAAGTCCTTTCGCATAGGATTCTTCTTTAATATCATTCAGTTTTACGTCGAAGCCGGCTTGTGCACAGACTTGAGCAATTCCTCCGCCCATTTGTCCTGCGCCGATCACCATGATTTTTTTAATATCCATTAATTAACGCCTCCACATTATTCCGATTTTGCTACTTCAATCATAATTGCGTCGCCTTGGCCTCCGCCTGAACAAATTGCTGCAATACCAATACCGCCGCCTTGACGTTTCAGTTCATGAGCAAGTGTTAAAATAATACGCGCTCCACTTGCGCCAATCGGGTGACCGAGTGCCACGGCACCGCCATTGACGTTCACTTTTTCAGGATCTAGTCCGGCAATTTGTGAACTTGCGAGGGCCACAGCCGCAAATGCTTCGTTTATTTCAAAGAGTTTTATATCTTCTAGTTTCTTACTCGTCTTTTTAAGTAATGCATTAATGACAAGCCCGGGTGTTTGCGGGAAGTTTTCAGGTTCAATAGCCACTTCTGCATGACCAATAATGACTGCTAATGGTGTTCTTCCTTCTTTTAGCGCACGCTCTTCATTCATCAACACAAGTGCACATGCTCCGTCGTTCACGCCTGGTGCGTTTCCTGCCGTAATTGTGCCTTCCTTGCCGAATGCTGGACGTAATTTCGCCAGTGATTCGAGCGATGTGGTGCGGCGTGGCGCTTCATCCGTATCGACTACAATCGGATCACCTTTACGTTGTGGGATTTCGACTGGAATGATTTCTTGTGCGAACAACCCTGCGTCAATCGCTTTCAATGCGCGTACGTGACTACGGAGCGACCATGCATCCTGTGCAGCGCGAGTCAGTGAAAACTCTTCCGCTGTCGAGTTACCGTATGTGCCCATATGGACGCGGTCCAGTGAGAATGAACATGAAAGTCCATCGTAGATCATACCGTCTACAAGTTCTGCGTCACCCATTTTTAATCCGAATCGACCTTTTGGTAAATAATAAGGTGCATTGGACATGGACTCCATACCGCCCGCAACAATGACTTCTTCATCTCCAAGACGGATCAACTGATCGGCAAGTGTAACGCTGCGCATGCCTGACCCACATACTTTGTTAATGGTCTCCGTTTTTACAGACCACGGAAGTCCACCTTTCGTCGCTGCTTGCCTAGAAGGAATTTGTCCTTGACCTGCTTGTAGCACCGTTCCGATAATGACTTCACCGACCTCATCTACTGTCACGCCCGCACGATTTAATGCATCTTTGATAGCAATCCCCCCAAGATCGCTTGCTGACAGTGATTTTAACGCTCCGCCTAATTTTGTGAATGGTGTACGTGCACCGCCTACTATGACTGTTCTTCCCATATCTATCGCCCCTTTGATGATTGTTGATAACGCTTTCATTTCAATTTAAACCGAACGACTGAACGCTCGCTCGATAAGTAGTTAAGAAAAAAGGAGTGTTTCCACTCCCCTCTTCTCATGCATTCTATAAATCTAATTTATTTAATTGTACGACAATGCTGATAGTTCTGCAATGGTTTATATTCGGTGCCAGTTGCAATGGCTTATTGCAAAATCGATTCTACTTCAACTTCTTCAGCCGGCTTCCAGTCTTCACCGAAAATCGAACGTTCTAGTAATTCGGCGATGTCATATGTGCCGACAGACTCTTCTACTTCCTTCGCTTTCGTACCGTCTGACAACATCGTCAAGCAGTATGGACAGCCGGATGATATGATTCCCGGGCTGACTTCGAGTGCTTGTTCTGTACGAGCAACGTTGATGCGGTGGCCAGTGTCTTCTTCCATCCACATAAGTCCTCCGCCCGCTCCACAGCACATGCCGTCTTCGCGATTACGTTTCATTTCGACAAGATTAACACCAGGAATTGCTTTCAAAATTTCACGTGGCGGATCATAGACGTCGTTGTATCTGCCTAGATAACATGAATCATGGAACGTAATTGTTTCATCGATGGCATGCTCCGGTTTCAGCTTCCCTTGGACAACAAGTTCGTAAAGCATTTCTGTATGATGAACTACTTCTGCTTTAAATCCGAAGTCAGGGTATTCATTTTTAAAAATATTGTAAGCATGCGGGTCAATTGTAACAAGTTTTGTGACACCCGCTTTTTCGAATTCTTCAATATTGGCCGTAGCCAGTTCTTGGAATAAAAACTCATTCCCCAAACGACGCGGCGTATCTCCAGAGTTCTTCTCTTTATTGCCCAGAATGGCGAACTTGATGCCCGCTTCGTTCATAAGATGGACAAATGATAAGGCGATTTTTTGTGAACGATTGTCGAATGAGCCCATTGAACCCACCCAGAACAGGTACTCAAATTCTTCGCCCGCTTTTTTCAATTCTTTAACCGTTGGGATATGAAGGTCTGGACGTGCATCTCTCCAGTTTTCTTTCTCTTTACGGTTAAGACCCCATGGATTCCCTTGACGTTCGATGTTTGTCATCGCGCGCTGTGCATCCGGATCCATTTTTCCTTCTGTCATCACAAGGTAACGGCGAAGGTCGATGATTTTGTCAACGTGTTCATTCATAACCGGACATTGGTCTTCACAGTTACGGCATGTTGTACAAGCCCAGATTTCCTCTTCCGTGATGATATCGCCGATGAGGGATGGGTTGTAAATGTCGTCCATTGTAGCGCCTTCAAGTCCAGCTGCAAATGCAATCTGGTTGCCTTTTGTTTTATTGAACGCGAGTGTTGGAACCCACGGTTTCTGCTTTGTAACAAGTGCGCCTGTATTTGTTAGATTATCACGTAGTTTAGTAATGAGATCCATCGGGGACAGCATTTTCCCTGTTCCAGATGCTGGACACATATTCGTACAACGTCCACATTCAACACAAGCGTATAAGTCAATCATTTGCAGCTGTGTGAAGTCAGTTATTTTACCAACCCCAAGCGGCGGCATTTCTTCTCCTTCTTCCACATCTTCCAATGCTTCGAAATCGATTGGCTTTAAACGGCCCGCATGATCTAGACGATGGAAGTAAACGTTTGCAGGCCCTGCAATCAAGTGCGCATGTTTAGATTGCGGCACATAGACCAGGAACGTCAGTAGGATTAATAGATGGATCCACCAAGCGACGAAGAAAATAACGGCTGCCCCAGTTTCAGGCATGAAACTAAAAATCGCAGCAATCGCCGATGCAATCGGTTCCGACCATGACCCTGCATGGCCTTGCCAAATCATGTTCATACCGTTCGCAAGTAATGTTGAAAGCATGAGTCCCCCGATAAAAATAAGGACGAGTCCAGATTTCCATCCGCGTTTCAAACGAACTAGCTTTTCAATATAACGGCGGTGGAATGCCCACACAACTGCGACAAGTATTGTGACAGCGACGATTTCCTGGAAGAATGTAAAGGCGGGATACAATGGACCGAATGGTAAGTGTGACCCCGGTTTTAAACCTTTCCAGATAAGATCCATCGCTCCAAATTGCACGAGTAAAAACCCGTAGAAAAACAGTACGTGGATGATTCCACTCTTTTTATCTTTTAATAATTTCTTTTGTCCGAAGACGTATATCCATATTTTGCGGAGACGTTCTGAAATGTTATTATCAAACTCTTCTTTTCTCCCCAGTTTGATAAATTGAATCCGTGTTTTGATCAGATATGTAAACAACGCAAGCGCGTAAGCCACGACCGCGAGAAACAGTATCCAGTTAGCAATGATCAATGGATGCATTTATTTTCTCCCCTTCCCTTATTGTTTGAATAGTACAGATAGTGTAGTCGAAAATAGGTATCGTGTCGATGTCTATTTTCTAGTTTAATTATGAATGAGCATTCAGTCAATAGAAAGTTTAGATAGTTTTGAGATATTGGTCAAATTAGAGGGAGGGTTGGTGGTGGGTATGATTGGGCGGGATGGTTATATGATCGGATGGCGG
>CAZWAW010000081.1:0-14077 GCA_964632025.1 uncultured Sporosarcina sp.
ACTAGGACCCCTCAGTAAATCTGTCATGAATAGATAGCCGAAAGCGAGCTGGAAATGGTCCCAGTGAAAATGGTTAATCAACAGACGTGTTAAATAGTATACGTTTTTAGACACGGAACAGTATCTATGCTTCAAGCATCTTACTCTTTTTTTAGAATTCTTTTTCGATGGAATGGGAACTGCGGTAGAAAGTAAAGTTACCAGTTGCGATTCGTGCAATCGTTTTTTCGGCAATCCGATCATTGCATTCTTGACACATGTACGTATGGATAGGGCGATTCCGAAGTGTTTTGGCTAGTGGCAAATCGTCAGGGAGTTGCCCGACGTTGTCACAGATGACGCATTTTACGCGCATGGAAATCCTCCTTCAGTCAACTCGGATCGCAATGACGTTGCGAATCGGATTATCATTGTTCGAACCGTCTTTGAAGACAACGTGAACGGGCCCACCCTCAAGTAACGGCTTACCTTCGTCGCTGAATTTGAAAATGATATCATCGACTTTCGTAAGCGGGAATGAGTGACTTTCGCCGTCTGATGTTTCAAATGCTAATGTTTGTGCATTTTCGGCAGGCTCCGCGATTTTTAAAAAGTGGCGCAATTGAATGCCGTACGTTCCAGTAAGGACTTTTCGTTTTTCAAACTTTTTTTCTGTTTCCAGGGTAGGTGGGAACGTTGCGCCTTCCATTATTTCACGGGACCAATGTTTCCCCATATCTCTTTTATATTCTTCTAGTTCATCTTTTTCAATGTGGTTTTCTGTAAAGTACGTTTTCAAATCAACGCGACGATCATCGAAAATCCACACGGTCGGGTCAAGTGTGATGACGTGACGTACATTTCCTTTAATCGGAATTATTGATTCCAAATGAATATCCCCCTACTGAATTAAATTATCTTTTGATTCTAGTATAACGCTTTGATGTCTCTAGGAAAAGCTTTTGCTTTTCTACGCACAAGGTCAAAGGGAAAACGCTTGCTTTTTCCTGTTTTGAAAGATACAATTTATTGATAATAACCATTAAGAAATAAAAGTTTGATGGGGGCGTCCTCATGGATATAGAATTGCAGGAAACGTATCAGGAAAAGGCGTTGAAACAGCTTCAAGCCGATGCTGATAAGATTGGTCAACTTATAAAAGTACAGATGGACCATTTGACAATGCCGCAGTGCCCACTCTATGAAGAAGTGCTGGATACACAAATGTATGGCTTGTCTCGTGAAATTGACTTTGCTGTAAAGCTAGGTTTGATTGATCGTCCGAAAGGCAATGAAATTCTTTCTTTACTTGAGAAAGAAATGACAGTGTTGCACGAAGTATACACGAGAAAATAAGCCGAAAACTCAAACTGACATAATAGTTTGAGTTTTTTGTTTAATGAAAAAGAGGTAACCCAATGAAAACATATACTAAAAAGCTATTTCGCTATTTTGATTTCCCACTGTTTTTTGTCTACCTGTTACTTTGTCTATTCGGGCTTGTCATGATTTACAGCTCAAGTATGGTTGTAGCGGTAGGTAGGTATGATCTTCCGGCAGATGCTTTTTATCAAAAGCAGTTGTTAAATTTAAAACTTGCCATCCCCGCTTTCTTTTTGGCGGCTTTTTTTCCGTACAAAAACTATAAGCGGAAAAAAATAATGATTTTTGCTGTAATAAGTATGCTTTTTCTATTATTTCTGGTCCATTTCGTTGGTACAGGTGATCATGTCGGAGCGACTAGTTGGATAAAAACGCCATTTGGTAATCTACAACCTTCGGAAGTTGCTAAATTGGTCCTAATTGTCTATTTTTCAGGTGTTTTTGCAAAAAAATACGAGTCTGGCACAATCGACAATATTAACCAATCAATATTGCCGCCCGTGGTCATTTTAGTATTAGCAGTCGGTTCTATCATGCTCGAGACAGACATCGGAGGTTCGTTCATTATCATCGTCACAGCACTATCTGTCCTTGCAGCAAGCGGTATTAAAAAAAGAACCTTCATGAAAATCAGCGGACTGATTACTGTGGGTCTTGTCGTTGCTTCACTTGTCCTTTATTTCAAATGGGAAACGATTATGACTGCAGGTAGGGCAGGCCGTCTATTATCATTTCAGAATCCATTCGAGTATCCCCAAGGGTCTGGCTATCAGATTGCGAACGGCTATATTGCCATCGGTTCTGGAGGTTTGCAAGGGAGAGGGCTCGGCAATTCCATTCAAAAAAGGGGCTATTTGCCAGAACCACAAACGGATGTCATTATGGCGGTGATTTCGGAGGAATTAGGACTTATTGGTGCTATTATCGTAATAGGGGGACTTGGTTTCATCGTCTTGAGAGCTTTATCTATTGCACTTCAGGCAAAAGACCCCCATGCACGCATGCTCGCGGCAGGAATTGGGAGTATGATAGGAATTCAAACATTCGTTAATTTGGGTGGCCTGACGGGGTTGATACCGCTTACAGGAGTTACTTTGCCGTTTATTAGCTATGGCGGTACATCTGTTATTCTGTTATCTTTAGCTTTAGGAATATTAACGAATGTCTCAATGTTCGTAAAATATGAAAAAAACAATTAGAAAAGGAAGTGCCTTGTGATGGAACAGATTAAGAAAATTCTTGTAGCCAACCGTGGAGAAATAGCAATACGAGTTTTTCGCGCTTGTACCGAATTGAATATACCGACGGTGGGGATTTATTCAGCGGAAGATAGTGGGTCATTCCATCGTTACAAGGCAGATGAGTCTTATCTTGTCGGAGAAGGTAAGAAGCCGATTGATGCTTATCTCGATATCGAAGGAATTATCGCGATCGCGAAAGATTGCGGTGCAAATGCTATTCATCCTGGTTATGGATTTCTTGCCGAAAACAGAGAATTTGCAAGACGTTTAGAAGAAGAGGGAATTATTTTCATCGGTCCAAGTTCAAAGCAGCTGGATATGTTTGGAGATAAAGTGAAAGCACGTGAGCAGGCTGTTAAAGCAGGAATTCCAGTAATTCCAGGTAGTGATGGTCCCGTTTCTACAGTTGGAGAAGTCGCAATGTTTGGCGAATCGAACGGTTATCCAATCATTATTAAAGCATCTCTCGGTGGTGGTGGACGTGGAATGCGTATTGTGAATTCTACCGAAGAAGTCAACGAGGCATTTGAACGTGCTCGGTCAGAGGCGAAATCTGCATTTGGATCAGATGAAATGTATGTCGAGAAATACATTGATAAACCAAAACATATCGAGGTTCAAATACTTGGAGATACATACGGCAATGTCGTCCACCTATTCGAGCGTGATTGCTCAATTCAGCGCCGTCATCAGAAAGTCGTAGAAATAGCACCTTCGATTTCGCTTGAGGATGGATTGAGAGAAGAAATTTGCGAAGCGGCAGTAAAAGTGATGAAGAATGTTAATTATAAAAATGCTGGAACCGTAGAATTTCTCGTATCGGATGGTCGATTTTATTTCATCGAAGTAAATCCTCGTATTCAAGTTGAGCATACAATCACAGAGATGGTGACGGGTATTGATATCGTCCACGCACAAATTCATATTGCGGATGGGAAAAGCCTTCATGATAGTGAAACGGGTATTCCGACACAGGACAAGATTCCGTTATTCGGATTTGCAATCCAATCTCGTGTGACCACAGAAGACCCATTGAATGACTTCATGCCGGATTCTGGAAAATTATCAGTCTACCGATCAGGTGGAGGATTCGGTGTTCGTCTTGACGCGGGGAACGGGTTCCAGGGAGCTATCATCACGCCGTACTATGACTCATTACTTGTTAAAGTGTCTACATGGGGTATGACGTTCCGTGAAGCTGCTTCCAAAATGGATAGGAACTTGCAGGAATTCCGGATTCGCGGCATCAAAACGAATATTCCATTTCTTGAGAATGTTGTGAAGCACAAAAACTTCTTAACAGGTAACTATAATACAAGCTTTATTGATTCAACACCTGAATTATTCCTGTTCCCGAACCGCAAAGACCGCGGGACGAAAATGCTGAATTATATTGGTAATGTGACTGTTAATGGATTCCCGGGAATCGGAAAACAATCGAAACCGGTCCTTCATCCTGTAAGAAAACCACTTGTTGACCTTCTTACACCGCCAAAACCGGGTACAAAACAGATTTTGGATGAACGTGGTGCTGAAGGGCTTATTAAGTGGATTAAAGAACAAGACGATGTCCTTTTGACGGATACAACATTCCGCGATGCACACCAATCTTTGTTGGCTACGCGCATGAGGACTTCCGATATGACGTCAATTGCGGCTGAATCGGCAAGACTGATGCCTGATCTGTTTTCTTATGAGATGTGGGGCGGGGCGACATTCGATGTTGCTTATAGGTTCCTGAAAGAAGATCCATGGGATAGGTTATTAAAACTGCGAGAACAAATTCCAAATGTGTTGTTCCAAATGCTGTTCCGCGGTGCAAATGCCGTAGGTTATACGAATTATCCTGACAATGTTATCCGTGAGTTCGTTAAAAAGTCAGCGGATGCTGGAATTGATGTATTCCGTATTTTCGACAGCTTGAACTGGATTAAAGGCATGGAGGTTGCAATTGATGCAACGCGGGAAGCTGGGAAGGTTGCGGAAGCGGCAATTTGTTATACAGGGGATATTCTTGACGATTCCCGAGCGAAATATACGGTTAATTATTATAAAGAGATGGCAAAAGAGCTTGAATCAGCTGGAGCGCATATTTTAGCAATCAAAGATATGGCAGGTTTATTAAAACCGGAGGCTGCATATCGACTTGTTTCTGAATTGAAAGCAACAGTGGATATTCCAATTCATCTACATTCACATGATACGAGTGGAAATGGTATTTATATGTATGCCAAAGCGATTGAGGCTGGCGTAGACATCGTTGACACGGCTTTAGGATCAATGGCAGGTCTAACTTCACAACCGTCGGCAAGTTCGCTACACTACGCGCTGCAAGGTGGTAAACGCAATGTACGTTCAAACGTGAAGTCGCTTGAAGACTTGTCTTATTATTGGGAAGACGTTCGGAAGTATTATAAGCCCTTTGAAAGCGGTATGATGAGTCCACATTCGGAAATCTATGTTCATGAAATGCCTGGTGGCCAGTATTCTAACTTACAGCAACAAGCGAAAGCAGTAGGTCTAGGGGAGCGCTGGGAGGAAGTGAAGGGCATGTATTCTCGTGTTAACCTGTTATTCGGAGATGTTGTGAAAGTGACACCTTCATCGAAAGTTGTTGGAGATATGGCCTTATTTATGGTACAGAACGAACTTGACGAAAAGTCAGTCCTTGTACGCGGAAAGACCATCGATTTCCCGGAATCAGTTATTGAGTTTTTCGAAGGGTATATCGGCCAGCCATATGGTGGATTCCCAGAAGAACTTCAAAAAATCATTTTAAAAGAACGCCAAGCGATTACTGTACGTCCTGGAGAACTATTGGAAGATGTCAATTTTGAAAAGCTGCGGGATGAATTGAATGCTAAATTGGAACGACCAGTTACCAGCCATGAAGTACTTTCGTATGCTCTTTATCCGAAAGTTTTTGAAGAATATTCTCAAACCAATAAGCAGTTCGGCGATGTATCTGTTATTGATACACCTGAATTTCTATATGGAATGCGTCTCGGTGAGGAAATTGAAGTTGAGATTGAAAAAGGGAAAACGTTGATCGTTAAGCTAGTGTCGATAAGCGAACCGCAATCGGATGCAACAAGAGTCCTCTATTTCGAATTGAATGGCCAGCCGCGTGAAGTGATTATTGAAGATATGAGTGTTGAATCCGTCACGGTTAGAAAACAAAAAGCGGATACTTCAAATGCTGCGCATATTCCTGCTACTATGCCGGGAACTGTTTTGAAAGTTGCTGTCTCAAAGGGAGCGAAAGTGAAAAGAGGAGAACATTTGCTCATCACAGAAGCTATGAAAATGGAGACAACGATTCAAGCACCTTTCGATGGTATAGTAAAAGAAATATATGTAGCTGCTGGAGAATCGATAGCTACAGGTGATTTACTCGTTGAATTAGAGCATTAACATAAAAAAACAAGAGCACTCGAATTATATATTCGGGTGCTCTTGTTTTTTCTGTTAATAAGTTGGGTAGACAAGTAGAAGGGATTCGCCTAGTGCCTGTCCTATACATTTATTTGGATAGTTTACTTCTGGATACAAGTAGAATCATGTACGTTAACAAACCAAATAACAATGTGATGAACAATGAATGAAGTAAAGCAATGTAAAGGTTTAGTCTGGTCAGAACAACCATCATTCCTGTTGTTGCTTGAAGCGCTACAAGTATAAATGCGATGCTCCAGCCCCAATAGATGACTCGCTGATTTTTGTAATGACGAATTGCATGAATCATGATGACCAATAGCCAGATGAAAATAAGTGCCGCGGCACTACGGTGACCCATCTGGACCCATTCGAACAAGTTACGCGGAAGGGTGAAGGCATCATTCTTGCATAACGGCCAGTCTAGGCAGGCAAGCCCAGACTCTGTATGACGGACGAGTGCTCCAGTATAGACTACAAAGTAAGAGTAAACGGATACGCCTATTGTATGCCATTTCAACCGTTTCCCTATTTGTAATTTATCTGCATCAAACTTTCGATCCACTTCAAATATGAGAAGAGTTAATAGAAGGACTGATGCAAAGCTTAAAAGTGAAATGCCGAAATGAAGAGCGAGTATGAAATCGCCTTGACCCCATAATACTTGAGCGGCACCAATCAATGCCTGTAATATAAGGAAGAATACGGCCGCGATTGCTAGGAATTTTGTTTCCCTTATATGTCCGATTGATCTCCATGACCAGACGGCTAATATGACAATCAAGATTCCGACAGATCCAGTTACTAGCCGATGTGAAAATTCAATCAGTACTTCCGCGGTAATCACGTCGGGAATAAGTTGCCCGTTACATCCAGGCCAATGTCTTCCACAGCCCATGCCGCTATCCGTTTTTGTAACAAGCGCTCCTCCAAGTAAGATTAAAAGCATACCTACTGTCGAAGCGACCGCGAACCATTTTAAATATCTATTAGATTGCAAAAAATAACACCTACTTTTTTATTGATGACCAATGAATAAAAGGTCCCTGCTTTTTTGATGATAACGAACAATTAGTAAAAAGACAACGAAGAATGGCTAAAAATGCCTCGGTAATGGTCCTTTTCACAAATTGTTCATAAAGAAGACGCTTTAACTTCACAAAAGACCTATCGAAATGATTTACTATAGAGGGGGTTCAGTAATAAATGTGTCGATATTTCAAGGAATTCGGTAGAAATTTTGTATATGTATAGAAATACTACTCGAATTTCGATATAGTTAACTATAGTGGTTAACGCTCAAAACTTTGGAAGGAGGGGTAACTTGTCAAACGGTCATACAATTTCCACACCTGTCGACTCGAATGTAGTGACGGCGTCTCTTTATAAGGACTTCCTTGCGCTCATTAAAATCGGTATTGTTAATTCGAACATGATCACAACTTTTACGGGACTATTTCTTGCTTTTCAGTTCACTGGTAAAAACTTTCTACATAATATAGATTTGCTCGTTTATGCTCTTCTTGGAACGGGATTGATAATTGCTGGATCTGCGGCACTTAACAACTTGATTGATCGGGATATAGATCCTGTCATGACGAGAACGAAGTCCAGACCAACAGTTACCGGACGATTCAAGGCGCCGGCAGTATTGACACTTGCGCTGACTTTCATCGTAGTAGGCGAAGTACTTTTGTTTTCCGCATCTGTAGCAGCTGGTCTTTGGGGACTTGCAGGTATCTTTAGTTATGTTGTACTCTATTCGATGTGGTCGAAACGCAGGCATGTAGCTAATACAATAGTTGGAAGCATCTCGGGTGCAATTCCGCCTTTAATCGGATGGGCAGCGGTTGAGCCAGCACTTGGTGCAGGTGCCTTAGCATTATTCCTGATTATGTTTGTATGGCAACCGCCGCATTTTTATGCGTTGGCGATGCGTCGGACAGACGAATACCGTGCAGCGAATATTCCAATGCTACCCGTTATAAAAGGTTTTGCACGAACTAAGAAATCGATGTTGGCATGGGTCCTGTTTTTATTTCCATTGCCGTTTCTACTTACTGAGCTAGGGGCAGGCTTCTTAGTACTTGCGAGCGCGTTGAATATAGGATGGCTGTATTTAGCCCTTAAAGGATTTAAAGCGAAAGATGATATTAAATGGGCAACGGGTATGTTCATCTATTCATTGAATTACATGACGATCCTTTTTGTTGCTATGATTATCTTCTCGATATTCATCTAACATATCGGAATTCTTTCTTTGCATAGGAATTCACATAAAGAGGTCAGCAGTCCTCACAAGAAGAAAAACATTTTTTTAGAAAGAGAGGTATCATTAAGCGATGATGAAAGGACTCAAAAAGTGGCGTCTTTTTTCTTTATTAGCAGCTCTTACCGTATTTCTTGCGGGATGTGGTCAGGAAGGACTATCCACACTTCTTCCGGCTGGTCAAGTCGGGAAAGATCAATTCAAATTGCTGATGTTATCATCAGGAATCATGTTACTGGTTATTCTAGTAGTTGTGATTATCTATGTAGTTGCAATTGTTCGTTTTAGACGTTCGAAATTGGGTGAAGACTTTGTTCCTAAAGAAGTCGAAGGAAGCCATACATTAGAACTAGTATGGACGGTTATTCCAGTTCTCCTTGTTTTACTTCTAGCTGTCCCTACAGTTTATTACACATATAAACTAAGTGATGTCAGTGCGATGAATGAAGTTAATGAGGCCGGAGAGTCAGCAAACCTGGTCGTAGATGTTACGGCGAAGTTGTACTGGTGGGAATTTGAATACCCTACACTCGGAATTGTTACAGCGCAAGAACTTGTTGTACCAACTGGAGAAAAAGTATATTTCAACCTCCTTGCAGCAGATGTTAAGCACTCCTTCTGGATTCCGGCAATCGGAGGAAAACTCGATACAAACGTTGAAAACGTAAACAAATTTTATTTAACGTTTGATAAAGAATCGAAAGATGTGCAAGACGGAGTGTTTTACGGGAAGTGTGCGGAGCTTTGTGGCCCATCACACGCACTTATGGACTTCAAAGTAAAATCATTACCACGTGCTGAATTCGACAAATGGGTTACGGCAATGCAAGCAACTGGTGAAGAAACAACAGATGTTGCTGCAGCCGGTCAAGGTGAAGAATTGTTCCAACAAAGCTGTATTGCGTGTCATGCGACATCTGCAGTCGGTGAAGGTGGAGCGATTGGACCAAACCTAGCGTCATTTGGTGACCGTAATCGTGTTGCAGGTTTCATGGATCACACGCAAGAAAAAGTAGTTGATTGGATTTCAGACACTCAAAAACATAAGCCAGGAAACTTAATGCCGTCATTCGGTGAAAAACTTTCTGACGAAGAACTAAATGCAATTGCTGAGTACCTCATGGGACTTTCAGTAGAAAAATAACTATTAACGTGAATTTGAAGAGGAGGTAAACAAATTGAGTTCAGTTGCTCAAAAAAGAGGTTTTGGCGCAACGCTTTGGGATTGGCTTACAACAGTCGACCATAAGAAGATCGGTATCCTTTATCTCCTAGGTGGAGGATTCTTCTTCATAGTCGGCGGTATAGAAGCAATGATCATTCGTTTGCAACTTTTAACGCCAAACAACGATCTCGTCAGTGCGGGAATATTTAACCAAATTATTACGATGCACGGAACGACGATGATTTTCCTGGCGGCCATGCCTATATTAATTGGATTTATGAACGCCATTATGCCACTCCAAATTGGAGCGCGTGATGTAGCATTCCCATTTCTTAACTCACTAGGTTTTTGGATGTTCTTCTTCGGTGGAGTATTCCTGAACCTATCATGGTTCTTTGGTCAAGTTCCCGATGCGGGATGGACTTCTTACGCATCGCTAGCAATGGCATCTGAAGGACATGGTGTTGATTTTTATGCAATAGGTCTTCAAATTGCCGGTGGTGGTACGTTATTAGGGGGGATTAACTTCCTCGTAACGATTATCAATATGCGTGCACCAGGGATGACGTACATGCGTATGCCATTATTTACATGGACTACGTTTGTTGCGTCAGCTATGATCCTGTTCGCATTCCCACCACTTACTGTAGGGCTTTTCCTACTGACATTTGAAAGAATGTTTGGTGCTAACTTCTTTGATCCTACGATGGGTGGGAATACAATTATCTGGGAGCATATATTCTGGATATTTGGTCATCCTGAGGTATATATTCTGATTTTACCGGCATTCGGTATTTTCTCGGAAATCTTCTCGATTTTCTCTAGAAAACGACTTTTTGGTTATTCAGCGATGGTATTTGCTACCGTCCTTATTGGATTCCTAGGCTTCATGGTTTGGGCTCACCATATGTTTACAGTTGGTCTTGGGCCAACAGCAAACGCAATCTTCTCTGTAGCGACAATGGCTATTGCCATACCAACTGGAGTTAAGATATTTAACTGGTTGCTCACCATATGGGGCGGAAGTATAAAAGTAACAACACCGATGCTTTGGGCATTGGGCTTCATCCCAACGTTTGTTATGGGGGGAGTTACGGGTGTTATGTTAGGTACTGCACCACTTGATTACCAATTGCATGACACATACTTTGTTGTTGCTCACTTCCACTATGTAATCGTAGGTGGTACTGTATTCGGAATACTTGCTGGTACTCATCTATATTGGCCGAAAATGTTCGGTACAATGCTAAATGAAGCACTTGGTAAAGTAACGTTTTGGTTCTTCTTTATCGGTTTCCATTTAACATTCCTAATTCAACATTGGTTAGGCTTCTGGGGAATGCCACGTCGTGTATTCACATACATGGACGGACAAGGTTGGAACTTATCGAACTATATAAGTTCTGTCGGAGCATTGTTTATGGCTATTGGGATTACGATCATGGTATATAACATAATCATTACTTCAATTAAAAATGTACGTGTAGCAAATGACCCTTGGGGTGACGGGCGTACGCTTGAATGGGCGATTGAATCTCCACCACCATTCTATAACTTCGCGCAGACACCACTTGTACGCGGTCTTGATACAGTGTACATCGAAAAAATGGAAGGTAATCTGTCGGGAATTACTCCGGCTGAACCTGTTCAAGATATTCATATGCCGAATGGTTCATTCATTCCATTCATGTTGAGTTTAGGACTGTTCATTGCAGGATTTGGTGCAATGTTCCGCACTGAAGAACCATGGGGGATGGCAGTTCTAGTAATTGGTCTTGTATGGACTTTCGCGGCTATGGCAATGCGTTCATTAAAAGACGATCTTGGCTTCTATGTTAAGAAGGAAGACGTCTTAAAAGATATGAAACGTAAAGGGGGACAAAAATAATGGATTTGAATAAAAAATTCACCCCCGAGACATGGCCTGATCATCCGGAAAAAGCAACGTTAGAGGCAAAGAATAAATTTGTTGGATTCTGGCTGTTTCTTGGTGGAGAGACAATCTTGTTCGCAACGCTTTTTGCTACCTATCTTGCTTTGAAGAACAAAGGACCAAGTGGATTTGAGTTTTCAACACAAGAACTTTTTGAATTACCGCTTGTCTTCGTCATGACGTTGCTCTTATTAACATCATCTTTGACGAGTGTATATGCGATGTATCATTTGAAAAACTACAATTTCAAGAAAATGCAGCTATGGCTTGTCATTACCGCATTCCTTGGACTTGGTTTCCTTGCGCTTGAAGTGTATGAGTTTGTACACTATATACATTTAGGCTTCACGTATGACAACAGTGCATTCAGTTCTGCATTCTATACGCTTGTTGGGACGCACGGTTTCCACGTAGCAATCGGACTTGTTTGGCTTACGCTACTCATCTTCCGTAACTCTAAGCGTGGCCTGAACTTGTATAACGCACCGAAGTACTACACATTCTCGTTATACTGGCATTTCATCGACGTTGTTTGGGTATTCATCTTCACTGTAGTCTACTTGATGGGAGTGATAGGTTAATATGGCGGACGTTCAAGTTTATAAAAAGTCACCAGCCGAATTTAACTTAGGGCAAAGACGTGCACGTAAGTCAATGCGCGGTCAGATTATGATGTTTTCGCTTATGATTTTCTTAACGATTATGTCGTTCTCGATGGTTATGGCTTATCAAGCTGACGTAATTGGATTTTCTAAATACTTGATTATCCCAACGCTGATGCTATTTGCAGCCGTGCAAGTTGGCCTGCAATTGTATTACTTCATGCACATGAATGAAAAAGGGCATGGTATTCCACAAATGTTCATGTATACGGGAGCTATTTTTGGATTCGTTGTTGTGTTAACACTTTTAACAATTGTTTGGTGGTAGTATCAATAGATGGAAAAGCCTATGGAAGATTTTTTCTCCATAGGCTTTTTTAATTTATCAATTGTCATAGTTCGTACATTGAGTTACACCGCTTTTAGTTTTATAATTAAGAAAGACTTTAAAAAGGGAGCGATGGCAATGCCTTTAAGTATATTTGGATTCCGAGCTTTGTGGAGTCCGTGGTTCTTACTAATTATCATACTTGGTATGGCTTTATATTTATTACTGACGATTAAAATGCGTCATCGATTTCAAGACACGAATCCTGTTACTAAAAAACAAGTAATCTTATTCATGTCCGGGATGGTTTTGCTTTATGTTGTTAAAGGTTCACCTGTAGACTTACTTGGTCATATTTTATTTTCAGTTCACATGGTCCAAATGGCAGTTCTATTGCTTATGATTGCTCCGTTAATCATGATGGGAATTCCTAACTGGATGTGGAAAAAAGTTTTTGATATTAAGATTCTTGACCGCATAATCACATTCTTTACTAGACCAATTCTTAGCCTATTGTTATTCTGTGGTATGTTTTCCATTTATCATATTCCACTTATTCTAGATAATGTGAAATTGAGTGCTCCACTGCATACGATTTTTACTGTAACGCTATTTGTTTCGGCAGTGTTTTTTTGGTGGCCAATCATTAATACCTTGAAGGGGCAGCCGAAGCTCCATGGCTTGAAAAAAATAGGCTATATTATATTAAGTGCAATATTAATCACACCGGCGTGTTCATTAATTATTTTCGTAGATGTACCTGTATATGAAACATACAAGTCTGGCGAATCTTGGTTACAGGCAATGGCACTTTGTGTACCCGCGAGTACACTCTCAGGGTTAGCGGGCTTAGGCATTTCAGGCCCTGAATTATTCACCAATATGCCTACATTGGTTGATCAGCAACTTGGTGGAATTATCATGAAAGTATTCCAAGAACTTATTTATGTTGGTGTCCTAGGTAGTATATTTATTAAATGGTATAGAGAAGAACAGGATAATGCAGAAGAAATTACTGCTAACGCATTATTAGAACGTCAAAGAATGACGTTGTACAGATAATAAGCTAAATACAGAGACGTTTTACCAACAGGGGGAATAACGAATGGATCTGCCTTTACTACCTACAATCAGTACACTTTTTATTATTCTTTCAGCAGTACTAGTTGCAATAGGGTGGTACTTAATCCTCAAAAAGAAAATAGAAGCGCATAAGAAAACGATGTTGGCAGCCGCAGTAGCAGCAATTCTCTTTTTAATCATTTATGTGTCGAGAACTATATTGGTTGGGAACACGTCGTTTGGTGGACCGGATAATTTGAAAATCTATTATACGATTTTCCTTATTTTTCACATAGTGCTTGCGACAACAGGTGCCGTATTTGGTGCTGTGACGATTAATGCAGCGCTGAAGAATAATATGGTCAGGCATCGGAAGCTTGGTCCAATCACGAGTGTTATTTGGTTCTTCTCAGCAATAACAGGTGTTGCTGTTTATTTACTTCTTTATGTTTTTTATAAGGGTGGAGAAGTAACGTCAATGTTTAAAGCAATTCTTGGTTTTTAACGATAAAAAACGCTCTCACATTTGTGAAAGCGTTTTTTGTCACGTCTGTTGATTAACTAAAAATAACCAGAAAAAACTTGATCAAAACCTAAACGCTACTTGTTTTGTAGCTTTTAGATCGCTTTGGATTGAATGACTTCTATACGATTACCGGGATGTCTGGATGTGTAGGGAT
>CAZWAW010000082.1:0-13805 GCA_964632025.1 uncultured Sporosarcina sp.
CTTCGATTTTTTCACGAATTTTACGTATATGGACTGCGACGATATTTTCAGCATTGTACGCCGCCTCGTTCCAGACGCGTTCGTAGATTTCATTGATGGAAAACACACGCCCCGCATTTTTCATCAGTAATTCTGTGATTTTGTATTCAATCGGTGTCAATTTCACCGCATCGCCATCTACGGTTATTTCCTTTGCCTCTTCATCAAGAACAAGTCCGTCAATCTCTACTTTTTTCTGACCGTCATATGTACCAAATTGAATATAGCGACGTAATTGCGACTTCACACGTGCCATTAATTCCATTGGATGGAACGGTTTGGTCACATAATCATCGGCGCCAACGGACAAACCGTGAATTTTATCAGAGTCCTCCGCTTTGGCACTTAACATGATAATCGGGATATTGCGCGCTTCCCGAATTTTGAATGTCGCTGTGATGCCATCCATGTTCGGCATCATAATGTCGAGAATGAGAAGATGGACGTCGTTCGCCTCCAATAACTCGAGTGCCTCTTTGCCATCCGCGGCCTTTAGTACGTCGTATCCTTCATTTTTCAAGTAAATTTCAATCCCGTCACGGATATCCTGATCGTCATCCGCCACCAAAACTGTGAACTTCGCCATCTTCCGCACCTCGCTTTTCTTAACTCTATGATACCAATTGTACCCGCCAATTCTTAACATTTACCAACAGTAATTATGAAGAAAGTCTTAAGATTAATTGTATCGGCATTACAAACAAACGCATTTATCCAGACTTTCATGTTTGTTTTAGAATTGATCGTTGCCTATTTTCTTTTCGCCGTTCTAAAATGTATTGTCAATGACTATGCTAATCAAACATTGGGAAACAGGAGGTATAGCATGTTTAAAAACCCATTTGGTCAAGTAAGGGCTGGCTGGCTCATTTTACTAGCTTTTGTCGTCATGTTGATTGTCCAGCAGTTATTCTCACTTCCAGGGATTCTTCTATTGATGTTCACTGAAGCACCTTTTAGTGAGGGATTTAGTTATCTCGATATGCAAACTGCTTTTGATACACATCCATGGATTTCCCTTTTAATGCAAGGCGGTGGTATAGCCGGAGGAATAGTAATTACTTTTTTGCTATGGCGCTTTTTAAATAAGGGTTCCCTGAAAGAGCTTGGCTTTAGGGGTTCGATGAAAGACTTGTGGTTTGGACTTGTTCTTGGAGCACTATCCATTATCGTAATCTTTAGTGCGTTGATGGCGACTGCCAATGTGACGCTCCTTAATTCATTGTCAAACCCTCATTTTTCAATATTTACGGTCACTTTTCTACTTTTGTTTATTCTCGTTGGCCTATTCGAAGAGATGTTCTTTAGGGGCTATGTCATGTCCACCATGGCAAGTAGAGGAAATAAAAAGTGGGTTATCTATGTGGCGTCCGCTTTAATTTTCAGCATCGCCCATGGTGCAAATCCGAATGTAAGCCTTTTAGGATTAATGAATATTGCGCTGGTCGGGCTTTTATTCGCTTATATGTTTGACGCCACAAAAAGTCTTTGGCTGCCGATTGGTTATCATATTACGTGGAACTACTTCCAAGGGAATGTCTTTGGATTTGCGGTAAGCGGTACAGCACCAAATGGCATCTATAGTGTTGAAATAACTGAAGGGCATGATTGGTTGACAGGTGGTGCATTCGGTCTGGAAGGAGGAATCCTAGCGACAATGCTAATCTTGGTCGGTTTTGTCGCTACAAAGCTTTATTCCAAATCAAAAAACTTAAAAAATACAGGAAGCCTTTAAGGCTCCCTGTATTTTTGTTTTCAAACACAAACAAGACCGTTTAAACCTTCACTTTCCTACCACTCAACGTCAACACTAGAATTCCACCAAGCAACATTGCAATACCCATCCACGACGTTCCATTCAGTCGCTCTCCCACAACAATTACACTCAATATAGCAGCAGTAAGTGGTTCAGCAAGTGACAACGTGACTGCTGACGATGAGGGTATCCGTTTCAATCCGGCAGAAAACAGGATATATGCCACACTGGTTGTGACGACCCCAAGATATAACACAACAGAAATTCCGCGCCCCGTCATAAGCCCTTCCGTTTCGAATAAAAACAAAAATGGCATGAGCATTATCGCACTCATCGAAAAGATAACCGCAACAGCGGGCACAGGATTTACCTTGTCTAGTACATCTTTATTGACGAGCGTATAAAAGGCAAACAACAATCCAGCTCCAAGTGACATCGCAATTCCCACTGGATTGACAACGATTCCATCTTTATTTAAAAAGAGCAGTACACACCCTATAATTGCAAGTGTTGTCGCCATAATCCACACCCGGGTCGGACGACGTTTTACTAATAACCATTCAATGATTCCGGAAAAAACTGGGGCACTTCCGATTGTGACGACCGTACCTATAGCAACTCCCGTTAATCTGACTGAAGAAAAAAATAAATATTGAAAAATAGCCATTGAAATAGCTGCGTACAGGGTAGATTTCCACGGCCAATTTCGAAAATCGATTTTACGCATAATGAGCAAAATAACTAGTAATGAAAAACCGCCTACAGCCAGCCTCGATGCTCCAACTGCTAACGGATGGATCGTTTGCGGCATAAATGTTTGGGCGGTGCCCGTCGTTCCCCAAAGGATCGCTCCTACCAGCACGACTAGATATGAAATACGCTGTGACAAAGTGATTCCCCCTTACTCTCTCTACATTAGAAGATACCACAGTGACGCGTATACAAAAAGCCCGAAATGCAGGCAGCATCTCGGGCAAGAATTGTTCTTATATAAAACGTACAACCTCATCTAAAGGCAGGCGGGAAGACCCGTATGCCGGAGCGGCAGCCTTTCCTAAAGCGATCAGTACAATTGGGAATTGATCAACAGGAAGGTCAAATTTCTCGGCAAATTTCACTTTATCGAAACCACCTATTGTTGAAGTATCATAGCCTTTTTCTTTAGCAATCAACATCAATTGCATAGAAACAAGCCCCGCATCAAAAGAAGCAATATTCACTCTTGCCTCTCTCGGAATGTTCGGATAGACCGCATTCGTGCTGGCAATGGTGCGATCTTTAATCGACTCATCCATATGACCTTCTGCAACGTTTTGTGTGTAGATTTGTTCCACTTTCTTATACGCATCAATATTACCCAAAACAGCGATAACAGCAGATGAATCCTCAACTTGTGCTTGATTGTTGGCGATTTCTTTCAGTTCCTTCTTCAATTCCGAGTCTTGGAAAACGATAAAGCTCCAAGATTGCAAGTTGCTAGATGAAGGAGCGATTGTAGCCAATTTTAGCATTTCTGCAATTTCCTCTTTTGAAATTGTAGCGTTCGGATCGAACACCCTAACTGATTTTCTTGCGTTCATTACACTATATAAGTTTGAATCCAATGTTGTTGTCATCGTATTGCCTCCTCTAATTGAACTTACTATTAGTAAGTTATTAAATCAAACTTACCATTAGTAAGTTTAGGTGTCAACACTAAGGATTCATGTTAAGATGAATGAAAGATGAGGTAGACTGGAGGTTTGACTAGTGGACCGACCATATGATTGCGAAAAGTTACCACATATCTGCAGCAATTTTCACGATACCATCGAATTTATCGGTAAAAGATGGACCGGGGTAATTATTTATACATTGATGTCCGGACCGAAGCGTTTTCATGAAATAGCTGAAGCCATTCCAGGAATATCAGATCGACTTCTGACCGAACGGCTAAATGAATTAGTCAAGGAAGACCTAATAACAAAAAAACATCTTGAATCTTCCGTCAAGAAAGTCGAATATGAACTCACTTCAAGTGGCATGGCATTAAAGGAAGTCATTATTGCCATTCGGAACTGGACGGAAAAGCGAGCAAACCTTTAGACCCGTCAAGTTAGGTCAAAATAAAAAATTTCATTAAATCAAAGCTATTCGACTTTATTATTAAAAATATAATAAGAGCTATAACCTTCATTAGAGGCTATAGCTCTTTCCCTTTATTTCACTAAAAAATTAATCTCTCATATGATTAAATTGTCGCCCCTCATTCATCTATGCCGAGTCAAATCATGGCTTCTACAAGGTTTTGGACGCTGATTATGCTAAATCCCCCAACTCTTATTTTCTTTTTTCCATATATATTGGCATGTACGAATCAAAAACACTATGATACACTGTATTGCAGGCTTTTAACACGTGGTTCGTCAACCATCCCACGCTAAAAAAACTAGGAGGAAATGAATAATGAAGATAAAAACAATGGCCATTAGCGGGATTATCGCTGCTTTATATGTAGCTGTATCCCTATTAATAGCACCATTAGCATACTCAGCCATCCAATTTAGGATCCCCGAGATGTTCAACCATCTCGTCGTGTTCAATAAGAAGCTGATATTCGGAATTGTACTTGGCGTATTTGTGACAAACTTATTTTCCCCACTTGGCATGTATGACCTATTTTTCGGGGTAAGCCAATCAATCCTAGCTCTTTCAATTACGATTTTTTCTGCTAAATTTATATCCGGAATATTCAAGCGAATGGTCTTCAACACGCTTGTCTTCACCTTTACAATGTTCATCATTGCTTTCGAGTTGAACCTAGCGTTGGAACTGCCTTTCCTACTTACTTGGTTAACAGTTGCAATAGGTGAATTCGTCGTTATGGCCATCGGGATTCCAATTATGTTGATTTTAAATAAACGCCTAAACTTCGAAAAACTTATTTAACATAACCCATCCCCTCCATTTCACTGTTAGCGATTGAAATAGAGGGGATTTTTTAAGGAGCTGGATCAATGTACATAACAATCCAAGAAACCGCTGAACATCTCAGCATGCCCGTCGAACAAGTAGAAAAGTACGTGCGGGAAGGTCGCATCCGTTCCATCCATGATGGCGAACAATTCCTCATTAATAAAGATCAGTTTGGTCTCTATTTGGAACAACTCGAAATGTTGAAATATCAAATCGATGAATGGCGAAACGAACCAATTCCACCCGATCGTGACATTAAAGATGAAGATTGAAAACCCGACTGAAAGCCTGCGGACTTTCAGTCGGGTTTATTTTATTTAAAATGGTTTATCTTTCCGATAAATTAGAGTAAAGGAATGAAAACCGCTATAAACGGAAATACTAATCACACCGATTGATTGCTTTAAAAGCACTTTACTAGTATAGTAAGAAGCTGTTTCTAAATTACCAGTTACACAAGGGGGAATTATGAAGAAAATTTCAAATGTCTTTTATATCACAATCGGTCTGATTATTTTGACCGTCGGTTATGGCGCGTTGGCACCCGAAAATTTCGCTGCCGTTACAACGAATGTCAAAAACTTCGTTGCGTCGTCTTTTGGTTGGTACTATATGCTACTCATGTCATTCATGTTAGCGCTCAGTTTCTTTTTCATCGTCAGTCCATACGGAAAAATCCGACTTGGAAAAGATACAGACCGTCCGCAGTTTTCAACAGTTACATGGGTTGCCATGCTGTTTTCCGCTGGGATGGGCATCGGCCTAGTCTTTTACGGTGCTGCTGAGCCGTTATCACACTTTGCAATCAGCCCCGCTTCGGAAGATCCCAATACTGATGCCGCCTTTAAAGAAGCCTTACGTCAGTCTTTCTTCCACTGGGGTATCCACATATGGGCCATGTATGGCGTCACTGCATTATCTCTAGCCTTCTTCCAGTTCCGTAAAGGAGAACCGGGATTAATTTCAGCAACATTGAAGCCGATATTCGGCCAAAAAATGGTTGGTCCGTGGGGGACTCTCGTTGATGTACTCGCAGTTTTTGCGACAGCATTCGGCGTCGCTACATCTCTCGGCTTCGGTGCTGTTCAAATTAATGCAGGCCTCAACTACTTATTTGATGTTGAGATATCTATCTTTTCACAGTTTGTCATCATTGCAGTCATCACGGTCTTGTTCGTTGCATCCGCATGGTCGGGGTTAAGTAAAGGCATCAAGTATTTGTCCAATACAAACTTAGTTCTTACACTCGCACTCCTTGGTTTTATCGTCGTTCTAGGACCGACATTGCTCATTTTCAATATGTTTACCGATTCATTTGGCGGTTACTTTTCAAACCTCATCCAAATGAGTTTCGGCACTGCGCCTCTGGATTCCACTGACCGGGAATGGCTCGACAGTTGGACAATTTTCTACTGGGCATGGTGGATTGCTTGGGCACCGTTTGTCAGTATGTTCATTGCTCGCATTTCAAAAGGTCGGACAATTAGGGAGTTCATGATTGGAGTCCTTGCTGCACCTACACTTCTGGTTACATTCTGGTTCTCAGCGTTTGGTTCGACAGCAATTGATATCCAGAAAAAAGGACTTGTCGACTTGACGATACCAAGTACAGAACTAACTATTTTTGAAATGTTCAATGTTATGCCTTTGTCGTTCATCATATCTATTTGCGCAATTTTGTTGATTATTTCGTTCTTCATTACATCGGCGGATTCAGCAACTTTTGTCCTAGGTATGCAGTCAACTAACGGTTCATTGACGCCACCAAATAACGTGAAACTCATATGGGGCATTATTCAGTCGACAATTGCACTCATTTTGCTATCTGTCAACGGCCTCACCGCCTTGCAAAACACGATTATCATTGCAGCATTGCCGTTCTCTTTCGTCATGTTGCTCATGGTTGTTGCGTTGATCAAAGCGTTGAACGCTGAATTAAAGTTAATGAAATTAAAATAATGATCAAAAGAGCGATTCCATATATGGAATCGCTCTTTCTTAACTAGTAACAAGAACTTTTTCACGTTTTCCAATCATTTGAAGGAAATCTCCAACCATTGCACTTGCCGTCGGATACATACCTGCACCGGGACCAACAAGTGTTAAGGCACCCAGATATTCAGTTTCAACGATGATCGCGTTGTCCACACCGTCGACACCATATAACGAATGATCAGAACCAATAAGTACCGGCCCCACACTTCCTTGCAATGTCCCCTTTTCATCAATCGAAATATCAGCGACATGCCGATAACGCAGTTTACCCTTAGATGCATCCGCTACATCTTCAATAGTAACCTTGTCAATCCCAACAACCGGAACGTCTTGCCAAGTTGGTTGACTACCAAATGCAAGTGCGCTCAAAATCATCAGTTTTCGAAAGGCATCTTTGCCACTTATATCGTCTGTTGGATCTGCTTCCGCATAACCAAGCGACTGCGCTTCGTGAAGCGCGGCTTTAAACGGGATTCCCTCTTCCCGCATCTTCGTCAAGATGAAGTTGGAAGTACCATTCAAAACGCCTCGAATTCGTCGCACCCGATCTGTCAGCAACAAGTTTGTCACTGTACGGATAATCGGTACACCGCCCGCTGTCGTTGCTTCGTAACCAAAGTGAACTCCTCGGAACTTCGCATGCTTTAGCAACGCTGGACCATGTTTCGCAAACATCGTCTTATTCGCTGTTATAACATGAAAACCTTTTTCTACCGCTTCCGAAAGATACGTATAAGCGGGCTCCTCCCCAACAATCGCCTCAAAGATGAAGTCAATGTCCGGATTTGACAAAACTTCCTGAATATCGTCCGTTATCCTCGTTCCAGGTGTCGCTAGACGTTCTTTCGCCTTATCCCGAACCAAGATAGAAACGATATCGATTACACAGCCAGTTTCTCGTTTAATCTCTTCTCTTCTTTCATTTAAAATCCTATAAATCCCTTCACCTACAGTGCCGAAGCCGAGCAAGACGACTTTGATTGACGGCATACCGCCACCTCCATGGACTGGTTGATGACAAGTCCCCATTTTTCAAATTCTGTTAAAAAGCTTTCATGGCCATTTTTTGTATTGACCAAACAATAGATTGAATTTGGAATTTTATGGACAAACGTTCGAGTTTCTTCCGTCGGACACATCGGATCTTGCGTAAATGCAAAGGCCACTACTTTTGCAGATATCCGGCGGGAAGCGATTTCAACGCCTCCCCGACCACGGCCGATATCATGTGTATTCATGGCACGGATTAAGGGATAGAAACTCTCCATGTCATTTCTGCTATTTTCAAAAGGAGATTGTCTGCTCCCTATTTTAGTTGATTGCGACGACACAGCCATTGGGAATAGAATATCCATATTCTCAGGATACAATATGCCCCATTCAAGTACACGCATGCCACCAAGCGAACCGCCGATGATTGCCCGTAATCGATCGACCCCAAGTACCGTCAACGCCCTCCGTTCTGCGTGCACCATATCGCGAATTGTTACTTCCGGAAATAAATTCCTATAAAACTCACCCGTGGCTGGATTAACAGCTAACGGTCCTGTTGATCCGTTACTTCCGCCAAGTGCATTAAAAGAGATGACTGATAACCCGTTCGTATCGATACTTTTTCCTTGGCCGACAAGCCCGCTCCACCAACCCGGGTTTTCATCCGTTCCAACTGTCACGTGACTTCCTGTCAAGGCATGACAAACTAAGACGATCGGTCTATCCAGACTGCCTTTTCTTTCATAAGCAAGCTGTACATTTTCTAAGACGACACCGGATTCCAATGTCATGTTACCGATTTCTACAATTCCCGTCTTCATGATTGTCACGCCCTTCCTTTTACCCAAAAATTATACTGTTACTGGTACCGCTATTTCAATCGCTTGTGCCAAGTCTGCAATGATGTCTTCTACAGATTCAAGCCCAACCGATAGTCTGATCAATTCTTCTGTTACGCCCGACTTTTTCAAGTCTTCAGGTCCAAGTTGCTGATGCGTCGTTGAAGCAGGATGAATAATCAGCGATTTTGCATCCCCAACGTTTGCAACATGCGACCAGATCTTAACATTATCAATTACATTTCGGCCTGCATCGCGTCCACCTTTAATACCAAATACAATAATGGAACCGAAGCCGTTTTTCAAGTACTTTTTCGCAAGGTCATAAGATGGGTGATCTTCGTTGCCTGTGTATGTTACCCATTCAACAGATGGATGTTTCTTCAAGAACTCCGCTACTTTAACGGCGTTTTCATTATGCCTTGTCACACGCAGATGCAACGTTTCAAGTCCTTGAAGGAAGTTGAATGCACTATCCGGATCTAAGCATGGTCCGAAGTCACGCAATAGTTGAACGCGTAGTTTAGTCGCAAATGCCGCTGCTGCTGTATCAATTCCGTAACGGAGGCCATGATATGACGCGTCTGGCTCTGTGAAGCCCGGGAACCTTCCTTGTGTCCAATCAAATGTACCCGCATCAACGGCAACTCCACCGATTGTCGTACCATGCCCACCAATCCATTTTGTAGCGGAATGGATGACAACATCCGCACCAAACTCGATAGGATTCGAACCATATGGCGATGCAAATGTACTATCTATGAGAAGTGGAAGACCGTTTTCATGCGCAATGTCCGCAACCGCTTCAATATCAAGAACATGAAGACTCGGGTTACCGATTGTTTCTGCGAATATTGCTTTTGTTTTATCTGTAATTGCTGCGCGGAAGTTTTCAGGATCCGTTGCGTCGACGAATTTCACATTAATGCCGTAACGCGGAAGCGTGGCGGCAAATAGATTATACGTACCGCCGTACAAATTGCTTGCTGCAACAATTTCATCGCCGGCCCCTGCAACGTTCAAAATGGAGAACGCAATAGCCGCCATGCCAGATGAGAATGCAACTGCCGCCGTACCGCCTTCAAGAAGTGCAATACGCTCTTCAAAAACGGCAACGGTCGGGTTTGTAATACGTGTATAGATATTACCTGCTTCTTGTAGTGCAAATAGTTTTTGAGCATGTTCTGTATCACGGAATACAAAAGATGAGGTTCTATGAATTGGAACTGCGCGTGAACCTGTTACAGGATCCGGTTTTTGTCCACCGTGTAGAAGAAGTGTTTCGGGTTGAAGTTTTGTCATCGTCATTACCTCCAGAGTTTTTTTAGATGGATACGGTTGTGATGTACGGAGGCGTTAGGGGTATTTTTAGGAATAAAAAATAACCCCCTTCGCTTAAGAAGAGGGTTACGCTTTCGCTTATTCCTCCCCTTATCTTTCAGACCGTTTGCACGAATCTGTAGGAAGTAGCACCTTTGCAAGTTAGTCACTTGTTGGTTGCCGGGCATCGCAGGGCCTATTCCCTCCGCCGCTCTTGATAAGAGTTTGTGATATTCAGTTTTCCATCTTGTGACATAGTATAGTAGATATCTTAATACTTTGTCAATAGTTTATTGAACAATATTTCTGAAACTTTTGTTTACCCAAAATGTTACACTTAGCTTATCGCTATTTTAGGAGGAATTTGATATGTGGTTGTGGATTGTAGGTGTGCTCTTCTGGGGATATGCAGTTGGTTGCCTGCATGGATCAGTTGTCGCGCAGAAAATATCTGGCGTTAATTTGAAAGAAACCGGTGTAAAAAATGCTGGGGCCTCGAATGCGACCATTGTTCTTGGGAAGAATTTCGGCGCACTCGTCGCAGCAATAGATATCGGAAAAGGTGCAGGAGCTGTATTACTTGTGCGCTATTTCACAGAAAACGCAGGACTTCCAGAAGCCTTTGTGGCTTTACTTTTATTCCTCACAGCTGCCGCAGCTGTGATTGGCCACAACTTCCCGTTTTATATGAACTTTAACGGCGGAAAAGGAACCGCGACAATAATTGGTGTACTGCTTGCCATCGACTGGCGGGTTGGACTCATTGGTTTTGCATTGTTTGTCGTCGTAGCGCTAGTAACAGACTTTCTCGTGTTTGGTGTGCTGATGCTCTACGTGACGCTTATCGCGATGGCAGTGTTGGTAGACGGACACTGGCCTGTCGTAATAGCAACTTTGTTATTTGCAATTGCAGTTTGGAAACATCTCGAGAATTTCCAGCGGATGAAAGAGCGTAGTGAGAAGCGAGTTTCAATGGTGTTTAACAAGAAAAAAAGTGAAAACTGAGGACCCCTAAATAGGAGTTTCTCAGTTTTTGATTTAGCAGGGTAAAAAGTATTCCCCTAACTCATTCGTTTTCACTAAACACTTTCTTCATAACCGCAATAATAAAGTCCACATCTTCATCGGTACAAGACAGCGGTGGGCTGAGCGCTAGAATATTATTATAACCTGCAACTGTATCCCCGTTCCTTCCAATAATAAGTCCATTAGCCTTACATTCGCTAATGATTTTCGCAACACGGGCGTTTGTAGCAGGCTCTTTCGTTTCTTTATTCTCTACAAGTTCAATGCCCAACAAGAACCCAAGCCCGCGGATATCGCCAACAAACGGATGATCCTTTAAGCTTGCCAACTCTTTTAGTAAGCGTTCGCCAAGCTCAGCCGATCTTTCAACAAGACCTTCTCTTTCAATGATTTCAAGATTCTTCAACGCGACTGCACAAGCCGCTGGGTTCCCGCCAAATGTATTAACATGACGAAAATGACTGTTATCTTCACCTGTATCAAACTTTTCATAAATATCTTTTCGAATAGCCGTAACCGAAAGTGGCAAGTAAGCGCTCGTTAGTCCTTTTGCCATCGTAATAATGTCCGGTTTCATCTTAAAATGCTGATGACCAAATTCTTTCCCAGTTCGGCCGAATCCGCAAATGACTTCATCAACAATTAGCAGTACACCGTGGCGTGTACAGATTTCCTGGACTTTCTCCAAGTAGATTGGATGCGGGATTAGGATACCGCCCCCTGTAATAAGTGGTTCCATAATAATCCCGGCGATCGTTTCCTTCTGCTCCCAAATGATCTTTTCTTCAAACTCTTGGGCACGTTGTATGTTATATTCCTCAATTGACTGTCCTGCAGGTCTACGGTAATTGTCCGGAGGCGCGATGTGCAAGAACCCCGGAGCAAGTGACTCATACTTGTATTTCCGCAGTGCTTGACCTGTCGCAGCTAGGGCACCCATGGAGCTTCCATGATACGCACGGTAGCGAGAAATGAATTTATAGCGTGACGGTTCCCCATTTTGCTGATGGTATTGACGCGCAAGTTTAAACGCTACTTCATTCGCATCAGATCCGCTGTTTGAGTAAAAGATTTTATAGTCTCCACCAAGCATTTCATTCAACTTTTCTGCAAGCAGAATAGCAGGCTCATGACTTTGGGTCATCGGTGTATAGGCCATCTTTTTCATCTGATCATAGGCAGCTTGCGCTAGCTCCTCACGGCCATAACCAACGTTCACACACCACAGCCCAGACATTCCATCCAGATAACGATTACCGTTATGGTCTGTAATCCATGCGCCTTCCCCACTATCCACTATCATCGGTGGATTCTTTTCATTATAGGAAGAAATATGGTGCCAAACGTTATCCCGGTCCTTTTCAACTAATGATTTCGTAGTCTCTTTTGCTGTAGTCATCTTCTCTGCCCCCTTCTATTTTCACGATTAATTCTTAACGTTAGTGACGCGCAGTTAACATTTTTTTACGTGTGTAAAACTCAATCCCGTCGCGACCATTCGCGTGCAAGTCACCGTAGAATGATTTTTTATAGCCAGAGAACGGGAAGAACGCCATCGGAGCTGGAACACCAAGATTCACACCAAGCATCCCCGCGTCAATTTCTTCTCTAAATTTTCGGATTGCACTTGCACTATCTGTAAATAAACAAGCTCCATTTGCAAACTCTGATTTGTTCGCAAGTTCGATTGCTTCATCTAATGTATCCACTCGTACAATAGACAACACAGGCGCAAAAATCTCTTCTTTCCAGATTTTCATCTCCTTAGTGACATTGTCAAAAATCGTCGGACCGACGAAATAACCGCCTTCCGAAGTGGACTTGTCTTCACGGCCATCACGTAATAGTTTTGCGCCTTCCGCAATACCTGATTCGATGTAGCCGAGTGTCTTGTCTTTATGTGAATCTCTAATAACAGGTCCAAGAAAAATCCCTTCTTCTAACCCATTACCAATTGTCAGCTGATTCGACTCATCTACTAATCTTTCGACAAGTTCATCTGCAATATCACCCACTGCAACAACGACCGCACAAGCCATACATCTTTCCCCAGCCGATCCGAAAGCTGCGTTAATAATATTTGTGACCGTCAAATCCATATCCGCGTCCGGCATAACGATTGTGTGGTTTTTCGCGCCTGCTAATGCTTGGACACGCTTACCATTTGAAGTTCCTGTTTTATACACATACTCAGCAACCGGCTGTGAACCTACGAACGACACGGCTGGAATATCTGGGTGATTAAGAATGCCATTTACGATTTCATGCGCACCATGGACGATATTGAAAACACCGTCAGGCAGACCCGCTTCATGCAATAATTCTGCAAGTCGGTTCGCCAAGAGCGGTGTCCGCTCTGAAGGTTTTAGGATGAATGTATTTCCACTCGCGATTGCAAGCGGGAACATCCAGCAAGGTACCATCATCGGGAAGTTGAACGGTGTAATTCCACCAATTACACCTATTGGATAACGATACATACCCGATTCAATGCTCGTTGCGATGTCAGGAAGCTGATAACCCATCATTAATGTTGGAGCTCCTGCAGCAAATTCGACACACTCAATCCCGCGCTGTACTTCACCGTACGCTTCAGCATAGTTTTTACCGTTTTCAAGCGTAATAATTTTCGCTAGTTCTTCCCAGTTTTCTACTAACAACTGCTGATATTTAAATAGAATTCTTGAACGTTGAGGTACGGCAACTTTCTTCCACTTTGCAAACGCTGTTTGCGCTGCCTCTACTGCTTTATTCAAATCTTCTAGCGTTGAAATAGGAACTTCGGCCAAAATTTCTCCCGTCGCTGGATTGGGTACCTCCTCATATTTATCTGTCGTTGATTTTACCCATTGTCCATTGATGAAGTTTGTAAGCGTCTTCTT
>CAZWAW010000083.1:0-13690 GCA_964632025.1 uncultured Sporosarcina sp.
ACGCCTTTCATGTAAAACAAATCTTATTATAAAGTATAACATTCCTTAGTCAATATAATTTAATCTAGATAAATTAAGTGCTCGATACTCAAGGATGTTGCAGTAGAAAAATGTGGAGCTACTTATAAGAATTAATCAATTACTGGCAAAAAAATGCCCCTAATTAGTAGCAAGGAAACGACGACTAAATCAGTTACCTATACTATTAAAAGGAGCTTCATGAAAAGTGTAAACTATAGCTTAATCTTTCGTCAATAGTTTTTATAATAAGTGTAAGTGTGCAGTGAAAAGCATGGGGGAGAAAATTGGTCAAAGTAGTGTGGATAATAATGAATGATCACTACTTTTATATCGTAAATGAATTATTAAAGTATAATTAATTAATTTTCCGGAAAAATAAGTTGGATTCAAAACGAACGCGAATTATTTCCTGGGGAACTATTGTGTGTGTTTTTGGAAGAGTTCGACATATGGGCGAGGTGTATCCATTACATTTTTAGTACATACGCTATTGAGTGAGTAGGAAACGGAGGGAATAGATTATGATAGATGTTGTGAATTTACAGGCGATTGTTGAGGAGCATCGAAGACAACTAAAGCCAAAGAGAGTTACAAGCGGTGAGAAGCGGATTCTTTCACTGCAAAAAGAGGACATACGACTTAATGGGCAAAAGCCCTGACAGTCGTTTTTTTAATACTTTTAATTAACAGATGCAGTAGTAAAAACGAGTAAACCTAACTAGCAATGAACACTTATTATTTTTGCGTAGACATGTTACACTTAAATGTATTCTTAATTAATAAAAGGACGTGTTAATGTGGTTGGACGTAATGATCCATGTCTCTGTGGTAGTGGGAAAAAGTATAAAAAATGTTGTGAATCGAAAGCGACATTTTCAATAGAAGAAGTGCAATCAGAAGAACTAGAAAGAGTTTTGCAAGCTTTTTACGAAGAGTACCCTGAAAAACGTGACCTAAATGAATTCTTGGGCTTGGTAAAAAAATGGAGTGAACCACTTAAGAACTATTTAGTCGAGGAAATGATTGAAGCGATTGTCATGGATGAATTCTTTTTCCATCACAAACCGGACATTTGGAAGAGTTATATGAAGAAGCAACAAAAGAAAATTATCCGTCCATCTGTAGTGAAGGTGTTGGAAACATGGTCTGATCCACGTGTTTTCATTGGAGAAGTAGTAGCCGTTGATGAGACTTATATGTCGGTTAAAAACATCTTGGAAGATGAAACGATATATTTACGACGCGAAAGTGAAAAACCTGTTCCAGTAGGCGTCCATGTGTATTGCTTCATTTTACCGGACGGCTCATCGCAAGATAACCACTATTTAGCGGTTTCAAGCTTGATTTTCTTCCCAACCGATCATACAAAAGCATTCGGGAATTTTGTGAAGCAATTTGAATCACAAGAAGAACAATCTGTTTCCATATTTTTAAAGGAAAATGGAATTGCATTTTGGAAACTACTTGGTGAGGATGGTTATGACGGCGGAGAATTTACCAACTTTGAAGCCGGTGTGCTCCTTAAAGCAATTGAGTTTTTAGAGAAAAATGATCGTGAATCGGAGAAGCTATTAGAAATAGTAGAAGATTATTTAGTGGAGCAGCAGCCGAATGCGCGTAAAGATGTAGCGATTGCGGCTGGAGCGATTCGATTTGGCCAAGAAAATGCCTTATTTGAACCACTTACAATAACTGTAAAAGAAATTGCCGAATGGTTTGAAGTGTCTACCTCTTCATTGAATAAATATTATAATGATTTAAATGCATACTATACTAGCAAGGTATGATTCACATTTTCAGTAAAGAACATCTCACTCATTGGAAATAACAATGAAGTGGGATGTTTTTTATTTATTTCAACAAAAAATGAAATGATTTTGATCCTATACTCGTTATAGTAAGTGAATACATAAACGAGACATGCGCATGGTCGTTTGAGTGAGGAGGTCAACAATGCAAGAGGAAACGCAGTGGGTCCAAGAAGTGCTAGCTGGAAACAAGCAGAGCTACGCACAAATTATCAACAAATATAAGAATCCGTTATATGCCACGATTTTACGTATGACAAAAAATCCACATGATGCACAAGATTTAGTGCAGGAAGCATTTATCAAAGTGTATCAGCAGCTTGGAAAGTATGATGAAACGGGTTCATTTTCTGGTTGGTTGTATCGTGTGGCCATTAATCATTGTATGGATGAATTTCGGAAGAAGCGCTATAAAATGAAGCAGGTTGAAATAGATGAAGGAACGATGGTCAGTGCTGATACTCCAGAACTTATATTCTTTAAAAATGAGGAAAGTAGGCGGCTAGAATGTTTAATCGCCACGCTGCCAGAAGATGAGCGAGTGATTATATTATTGCGCTATGTCAATGAACTCAGTTATGACGAAATCGGTGAAGTGGTGAATGCGCCATTATCGACGGTGCGCAATAAACTACATCGGGCAAAGAAAAAGATGAGAGAGGCCATCAAACGTGGAGGAGGAAATTTTCATGAAGTGTCCGACTATAGATGAACTATCAAACTATGTTGATGATAGACAGGCACATGATGATGTAACTATACATGTGCAAAATTGTGAGGAGTGTCAGCGAATTGTTGCAGCTTTCGAGAGTGAAAAGCATTTTCTAAAAGAAACGTTGAAAACCCCAACTTTAGCTGATGATTTCACTACAATGGTTCTTGATCAGCTGGAGCCTTATGAACAAAAGGCTAGCCTACGAAAAAAGATTCCTTGGAAACGGATTATGCTTTCGGTGGCAGGAGTTGTGCTAGCGCTAGGTGTAAGTGCCACTCTAACTCCTAGTTTTGCTGAGTGGATAGGGGGGCTATTTTCAACGGAGCAGGCGGATGAAGGATTAAGGATGGCAACGGATGCTGGTTTAGTGGAACGGGTCAATCTGGAAGCGACGGATAAGGGGATTACGTTAAAAGTGGAAGATGTTGTTGCCGATTCTTCGCGAGTGGCATTGTCGTTTAAGGTGTTGGATAAAAATAGGAAAGTGCGAGATCCGTATTTAGATTGGGGTGATTCGGAGAGCGGAATCGTAGTCGTTGATCAAAACGGAACACGATTCGATTTTCCGAGAATGGATTGGCGAGAAGGGAGTGACTATGGGCTCATTCAATTTTCATTGAGGGAACAGGAAGTATCGGGAAATCTTACTGTAAAGGTCAATTTAGATGAAATCAACGGAGTAAAGGGTAACTGGAAACTGGATATTCCAATTGATTTAACAAAAAGCAATGCGTTAACAACGATTGTCCCCTTGGATGACATACAAACAAGCGCTCATGGTGTGAGTGTCCATATGAAAAAGATGCAATACGCCCCTTCTTCAAATGAGTTAATATATGAAACGGGCTTTACAGCGGAAGAGGAGATCAGGATCGAAAAAGAAATCCTACAGCTTGAAGCCCAATTTGGTAAGGACAATATAAGACCGGAAAATGTGTTTACTGAATTTGATACGGCCATACAATATCATATTGAGAATGAAAATCAGCAAACGATTTATACGCATGATTACCATTCCTTTTTCACGGAGGAAGAGCGGATAGGGAATATGGAACTCTACCAGGGGACAGGTCAAAGGAGCGAGCAGCTCGGTCAAGTGGTGTGGAATCAATCATTCATCCCACAGCAAGAGGATGACAAACTTACCTTTGTGTTAGATGGTGTGTTTAAAACAGTGCCTGCTGATTTCTCAGTTGCCATTCAACCGATGGACTTGAAGAAAAATCCTGTTTCAGTTAATTACGAAGGGAATGCTATCACGATAAAGGAAGTAACAAAGAACACGGATTATTATCTTCGTAAGTCCATTTTTCCAATCGGCAAACGGACTTCATTAACAATTGCAATGGATCAAAAGCAAGAGCCGCAAGCCACTGATTTGGGTAAATGGATTTTAGTGGATGGTGAAGGGAATGCGTATACTACTTTTGCGAATGGAGGTGGCTCAAACAGTTATCTTGTGGTCTATGGTTTGGATGAAATTCCTGAAGAGCTGACGTTACATCTCGTTTCTGTGACTCGTTATGAAGAAATCACGGAGAAATGGGAGGTACCTTTATATAAGTAGATTCACGTAGTCGTTTTGTCACGAAATACAGTCAGTGAGGGACTCCATAGATTTAGGAGTCTCTCTTTTTTTGCTTATGATTGAATGAATGGCAGATGTTTCAAATGGACGATATGTTTTTTTACATAGTAGATGAATTCAGAGATAACTCCGATAATTGCTGATATACTAAAATAAACTCTTTCAAAAAATCATTGGGGGGATTGCATGATGCATAAGAAAGATTTTATTCAACTAAACGACAGAATCTATTTAATAGATGGATATGATTTGGGTGTAGCCGAACGGACGGGAACCTATGTTTTTGATGAAGAAGAATTGACACTTGTAGATACTGGTCCAAGTCCGTCGATTAAGTATGTGAAACAGGGATTAGAAGCATTGGGATTTTCGCTGGATCAAGTGAAATATATCATCGTGACGCATATCCACTTGGATCACTCCGGAGGGGCTGGATTACTCATTCAAGAATGCCCGAATGCTACCGTTGTTGTACATCCGAGAGGGGCAAGGCACTTGGCTGAACCAGAAAGATTGGTTGCTGGAGCCAGGGTAGTGTATGGGAGAAGGTTTTCTGAACTGCTTGATCCAATTATTGCTGTCCCTAACGAGCGCTTGCTCGTTAAAGATGAAGGAGATACCTTGAAAATCGGCCCGACATGTACACTGAGGTTTTTGGATACCCCAGGACATGCGAAACATCATTTCAGTATATATGATTCGGTCAGCAATGGCATGTTTACCGGTGATACAGTCGGAATTCGCTACGAGCAATTGATTCGCGATGGTGTCGATTTGTTTTTACCTTCTACTTCACCAAACCAGTTTGATCCAGAGGCGATGCGGCGTGCAATTAACCGTATGATTGGGATGAATCTCGATTGTATTTACTTTGGACATTTTGGCATGACCAACAGCCCAAACAAAGCCCTTGGACAAGTATCTGAGTGGCTTGATGTTTTCATGGAGGAGGCGGAAGCTGTCGTTGCTGAACAAGAAGGTCATGAAGTACTTGCGCAACGACTTTTTGGCCGAGTAAGGGGATACCTCAGGGAAATGGAAGTTCCTGATGGTCATGAGGTGTATGAGCTAATTGAAGTAGATATGCAAGTCAGTGCAATGGGAATGCTTGATTATTTTTCAGGATAAATACATAAAGACTTTTTACTACATGTTGAACAATTGATTTCCTATATAAACTGAGCGAAGGCGCCTTAAAAGGGGTAGCCTCCCCCGAGCGCCGCAGCGAATTCAATGGAATACTTTATTACAATCTACATAGTAATATCATTAACACTATTTTGGAAAGGGATAGACTATATGAAACTACATTTTTATAATCCGGAATTTGATAAACTTATTGAAAACTACACATTAACCGACGAACAGCTACGATTTACAGGAACGCCCAAAGACTCTATTGACCTTTCGAATGCAGAACAAAATAGATATTCGATTTTGGCGGTAGAAAACGAGCAATTGGTAACGTTTTTTAGCCTACATAAAGCTGAAGGGGTCAAGCCTTTTTCCCCTAATGACAATGCTATATTAATTAGAAGTTTTTCAACCGATTTTCATCAGCAAGCTAAAGGCTATGGGAAGAATGCATTGATGCTTACACCAGAATTTGTTAGAAGTCATTTTAGTGGCATTGATGAAATCGTACTTGCTGTAAATGTGAAAAATGAGATAGCCCAAGCTTTGTATAAAAAGTGTGGTTATATTGATAAAGGCGTTCGAGCGATGGGAAGAAGTGGAGAACTCATTGTGATGAGTTACCACCTGTAGGCAAATCTTTTGTATCGGATAAGTGGAGGCGGTAAACAATGGATCAACAAATATTAGTTGAAGAATACCGTAATGACATTTTAGAAAACGTCCATATGGGTGTTATTTGTGGAATCAATGCAGATGGCGATGTCCTTTTTTCTGTTGGTGACGAAAATCATTTGACAATTCTTCGTTCGGCGGCAAAACCTTTTCAGGCCATTCCAGTTATTCAAAACGGAGTTGTTGAAAAGTTCGGGCTGACATCCAAAGAAGCTTCCTTATTTGCTGCTTCGCAACGTGGAGAAGATTATCACATCGAGGCACTGGAATCAATTTTACAAAAGACTAGTATTGGTGAAGACCAATTTTATTGCTGTCCAAGCTATCCACTGAATGAAAAGCCGAAATCGGACTATCATCGAAAGCATGGGGAGCAGCGAAAGCTTTATCATAACTGCTCGGGAAAGCACAGCGGTTTTATCGCCTTGGCAAAAGTATTGGGATACGACACGGACGGTTATTGGGAGTTAGAACATCCGGTACAGCAGCTAAGCTTAGCCGCAATGGCTGACATGGCCAATTACTCGAAGGAAGACATTGGCATTGGGATTGATGGATGTGGGTTCCCAGTGTATGCAATGCCTCTTCAGCACATTGCACAAGCGTACCTGAAACTAGCTTGTCCAGATTTGATACAGCAGCCGGAAATGAGAGAGGCTGTCGTTAAAGTTACTGGCTATATGAATGCGCATCCAGAAATGATTGCGAGCCATGACTTCATCTGCTCTGTTTTATTGGCGGACCCCAATATCGTTGCTAAAGGTGGGGCCAAGGGCGTGTATGGTTTTGCTCTTAAGAAAGAGCGAATGGGCTTTGCGTTAAAAGTGATGGGTGGATCTGAGCTTGTATGGCCAACCATTGTCGCATCTATTTTGGAACAGATTGGTTATGAAAACCAGGAAACAATTGCAAGTTTGTATAAGTTGGCACCAAAAGAAATTATTAGTGATAATCTTACGGTTGTTGGGGAAAGAAAAACCGTGTTTGATTTACAGAAATAATATGGATTCATAGGAGGAGTAATCCAAATGATATTAGAAATTATAGCTACTAGCTTGGCAGATGCAATTGCAGCAGAACGAAGCGGTGCTGATCGATTGGAACTTTGCGCTGCTTTGTCTGAAGGCGGGCTAACGCCAAGTTTAGGATTGGTTGAAGCAGTGGTTAAGGGCGTCGATATTCCGGTTCATGTAATTGTTCGGCCGCATAGTCGAACGTTTCACTATGATGACAACGATTTAGCTGTAATGATAGCGGATATTCGCCATATTAAGCGTGCAGGAGCTGCGGGCGTCGTTATTGGAGTGCTAACTGAGGAGCGAAAAGTGGATACGGAAGCTCTATCACGTTTGTTGGAGGAAGTTGGGGAGATGAAAGTTACTTTCCACCGTGCATTTGATGAGATAGAAGATCAGTTCGAAGCGTTAGAAGTCATTGCTAGTTTCCCGCAAATTCAGCGGATTTTGACTTCGGGAGGACAAGCACCAGCGCCAGAAGCTGCTGAACAGCTGAAAAAATTGGTGGGCAAGTCTAAAAATACGTCTGTTCGAATTTTAGCAGGGAATGGTATGAGTCCTGAAACGCTGTCTTCAATAGTTTCAGCAACAGGACTAGAAGAGGTTCATTTTGGGTCGGCTGTTCGTGTTAATCGAAGTTTCATGTATCCGATTGATCCTGCGGTTGTTACAGCGGTAAAAAGTGAACTTAAGAAATTGAGTGAATAGAGGGAGAAATATTTTTGGAAATAAGTTTGCTCAAACCATCAGATGCAAAAAGTTACTGGGATTTAAGGTTGGAGGCGTTAAAGCTTAATCCAGAGGCTTTCGCAACTTATGAAACTCGGTGGTGCGTATGGTAGAAGAGGTTTTGCAATGGTTTGAAAATAGCGGTTTACTCGCTGTTTGGATAAGTATCATTTTAAATATTGGTATTAGTGTCTTGGGGTTTATACCAAGTGTATTTGTAACGGCAGCAAATATCAGTTTCTTTGGATTTTGGAACGGTTTAATTCTTTCTATTCTAGGAGAGGCTTTGGGCGCAATGATAAGTTTTTACCTCTATCGAATAGGTATAAATAAAGTGAAAACTAAGGTCTCTATTAATAATAAGTATTTAATTAGATTACAACTAACTAAGGGGATGGAAGCTTTTTTACTAATTTTAGCATCCAGGGTATTCCCGTTTATGCCATCGGGTTTAGTTACTTTGGCGAGTGCAGGTAGCAACGTTGGCATGTTGAACTTTTCGATAGCCAGTACACTTGGAAAGATACCTGCACTGGTTATTGAAGCATACTCTACTCTGCAAATTCTCAATTGGAGTGGGCAGGGCAAAGTGATCTTAGGAATTTCAGCTATTATCCTAATTGGCTTAATACTAAAAAGAAATTCCTCTAAATGAAGAACGGGTTCACTTCACTAAAAGTAATCAGCCATTTCGTATTTTGGGCTGATTTTTTTGGTTTTCCAAGAAATATCACAATTTGACTAGCAATCTGCATACTTTAGTTAGTACGGTTAGATTCTGAAAGATATCGGTACTACCGGGGAATCAATTATCAATCTAGTCTCACGCAGTTATTTATTGACAAGAAAATACTAAGTTCTGTAAGATAATAAAGTTGATTCATAGCTACTCGTAATAGATAGGCTATTGGTCACCGCGTGTAAAAGGAGTGAAAATCACGCGTTAAACGTAAATCGGAAAACAGTTAAAGCGCCAGTGCTGAAGAAATCGGACATCACTAATTTTCAGCAGACGAGGTGGAGGAGTATCGAATATTCGGCGGAAGCCTCCCGATCGCAATTGCCCGGTTGTAATTTTGCTAGTAAATCATTTGAGCAATCGAATGGACAAAGGAGCAAAAAGGCAAATAGTTCAAGTGATATGCAAGTGCACATCGCTAATTTAGCTGAGGTGTAGTTAAGTGTTGCTTATTTTGCAGACATCGGAGGAATAAATATGTGTGGAATAGTAGGTTATATTGGTGAGTTAGATGCTAAAGAAATTCTGGTTAAGGGACTTGAAAAGTTAGAATATCGTGGTTATGATTCAGCAGGGATCGCACTTGGTAATGAAGTTGGTCTTACTGTTGTGAAAGAAAAAGGTCGTGTTGCGGACCTGCGTTCAGCAGTAGATTGGACTATCCACTCTTCTACTGGAATTGGTCATACGCGCTGGGCAACACATGGCGTACCGAACCAAACGAATGCTCATCCTCATCAGAGTGAATCCAATCGTTTTTCACTTGTGCATAATGGCGTTATAGAGAATTATCAACAACTACAAAAAGAGCATTTACATGATGTTCAAATGATTTCTGATACGGATACAGAAGTTATCGTTCAACTTGTTGAAAAGTTCGTAAAAGGCGGCATGGAAACTGAAATAGCTTTCCGTCATACTTTAACTCTGCTTCAAGGATCTTATGCGATTGCTATGCTAGATGCAGATGAAACGGACGTAATCTTCATCGCAAAAAATAAAAGCCCACTTCTCGTAGGAATTGGCGAACACTTCAATGTCGTTGCTTCGGATGCTATGGCAATGCTCCAAGTCACCGATCAATATGTAGAATTGCATGATAAAGAAGTTGTCATTCTGCGCAAGGAAGCAATTGAAATTAGTACATTGGATGGCGTAATTATTGAACGTACCCCCTATACGGCTGAGCTAGATATGAGCGATATCGAGAAGGGCACATATCCTCACTTTATGTTGAAAGAAATTGAGGAACAATCGGGTGTTGTTCGTAAAATTATTCAAAAGTATGAAGATGAGCATGGCGAGTTAACGATAGACACTGATGTCTTAACCGCTATAAATAAAGCAGACCGTCTTTACATTATTGCAGCAGGAACAAGTTATCACGCCGGTCTTATCGGCAAGCATTATTTTGAGAAAATCGCAGGTATTCCAGTAGAAGTGCATATCTCAAGCGAATTTGGCTATAACATGCCACTTTTAACAGATAAACCGTTATTCATTTTCATTACACAATCGGGCGAGACTGCTGACAGTCGTCAAGTATTGGTGAAAATAAAAGAGCTAGGGTATACTGCAATTGCAATTACCAATGTTCCCGGCTCAACTATGTCTCGTGAAGCAGATTACACATTACCGTTATATGCGGGGCCAGAAATTGCAGTAGCCTCAACTAAAGCCTATACGGCACAAATTGCAGTTCTTGCTATCTCAGCCTATGTTGCAGCGAAAGAAAGAGGCATAAGCGTAGAATTCGACTTAAAGAAAGAGCTTGCCATTGCTGCAAACGCAATCCAAATACTTGTGGATTCAAAAGTAGTGATGGAAAAAACCGCTCTAGACTTCTTAGAAAACTCACGTAATGCATTCTTCATCGGTCGCAATGTGGACTATTTCGTCAGTTTAGAAGGGGCACTAAAGTTAAAAGAAATCTCTTATATTCAAGCGGAAGGGTTTGCGGCTGGAGAATTAAAACACGGTACTATAGCATTGATTGAAGAAGGAATACCTGTCTTTGCACTTGTTACACAAAAAGCTGTGAGCTTAAATATTCGTGGAAATGTAAAAGAAGTCGTCGCGAGAGGAGCTAACCCTTGTATTATTTCAATGGAAGGATTAGAAGAAGAGGGTGATCGTTTAGTCTTGCCAAAAGTGCATGCATTACTCACCCCGCTTGTAGCTGTGATTCCAATGCAGTTAATCAGCTATTATGCCGCTCTTTACAGAGGGTGTGACGTTGACAAACCACGAAATTTAGCGAAATCGGTTACGGTGGAATAACGGAACTAACTAATAAAGTCACTTGTGTGATTGTCCACCGATATTATAGTTGGTAACTGTTATTGCTGTGATCTGACAAAAAAGATCTTTACTCAATATACAATTATTTTCCTTAACACGATTAAGTGAAGGTTTAGGTTCAAATTTAGTTTTACGATCACATTTGAGAAGTTACGTTGAAAAAATAAATAAAAAAGAAAAGTTGCTCCTATGGGAACAACTTTTCTTTTTTTACGTACGGATTTTTTTAATGTTTAGTAATTTATGTGAAGAAACAATAAAGATTTATACTAAATTTAAAAAATCTGATTTAAGAGAGTACTTCTCTTGAATACGATTTTTCGATTATTTATATTGTATTGTGACACTCTAAGAGTATGAACCTTCTTCTTGACCTCCCATGAAATTTAAAAACTCTTATAATTGCTACTACTACAACTTACCTTCTTCAACTACAAAACAGTTTAAATTAAACATTAATGGTATAGTTTTACTTAGAACATGAAATGGGGGAATAGAATGAGAAAGATTATAGTTTTGGGGATTTTAATGTTACTATTTTTAGGTGGTTGTTCAACTAAAACAACTGAGGATAAAGTTGCAACCCTTGTAAGTAATTACTTACAAGCTGTAGAGACAAAGGATATATCATCAATGGTAAAGTATGCTGATGATATAAGATTTCCAGATAAAGCTGAGCAAAAAGAGCAATATTCAAGTATTCTTGACGAAGATATTCACTCAGATGTTACTGCTACTAAAATAGTAGAGCTTAAAAAGGTAAATGAAACAGAGTTTGAAGCTACTATTGAACTGTTTGAACATGGGAATTTAACCAAATTAACTTTCCCTGTTCAGATGCAAAAAAGAGGTTGGAAAGTTATTGTTGGACAAGATAGATAGCAAATGAAGACTATCCTTCTTCAAGTAAATGGGGGGAAGAATCAGCTGTCTTTTTTTCTTATTGAGTAATGGAGTTAAATACTGCCGTGAAGCAATATTATGTAAAGCTGATTTGGATACGAGATGTATATGTTTTGATCTCATGGATCCAATCCTTTACGTTCCTGTTCAACTCCCATGAAAATTAAAAAACGCTCAAAATCTATAAAACAGCATAACAAAAAAAGTTCAGAAAAAGTATTTTTAAAAAAAGACTGAGCCTTGAGAAGAATACTGTTGAATTGAAAGGTAAATCAAAAATCAGCCCCTTTCTTCAGAAAATATAGGCAAGGCTGGTGCAGTAACCAGAGTAGGATTAATCTCCCATAAGTGCTACCCGTATTGGGTGCGACAGTCAGTGATGCACCGTGGTCGTTGGAGTCAGACTAACGGATGGGCTCTAAGGCACCATAGTTCATCGACCTTCCTCGCCAGCCGTAGTATCCACTACCCGTTCTGCATACATTTTCATCCTCTGTGGTGTAGCGCTGATTTTGCGCTACATGTATGGCTAACGGCGCAAGTTTGTTTAAGAAGAAACAATTATATTAGCTTCAATTAGACGGAATAATTTGGGTGAAAATAGCGTGGGTGATGAGAACAAGTACAACAGAATTAAAAAAGTATTACAAAATTCGGAAAATAGGTGGCTCATTCCCAAAGACGCGGAAAAGCCTGCAGACAGGCGACGAATAGAAAAATGCTAATGTCCATACATCATGTTGTGTAATCTATGTGGCTATATCTGTAAAGTGTTCCTCATAGATTGAAATACGAAAATCCGATTGTTAAACTACTAGAAACATGGCTATGTATCACGATGAACGAGGAGTTGAAATAGATGATACTGCCGCGATGGTATTAAGTGAATCCAACAGTTTCATTGATAATCTGGCTGTGAGAGAAAAAGGAACAAATGCGCGGATCATTTTATCGGTAGAGGATATTGTTTGTATCGAATCGTTCGGTCATGCAGTTGAGGTGCAAACGCAAGAAGTACTATATCAAGCTACCGACCTACTATACGGAATTGTCAGTTTTTTTCATCTTGACAAAATTTTGCATATAAGTAACTCTGTTGTGATTGCAAGGAATAAGGTTAAACGAATTACACCTACTCTTTCGTCGAAGTTTATCCTTACAATGACTAATGGTAAAAGTGTTGATGTAACAAGAAACAATTACAACATTTTTAAAGAATATTTCGGAATATAGAGGAGGCAATTACATGGGTTTTCCTATTTATTTTCTCGCACTGTTTGCAATTCTAATTATATTAGTCGCTACCGTTACTGTCTATTTTCAAGTCTATAAACGGCATATCAATAAGGCTTTAGGAGCAACCGAGGGCAAGCGTACTTCAATGGTTCCTCCATATACAGTAGCTATTGTTATGACCATAATAGTTTTACTCATAGGCCTATTGATTAGCTATTTTGCGGGATATGTTAATGCCTATAAAGGTTACGAAGAAGATGCATGGGTGATGTCGCATTCTGATATACAGACATTCTATGCAGAAGTAAAAGAAGTTGGCAAGAATTCTATATTGGTTGAAGGTATTTCCCTCAATGATGAGAATTATCGTGGTGAGTTTCAATATGATGTATGGGGAGAAGTGAGTATATATCGGCAGGATGCTGTTATCCAGCTTTCTGATTTATCAGAAGGTGATTTGATTTCAATCACACTAGTCACCGACCGCACAGGCATTACAAATATCTTCAAAATTCAGCTATTAGTTGACAAGAAGTAACCTTGTGTTCCAATCAATACCATTGTCATAAGGGGTGATGTACTACGTGAATAAGTGCATTCTCAAGCAAACTGAAGAGGTTAAAGCACTGTGTAATGAATTGAATTAATATAAAAAAGAATAGATTCTATACTAAGCCAATCTTCAAGAAAAGGGCGCGATTGTTTATGAAGTGTCTCTGTTCTACTTCAACTCCCATGAAAATAAAAAAACGCTCAAAATCTATAAAACAGCATAACAAAAAAAGCTCAGAAAAAGTTTTTTAAAAAAAGACTGAGCCTTGAGAA
>CAZWAW010000084.1:0-13659 GCA_964632025.1 uncultured Sporosarcina sp.
ATAATTGTCAGACTAAGTCCTACTTTCCTCCACAATGCATTTAACCAAACTTTAAATGTCTTCGTCACTTTTGTATTCTGAAATATCTCCAGGTGACATTCTAAAGCCTTACGAATCGCCTCTAGAGTTGACAATCGAATGGGTTTTGCCTTTCCATATTTTCAATATAGCAAGGTTAGCCATTGATTACACCGCATATCGTTAAATCATTTCTGGTTTCATGAAAAGCAATTCACATATATATTGTATGTTTCATTTTAACGCATTATTTATTGTTTATCAATAAATATTTATTAACTTTAGCGGCATTATTGTTGTTAAGTATGAATTAGACAAAATATAAAACATTCCTCATTACAAATAAAACTCATGCAACTAACCTGTCTGTGACTTCCATAATGAATAAGGGCTAAACTGGAATTAAACTTTTGAGGCATAAAAGATGGATTCAAGATAAAATTGAAGGCTATAAAGAAAGTTAAAATAAAAGTAACTAATGTAGGTGCATTACGGGGAACCGTATCATAAGTAAATGAGGTTATTTATTTACGGAAAAACAAAGGTCGATTTTCTAAGTTAATAGAAAATCGACCTTTACAAACCTTATATGGATTTTTCATGTACTACTATTATTGTGCAGTTAATCCGCCATCGATAACGAATTCTGAACCTGTTGAGTAGCTAGACTCATCAGAAGCTAAGAATAGTACCATATTTGAAACTTCTTCTGGTTGTGCTACGCGTTTTAATGGAATATGTTTAGAAAATTCTTCTACAGCAGCTTTTGTATCTTCTTGTACAACCATTGGTGTAGCGATTACGCCTGGGTGTACAGAGTTTACACGAATACCCATTGGCGCTAAGTTGATTGCAGCTGCTTTCGTCATACCACGAACCGCGAATTTTGTATCTGTGTAACCTACAGCACCAGCAACTAAACCGTTCATTGAAGAAATGTTGACGATTGAACCACCACCAGCTTTCATCATTGAAACTGCTGCAGATTTCATACCTAAGAATACTGACACTTGGTTAATGTCTACAATACGACGGTATTCTTCCACTGTAATATCAAGCATATTTTTCGCCATTGTAATACCGGCGTTATTTACTAATACATTTACTGGACCGAAAGCTTCTTCTGTTTTCGCAATAACTGTCGCCCAATCTTCTTCAGATGTTACATTTTGTTTAATGAAAAGGGCATTTTCACCTAATTCAGCTGCGAAAGCATTTCCTTTTTCCTCATTTAAGTCTGTTAAAACAACCTTTGCACCATGCTCAATGAATAATTTTGCGTGTGCTGCACCCATACCTTGTGCTGCTCCTGTAATGATCGCTACTTTACCTGATAAACGGCTCATATAAAATACCTCCTATAATAGATTCGCATAAAGGTGATAGTTGACTATCACCTTTTATACTTTTAAGTAAACAACTTTCTTATTTAAATGTCAATTCATACGCCCAGTTTTTGTAATGGCTGAATATAGCGTAAAAATACATCCTTCATCATCGCCAGCTGCTTGTCCGCAGAAAGCAACATCGAAAGATTGGTATCATGCTTTGTTAGGCTTGATTTATAAGTGAATATGCTAAAGTTTTGCACCATTGTCATGATAAATACATCCAAATCAACATCGGATCTTAACGAGCCGTCTTGCTTTCCCTGTTCTGCTACTGTTAATAAAATAGCGGCTAATTTGCTTCGTGCAGATAAGTACTCATCATATTGCTCAGGCGATTCTTCCGCTATCTTTTCATATAAATCAAAGGACTCGAAGTATTTCGCTAAACGCAGTTGTGGATCCTTCGTTATGCTCATATAATACTCCAAAATTTGCTCGACTTTTTCATATGCCGTCACCGTCTGCTCAGTAATCTTTCCAACATCCGTGGCCATTTCATATGTAATCGCATTGGTCGCCGCAATCATTAAATACTCTTTTTTAGGGAAATAACGGAATAACGTCGCAATCCCGATGTCGGCAGCAGTCGCAACATCTTGCATTTGTATAGTTTGTAGGCCTTGTTCCAAAAATAAATCCTTTGCAATTTTAATGATGTTTTGACGGCGTTGTTGTTTTTGTTGTTCTCGTTTACTCATTTTCGTCACTCCAACTGTTCTTCATGCATTGATTGTAACATGTTTAAAAGGTATCAACTTGTATTCGCATAGAGGTAAATAATTGGTGGAAATGCTGAAATTCATGTGTTAACTGTAGGCTTTCTTATAACCTAATTCAGTACTAAAACTAAATAAGCTTCACCAAATGGACGAGGAAGTCAAAATCGAAGATACAATATATATTGAAGAGAAATATCATTTCATTTTGACTAATTCTTAATTATTTGAGTCGACTTCATAATTATCTAATTCAATAAACGTTGATAGTTAAAACCGCATTTACATTAGTTACGGTGAACCCTACGGCAAGAGGGAAGTTTCACTATTTGAGAAAACAGTAATATCCGAAAAAGCACATCAACTTTATACGTTGATGTGCTTTTTCGGATATACTTCATTGATAGAGTTGATTGTTACTGTATCTCCATTTGGTCAATGCCCTTTTTCACAACAAAACTCAAATGCCTTCCACATTGCCTATCCTCTCGATAAGAAAAACCAGCCGGATCTACATACGTACAAGTCCGATCAATCGTAATTCGCTCAGCCGGAATTCCCGCCAACTCACATTGCATTTTCACGGTGAGCTGATTATCGATGTGATACTTGTGAGTGTCGTCATTGTAATACATAACTTCATCCGCATAGCCAAGGTCTTTGAATTTCATATAGACATCTTCATCGACTTCAAATTTATCCTGGCTTAGTGCTGCACCAATATGGACGTGGAAATCACTTGGATTACAGTGTTCAACTGTTGTTAAGTGCTCGAAAAGTTTCGAGGTGATTTCTTTGACTGTGCCTTGCCATCCGGAATGGATCACGCCGATTAGGCCATTCACTTCATTGTAAAAAATCACGGGTACACAATCGGCGGTGAAGCTGCATAATACAAGATTGGACTCGTAAGTATAAAGGGCGTCTGTGTTAGCAATGGCAGTGTCCACACGCTCGGCACCTCGTCCTTTGTCGTCGGGCATTACGCGATGGAAATTGGCGCTGTGTGTTTGAGTGGCACAAACGAAGTCACTCAGCTCGAGTTGCAAGGAGGCAGCTAATTTCTTGCGGTTTTCGATTATTTTATCAGGGGTTTCACAGGCATGAAGCGCCATATTGTTGTGTTCAAGTTCGGCTCCATCTTTCATGGTCATCCCTGCTATGAATTTGTCATTGTTTACGTAAATTTTTGTTTTCATATCATCACCTAGCCTTACTATACCTTAGTGTCTATTCAAAAAAAACAATCATGGCTTTCAATAATGTTGATGAAGAAATTAATGAATTTTAAGTTGCCGCTTAACGCTAGTTTCAAGAATGTAGAAATATTTTCAGTCATTAAAGGACATAATTGCCCTTCAAATGGAGGTCCGTTTATCTTGCACCATATGGTTATTTTCAACGGTGAATCTCAGTTAGAATATCTATTTGGTATACTCAAGGTAATAGTGCAAGAACCCGGCACCCGGTATCCGAAACGTGGAAGGAGCAAGGCATTTGACTATAAAATTAAACAGAGAGTTAATTAAAGAAATGTGCGGTACAGTCTCCTTCAAAAGAGGTGAAGCTTTTTATCGTGCTAATAAAGTAACGGTTGAAAATTACGGTTCTGATGGTTGTGAAGCAACGGTTGCAGGAATGGAAGATTTTCATGTCAGTATTAAAAAGGATGAAAAAGGTGGTTTACTCACGAAATGTAGCTGTCCTGCGCTAGCTTCTTTTCAAATGGATTGTCAGCATATTGCAGCTGTTTTATTGTCGATTTACGTACTTCAGCGTCAGGGAATAACCCCTAAAATTCCTAGTGAACTCCAGTCTGACTCATTAACAAATCAAGAACTAACGGAAGGCTTACTGACACTTTTCAATGCCCAACCTAAACGCTCAAGCGGTCATCAGCTTCACTTTGAAAACAGGCAAGTGCTTGATGCGGAGTTTACGTGCAAACCCGTTACCCTGGGCGGGGGACGGCATATATTTGGAATACAGATGAAGATTGGCCCTACTAATGTGCAGAATATCAGGGACTTTCTGAAACATGTGAAAGACGGATATACTAGCTTGCTTTCGAATTCATTCACGTTCGATCCAAATCTTCATTGCTTTCAAAAAGAAACAAATGCTTTGATTGAGCAGCTTATCGAGGTAATCCATGATGGAGATGTGTATGTTGATGAATTGTTGGGGAAATCAAATTATGTCAGCGATCATCAAACATTACTGATTCCTCCATCTTCTTGGGACAGGCTATTACCTATACTTGAAAGAGTACCATCGATTAAATTGGAATACGGCGGTAATGTGTATGTCGGTCTTCACGTAACGAACGAACCACTTTCTTTACAGTTTGACTTTGCTGAAGATGAGGGCAAGGGCTATCAACTGAAAATCAAAGGGTTGAATCAAATGATTGTGCTGAATTCATACAGCTCTGTCTTATCTGAAGGGAAGCTAATTCAGCTGAAAAGTGAGGACTGCAAACGTGTCTCGGACCTAAAGGAGTTGCTTGATGGTTCAGGAACGAATCAAATTTCGATTCCTCAGAAGCAGGTTAGTTTTTTTCTAGAAAAAGTGGTGCCCGGTTTGAAGAAACTAGGCAATGTACAACTATCGGACAGTATGTATAAGCAACTTGTTAAGACACCGCTAATTGCTAAAGTGTACTTGGATCGTGTGAAAAACCGCTTGCTCGTAGGCTTAGAGTTTTATTATGAAAATACTATGATTAATCCTTTGGAGCTTCCTCGGGATATTCCAGCAAGCTCCACCTTCGTCAGGGATATGGATAAGGAAGAAGAGATCTTGCAGTTACTAGAAAAAAGTTTGTTTTCCAAGACGGACGGCGGTTATTTTTTACATAATGAAGAATTGGAGTATGCGTTTTTGTATCATGTCGTTCCGAAGCTTAAAATGCTTGCACAAATATATGCAACTACGGCTGTGAAAAATAGGATATTTAGAGGGAAAGCTCACCCGAAGATTACTGTAAAGATGAAAAAAGAGAGAACCAATTGGCTAGAATTCAAATTTGAGCTCGATGGTATCCCTGAAAAGCACATACGTGAAGTTCTATTGGCTTTACAAGAAAAACGGAAGTATTATCGATTGGGGAATGGATCAATACTCTCATTGGAGACTAGGGAATTTGAAGAAATGAACCGCTTCTTGAATGCACTTCCGGCTCAGAATGAAGAATTGGAAAGTGGTTTAAAATTACCATTCGCTCAAGGTCTTCAGCTTCTTGATTCCGTCGATGATCGTGATGTATTCACGTTAGAGAAATCGTTCCTGCAATTTTTGGAGAACGTCCACAATCCAGAAAGTTTGGAGTTTGAAGTCCCAGAAAGTTTGGATCCACTATTACGGGACTACCAAAAAGATGGCTACAAATGGATGAAAACACTTGCTCATTACGGATTCGGCGGGATTCTTGCAGATGATATGGGGCTGGGTAAAACAGTGCAAAGCATCACGTTTATTTTATCCGAGCTTCCTAACATTCGTAAAAAGAAGCTCCCGGTTCTTATTGTCTGCCCATCATCTTTGACGTATAACTGGCTAAGTGAAATCATGAAGTTTTCTCCAGAGATTCAAGCTGTTGTGGTAGATGGTAATAAGACAGAGCGGAGCAATTTACAGAAGGATGTAATGGATATGGATGTTCTTATTACCTCCTATCCGTTATTGCGCAGTGACATTATGTGGTACGAAAAACAGTTCTTTCATACCGTTTATTTTGATGAGGCACAGGCATTTAAAAATCCTGTGACACAAACAGCAAAAGCAGCACGGAAGATACAGGCAGATAACCGCTTCGCCCTCACTGGCACACCGATAGAGAATTCATTAGAAGAGCTATGGTCCATTTTTCGGGTTGTCTTTCCTGAATTATTTCAGGGTCTTAAGGAATACAGTAATCTCCCAAGGAAAACGATCGCCCGGAGGATTCGTCCATTTTTGCTTCGTAGGTTGAAAAGGGATGTCCTTTCGGAGCTTCCTGAAAAAGTCGAGTTGCTGGAATCGGTGGAGTTGCTACCTGATCAGAAGAAGCTATATGCTGCCTTTTTGGCTAAGCTCAGACACGACACACTGAAACATCTCGACAAGGATACACTCCGGAAAAATCGTATCAAAATTCTGGCTGGTTTGACTCGGTTAAGACAGATTTGCTGTCACCCAGCCTTATTTGTGGATGGCTATAAAGGAAGTTCGGGGAAATTTGAACAGCTAATGCAGATTATAGAGGAGTCAAAGCTTTCGGGAAGAAGGGTGTTGATTTTTTCCCAATTCACGAAAATGCTTGGACTTATAGGTAGAGAGTTAGCGAATCAAGAACTGCCTTATTTCTACCTTGATGGACAAACGCCATCAGAGAAACGCGTGGAAATTTGTAATCGATTCAATGCAGGTGAACGTGATTTATTTCTCATTTCCTTGAAAGCAGGCGGTACAGGTCTCAATCTGACGGGAGCAGATACCGTTATTCTATATGACATTTGGTGGAATCCTGCGGTTGAGGAGCAAGCAGCTGATCGTGCGCATCGTATTGGCCAGACAAATGTTGTACAAGTCATCAAGCTTGTTGCCCGCGGTACAATCGAAGAAAAAATAAATGAATTGCAAGATAAAAAAAGGCATCTGATTGAAGAAATCATCGATTCTGAGGAGAAAGCGTCGTCTACTTTTACCGAAGAAGACATTCGGGAAATATTGATGATATAACGTTTTATGTTGGATGCGATTAGTAGAATACAAATCATGGGTTGCTTAGAAATCAAGGTTAACAGTTCTTTAGGGGGTGAAAACAGTGCCTGTCACGCTAATGGTGAACAGGCACTGTTTTCAATTTTTTCTTTTGTTTTTCTTACCATCTAAATTTAGAAATTCGCTTTCGCTTGCAAACTCAACATCGTTTTTCGGCTTTGTATCGTATTTGAGGGCATTTCGTTGTTTGCCTTTGTCCTTATTTTTGTTTTTATTTTCCACCGACATGACTTGAACCTCCTTTTGTAGAATGATTTGATCCTTTCTATTGTGTCCAGGGAACGTTTTTTTATGTAGGAGTGTGAAAAATAGGTACCGTTATTTCTTGCGTAGGCACCAATCACTTAATTGGCGCGGCAGACTATCAGAAACCTTTTGGTAATTCATGTAATTGCGATGATTTCTTTCATTATCCTCAGTTTTTCTACTATACTATTTATAGGCATCATGCATGCTAAAAGATAGAACAGTAAAGGGGAATGAGTAAGATTCGAATCAATTGGAAGAAGCTACTTGTTCTTTTTGCTATTGTCTTCTTGGTGATCCAAATCGCGGGCAGCTTCTTTTTCTATGAGCTAGCAGTCAAGCGAGGACCGAAAGACTTCTTGCAGAAGAATGCGGATTTGGAAGTGTCGGATCAGACCATGGACCTTTTTTTGAATGGAGATTGGATAGATTGGGTTGCGGCTCAAAAATTTGAAAGACTTACTTTAACGTCACGTGACGGACTGAAACTGTCAGGCTACTATTTGCCAGCATCCAAGCCAACAGATAAATTGGTCATTTTAACGCATGGCTATTTAGGAAACGCGAAGCAAATGGGGCTATTTGGACAGCATTATTATAGCGATTTGGACTACAACATTTTCATGCCTGATGCACGGGGACATGGAAAGAGCGAAGGGAATTATTATGGGTTTGGCTGGCCTGATCGGCTTGATTTGATCGATTGGACACAACTTTTAGTGAAGAAGCTTGGACCTGATACGCAAGTGGCCTACCATGGTTTATCGATGGGGGCGGCGACCGTTTTGATGGCTAGTGGAGAAGAAGAACTTCCGCGCCAGGTAAAGGCCATCATAGCGGATAGTCCGTATGAATCCGTCTATCAATTATTCGCATATCAAATGAATCGAATGTTTCATTTGCCGGCATTTCCGTTGCTAGATAGCACCAGCGTATTAACGAAAATCAGGGCAGGTTATTCATTCAGGGAAGCGAGTGCACTGAAAGAAGTGAAGAAGACGATTGTCCCGGTCTTATATATTCATGGGGAAAGCGATACTTTTGTTCCAACGGAGTTGACAAAGAATTTGTATCAACATACTTCAAGTGACGCAGAACTCTTGATTGTTCCAAATGCGAATCACGGTGAATCCATTGCTTTGGACGAAGGCAAATACAAAATGACAGTAGATCAATTTCTTGATCGATATATTGAATTAAAATAGGTACCTGGTTCTAAAACAATTTGGAGTTGTTTTAGAACCGGCACCTATTTTTTTTCCGTTCTATTAGTTAACTGAAAACTTCCCGTCAACTTCAACGGTCTCATAAATATTGATAAACGCATCTTCATCATGCTTTCGGACAATCTTTTTAACATGTAACGTTTCGTAACGTGTGACAACCATCATTAAAATGTCTTTCTTCTCACGCGTATAGCCCCCGTAACCCTCCGTAATCGTAATGCCACGATAGATGGAGTCCAGTAACTCGTTGCGTATTAAATCACCTTTTGTCGTGACGATCTGCATCGTCAATTTGACGTGGTCCGTGAAGATTGTGTCGATCATTTTACCTGTGATATAGATAGACAACAGGGTATACAACGCGATTTCCCAGTCGAAAACAAATCCTGAAAGTAGCACGATTACGCCATTCATTCCCGTGAGGAGAAGGCCTATACTGAAAGAACTTGTGCGGGAAACGATAATCGCAATAATATCCAAACCACCAGAGGTTCCTGAGTATTTGAGGATAAGACCAACGCCCATACCACCAATTCCGCCCCCGAAAACCGTTGACAACAGGATATTGTCTGTAACAGCAACGACTGGTATCACATATAAGAATACCGAGAGTGACACGACGCAAACCATCGTGTTGATGGTGATTGTTTTTCCGAGTTTGTAGTAGCCTAAAACAATCAAAGGCAAGTTAAGGACTAGATTCAATAGACCGGTGTTAAATGGGCTGATTAACCCGAGTAAGATTGCGATTCCGCTAATTCCACTACTTAAAATCCCGAAAGGTACAAGGAAGCAGTTAAAAGCAAATGCAATAATCAGCGAACCTAAGACGACAATTAAATTTTTCATAATGAGTAATCTCCTTCCAGCTTTGGAAAATAAAAAAACTCGACCCTAAAAAGGGACGAGTTTGTGCTCGCGATACCCATAACTCCGCAAGTTTCTAAAAAACAAACGGCTTTCAGTCAACGTATTCTCATACGTGCTCCAGATAACGGTGGAAAACCATCAAAGCTTACTGAATTTTCGGCTTTATATCTCAGATAATGGCTGTTCGTCGACTTTCACCAAGCGCCAACTCTCTAAGGAACAGGGTTCTTTTTGTATTTTTTCTCGCAACAGACATTAGTTGTTAGATGTTAATTTAGCAGAGAAAAATGGACGTGTCAATATGTGCTTATCTACTTTACGGCAAATTGAGTCCCTTTTACAATCAATTATGTGGTGTGCGATGCCCAAAGCGTTGGCAGTGGTGTTGTAGGGATGCACGACAACGAGCTAATAAGGAATTCAACACACGGACCCTATTGCCAATAAAACCCCTCAACCGGCACATCATACTGCTTAAAAGCATCACCAAACAAAGCCTTTTCAATCAGCTCTCTTAGCGCACCTGAATAATAGCCACGCAGATTATTTATTGTTTTATGTTTTGTTGTCTGGACTGTTCATTTTCGACTGGTCATTATAAGGTTTAATGACATAAATGTTAGCGCCTAGACCGCTCATGACAGGGCGGATATAATGGATGCGTTCGATGATGTCGAGCTTTTCTAATTTGCGGATTGCGGGTCGAACTGTTGCCTTGCTGCCTCGTCCATATCATGTGTGTTTGTGAAGTGCGTGTATGTTGCTAGGTTTGTAATCATTTGTAGAATTCCCCCTTTTAACAGTTATATAGAAGGGGAACCGGGAAAAGGATACAAAATTTTTGATGAAGATGAAACTTTGTCTATAAGTGGGGTAGGTCAATCGTTATTTGGTATGATTTGAGTAAGAGTAGTCAACCATTCGGAGAAATCGAATAGTTGAAATCGGGAAGTGGCCGATCGGTTAGCTCCACTTAACGACGATTGTGAAAAATTTATCAGTAAAAAGATTTGGACACAAAATTGTAGGACCTATTCTTAGTACTTTAAGGGTAGGATTAGAGAAAGAAATCGAAATAAGAAGACTGAAGAATAGGGGACCGTCATGAAAAATATTACGATTGAAGAAATTATTAATACGTTTTCATTGGAAGTGTTGAGTGGGCATGACCAGTTGCATCGAATTATAAAGAAATCCAAAGTACGTCGTCCAGGATTGGAGTTTATGGATAAGTTCGATTTCATTGCAACAGAACATGTTCAAATTCTAGGTAAAAACGAAGTGAATTACCTTCATACGCTGACGTTTGAAGAGTGCAAGTTACGAATTGCAAATATTGTTCAATATGCGCCGCCTTGTATCATTATCACATCCCAACAGGAGGAGCCACTTGGCCTAATCCAATACTGTACGGAAGAGCAAATCCCGGTGTTACGTACTCGTGATTCCACGAGTGAATTGAGCGCGAAATTGGATGCCTATGTTGTGAAAGCAATGGCTCCAGAAATCGCAATTCACGGTGTTTGCGTCAATGTATCGGGGATGGGTATTCTACTCCGCGGCAAGTCTGGTGTGGGGAAGAGTGAGACGGCTCATACATTGATTGGTCGGGGACATCGGCTTGTAGCGGATGATGTCGTGGTGTTGAAAAAACTTAGCCCACAAACTCTGCTGGGCACGCATGACGAAAATAGCAAAGAATTTCTTGCATTGCGTAGTATTGGTTTGTTAAATGTGGTGCGCCTTTATGGAAGAGCTGCTTTCCAGGATGAAACGCGGATTGCACTAGACATCGAATTGACCAAGTGGAAGGAAAATGACTTGAATAATGAGTTGGAGCAGGAAACGAAATATGTGGAGTATATGGACGTTCAGATTCCGCATATCCAAATTCAACTTCAACCGGGTCGTGATATTGCGGGGTTGATCGAAGCTGCGGCGAATAACTGGTATCTTAAGCAGCAAGGTTATAGTGCTGTGGAGGAATTCATGAAACGGATAGAATCGGATAATCCGGATAGCTGATAGTATTTACAGCATGACCAATTCATTGAAATCAATCCCATTAAACTGAATAATGTGATATAATAGGTGTAACTTTAAAGAGGAAGGAATGACGTGTGGACAATGAAGTACTAATCTTTTAATTCCGGGAAACTGAATTTTTTATTCGAACGGAAAATAGGATTAGTCTGTCCACATTTAAATAAGTTCCTTCCTCTTTGCACGAGCAAGAGGCTTTTTTGAGAACTTTGAATTTGGATGAATAATGACTAATCCTTCCGATTTTATGTCGGAGGGATTTTTGTATTCCCTCCAGACTTGGAGGAATGGATATGCTAATTGGAACAGTAAATCAAGTATCAGTTGCGCATGGTGAAACGGTAATCTTTGATGGAGTGTCTGCGGATATTCCAGAAGGAGCGTGCATTGCTATTGTTGGAGCGAACGGCGCGGGGAAAACGACGCTGCTGTCATTATTAGCAGGGGAGTCGGTGCCGACGTCAGGTTCAGTCAATTGGAATGGCAAGCCGCCGTCCATTACCTATTTTAGGCAGGAACAAGAAGACGAAGGGGCAATCGATTGGGAACGGGCAGAAACCCATACGTACCGGCGGAAGTGGAAAGTACCGGAGCGTGCTGAATATTGTTCTGCAAGCGGCGGGGAGCGGATGAAGATGCGGCTGTCGTCTGCGCTCGCTGAGAAGAGCAGGCTGAACCTTTTGGATGAACCAACGAATCACTTGGACAGTGACAGTCTGGAAGAATTGATCCGGATCATCAATGAGGATGTTGGTACGTATCTGATCGTCTCTCATGATCGGCATTTCATCGACAGGACGGCGGATTTTGTATTCGAAATTGAGCACGGCAAACTGACGGTCTACAAAGGAAACTATACGCAATATCGGAATCTGAAGGACGCGAATCGGGAAGTCCAGTTGAAGCATTATGGACAGCAACAGCGAAAGATTGAGCAAGTGGAAGAACAAATCGCAGAGTTGGAAAATTGGTCTGCGAAGGCACATGCGGAATCGACGAAAAAGGGCGGAAGAATGATGGGGGCAAAGGAATACTTCCGGATGAAGGCAAAAAAACGCGATGTTCAAATCCGCTCGAAGCATAAACGGCTCGAAGGAGAATTGGAAAAAGATCGTATTGAGAAGCCTAAAGACGAAATTACCGTGTCTTTTGATGTCAAAAGCGGGAAGAAAAAAGGGAAACGAGTCATGGAGTTGAAAGATGTCCGAAAGTTATTCAACGGGCATGAACTTTTTGCAGACGTCTCGTTTACTGTACAAGCGGGTGAGCGGGTTGGTCTTATCGGTCCAAATGGTGCAGGGAAATCGACGCTTTTCCGAATGATACTTGGAGAAGATATTTATATAGGGGATCTCTGGAAAACGAATGGAATGACGATTGGTTATTTGAGTCAGACAGCAACTGACTTTCCAAAAGACATGACGATGGCGAATTATTTTCATGTGGATACGTTCCGTGAACAGGGAGTAATCCGTACCCATTTGACGAACCTTGGATTTTCAAAGCAACAGTGGGACCTGCCGTTGTCGGCCCTCAGCGTGGGGGAGCGGGTGAAGGTTAAATTGATGCAGTTCATTGTCGAAGAAACGGACGTATTACTGCTGGACGAACCGACGAATCATCTTGATTTACCATCAAGAGAAGAGTTAGAAAAGACACTGGAGACGTTTCAAGGAACGTTGCTGTTTGCCTCGCATGATCGTTATTTCACGGAGCGGATGGCAGATGGACTGCTTCTATTCGAGCAGGGGACAGTGCGGAAAATACCGCTGACATATGCTGAATGGAAAGAGCGCAGTGCCATAGTGCAACCTGAAAAGGCGGTTGAGGAACGTTTGCGACTTGAAACGGAGCTGCAGGCAGTGCTTGGACAGTTGAGTATGATGAAACAAGGGGATAAAAGGTATGCTGACCTCGATAAGGTTTTTAATGAGTTAAGCAGAAGATTAAGGGCATTGAAGTGAATGGAGAACTATATATGTTGAACTAATGATTAGGGCGTATACGCTTTACAGGGGCTTTTGGGAAACCTCTGTAAAAGTCCCAATACTTGGAATGAAACAGAACTCCTACCAATACCGCTTCGACGCTTTGTGGATGCCTCCCGCGATAAGCCAGAAAGGAGACCACTTTCAGTCTTATCGCTCCGGCTACCACGAAGACGCGCCTACGCTGGATGGTCTATGTGAGAAAGAGCTTTTCATTATCTGCGATGAAATCTGCAACCTGGAGTGTGTCTTTCTTGACTATAATTAGTAGCAAAAAGTAATCACATTATATACAACTCAAAATCATATTTCTCTCGATAATGAACACCCTAGCGCAGGCGTGGCAAAGGGGTCGCCGAAGCCGTAAGACTGGATGCGAAGCGCTAATCCAGGCTTA